>NZ_JBHTLM010000012.1:0-155064 GCF_042678945.1 Paenibacillus puldeungensis | reverse complement strand
TAAGTGCGGACGGGATAAGCGCTGAAAGCATCTAAGCGTGAAGCCTCCCTCAAGATGAGATTTCCCAATTAGTAAGACCCCTTGAAGACGACGAGGTTGATAGGCCTGAGGTGGAAGTGCAGCAATGCATGGAGCTGACAGGTACTAATCGGTCGAGGGCTTATCCTAAAAGCTTTACGAAGTAAAGCTACTTCGGAAGCATATGCTAATTTAAAACGCAAAGAACGTTTCGTATCCAGTTTTCAGGTGATCAAACATCTGAACTTAAGCTGCAAGTCCTTTATAAGGGCTGATATTTTCTCGCTGCGATTTCGAGAAGCGATAGCTTCGAAAAATCATGTTTGGTGGCGATGGCGGAGGGGTTCCACACGTACCCATCCCGAACACGACCGTTAAGCCCTCCAGCGCCGATGGTACTTGGACCGAAGGGTCCTGGGAGAGTAGGACGCCGCCAAGCAATAAAGAGCACTGCCGATCACACGGCGGTGTTCTTTTTTTCATAAATGTTCCATCTAGCGACATGCTATGCATCTATATGCGTCTCCGTGCTAGCAAGGAACATAAAAAGCACTCCGATTACAATCGGTAGTGCTTTTTGCTATGAGCAAAAGGGGGCATAGTGCATGCGGAGCGCCTTTTCCTTAAATGGGCATACATAAATTCCATGGAGGGAAGCAAAGTAAATTGTAGCTTGAAAAACTGGGCTAGGTCGTATTATGAAGGCTTTATCACAAAATAATGGAGGATGAATGATGAGTAACAGAATCGAAGCTATACGTGCAGACCATCAGAACTTTATCGACAAAACCGAAGATGAGGTCAAGGAGGTACCAGCAACAACAAATGTAAATGAAGCCGTTGAAGCAATCACGGCTCATATTAATAAGTACGATGAGCCAGAGGAAAATGAAAGGAAAAAATAGAGCAATTCTCAACGTAAAGCCCCGGCTCTCGGGGCTTACGTCTATTGACTACAATTTTAAAGCGTCGTTGGCCATTTTAACATCATTAGCCAGCAACTGTTCAAGGTTGTAGGAAGGATAAAATCCCTTTTGGTACATATAGTTGAATATTTTAGCGTGAAGTCCAATGGTGTGGATCAGATGTTTTTGGAAGGTTTCTCTGAGCTGAGGTGTCGCGGTTTCGGTGATAGCGATGGAGTAATTTCTTACAGCTGTTTTTGCGAAGCCCAACAGGCTTGCGGCATCAATTGCAGTCATGTCAGGCATGGCGTTGCGGTGTGATGTAGGGGCCATCGGATAAAATTTGAGCAACTCGCGTTTCTAAGCTTGTAATGGTTTCCATATATAGAGATTTTAACGCAGGGTCTTGAAGCGTGGGCAGTTTCTTTTTAAACAGTACAAGGTTTGTGGATTGAAAGGCAACGAGTTCATGCAGCTCTAATGTTTCGTGCCAAGCCAGGTGATCCTGATTCATGGTTTTATTCATGTTTTCACTCTCCAAGTATCAAATGTTAATGTACTATATGCCTATCAACAGAAATAGGTATTTGTCCCTGATTAGAAAACTGATTATTACAAAAAAAAGAAGATATGGAAAAGTTATATTGTGTTCATTTCGATAAGAACGAGTTGAACGGTACACTCTATATTTGGCGTTATACATCTCTTCTAAAGGAGGAACCAACTATGCAACTGGCTGCGCATGAGGCCTGCGACTTGAATGAGCTGACATTAAGCTGCGTAAACTCTATAACCAACATGGCTTGCTTTATGAATCAGGCTCAGGATCCACAACTAAAGGCGATTTTGGAAAAGCATTTTCCGCTGCATATTCAGGATTACAATATGAAGGTCGAATATTTAAGTAAGGCCGAAGGAGCTACTTCCAAATTGCCAATCCCAGATCTTCAACCGGTTTTACAATCATATACCGAATCGACGGTAGCTCCGGTTCCCGTTATGCCTAGAACAGACGTTCAACAGTTCACGGATCGAGAAATCGCCACTGCTTATTTGCTAACCTTGAAACGTGCGGGAAGAGAATATGCATGGGCAGCCATGGAAATGAGCCACCCGGAAATCCGTAGCTTTTTGGAGCATGCGTTCTGTATGAGCTCACACCATGCTTACGATGTATGGCAGTGGATGGTCAACAAAGGATATTATCCGTTGGAGTCAACTCCAATGTCAACAATGACGACGCTGGGAACGATGTACCAGTTGGTACATGAACCAGTAGGAGCACACTAAATCAACTCGATCCGATAAAAAAACACTTGGAAAAAGAGTGGTACCATAGGTTTTGGCCTATGCGGTACTGCTCTTTTTTATGGAGTAAAACGAATAAGGGGAGCCAGAATATTATGAAAATAAAAGAATTAGTTGAACCTTTGAGAGTAGTAAAACGCTTTGTTGTGTATACAGCAATCGCTGGAATGGGTGCAGCAGGTTTAAACCTGACAAGGCCAGTGCTGCTGGGCAACATTTTCGAAGGATTTGTAAAAGGTGACTCCTATGGAAGTGTCATGTTGTTAATAATACTGTTTGCTTTAAGCTGGTGCGCAACCTGGGGCCTTTCTTTATTGTTAGGATACTTAAGTACAAAGGTAAAGGAACGGATTTTAGCAAGGCTTAGAACAGCTGTTCTGAGTCATCTAATGAGGCTCCCATACGCTCAAAGCGAACAGCTTCCTACTGGAAAAATACAAGCATATATCACCTCGGACCTTCCACTTTGGTCCAATTTGTATGGAATGATCCTGGTACAGATCGTGCATTCTGCTGCACAATTGATCGGGGCCGTAGTTACGCTCCTTAATGTAAACTCCAAATTAATGATTATTCTAGTACCTTTTTTGGCAATATCAGCAGTCATTCCACTCATATTCAGCAGGTCCATGATACGTATTCATCGCTTCGCACAAGATGCTATATCAGATACCCTTGAGAAGTCACAATGCATTATTCACGGATGCAGAGATATCATTAGTCTGAATATTGAAAAATGGTGTCTTAAACGATGCACAGAAGCCTTTATTAAGTCAGAGAATGCGGAAATCAAAAGAAGTATGGCTCAGGGAACTGTACAGGTAATCGGAGCGTTTGCCGAAAACGCAGCCTATATTGTAGTTTTGTTGATAGGAGGCTGGTCCGTATTTAAGGATTCCATGAGCGTGGGGCATTTGGTCAGTTTCCTTGCCACGATCCAGCTGATTTTTTTCCCCTCGAGAAATGCGGGTGATCTAGCCAGCGCCATTCAGAGCTCGTTAGCTGCAGCAAATCGTGTTCAAGAATTTCTCTCGTTGAAGCCTATGAATGAGAAATATACGCTGCGGACTCATATTGAGATAAAAAATTTATCATATACATACCCAAACGAGAGAAAGAAGGCACTAGATTCCATCTCTTGTGAAATCAATCAGGGATACTTCGTGGTCATTTTAGGGGAGAGTGGATCAGGCAAATCAACTTTGCTTAAAATAATAGCTGGCTTATATGAACCAACAGAAGGAGAGATGATAACAACTGGTCCGAATATTGGATTGCCTTCTGCAGTATGGCAGGATCCATTTCTGCTTAATGCGAGTGTCTTCGATAACTTGGCTTTGGGGCGAGATGTCTCCGAACGGCAAATGAAGGATATGGCTCAAAAACTAAATTTAGATCGTCTGATAGCAGAAATGCCAAATCAGTATGATACCTTTCTACTTGAAAACGGAAGAAACCTATCCGGAGGCCAGCGACAGCGAATAGCCATTATCCGTTCTTTAATAAGCAGCAAAAAATGTATTGTTATCGATGAGCCAACAGCTGGACTTGATATGGAAAATGCCCGAAAGGTTTGGGACGCAATCCTTGATATGAACAAGGACGTAACTCGCATCGTCACAACCCATCAACTGGATAAAACTCATGAGTATGCTGATTTGATATTAGTACTGCAAGAGGGCAAACTCATTGAGTACGGACCACCGCAAGAGCTATTGCGAATGAACGGCTTTTTTAAAAAGCTGATGAAACGATAGAGTGGCTCTTATTAAACGGTTCCCAGCAATTACGGAAAATCCATGGATATGCTAAAATGTCTCAGGAGGCAGTAATCTAAGGATGCTCCATCAAATTTAGAAAGGGTGCCAGCCTTTGGGAGCGATTTTTCACTGCAATCCGGATCGGCCATTCCGTGAAACGCCGGATTTATATTTATGCTTTTGGGGAAAAGAAAAATGTGCGCCGCAGCATTCCTTCGGACCCGGCGTACGGGATTTATACAAAATTCACTTTATCCACTCGGGAGAGGGAATTGTACGTTCCGAGGGCAAGACGTTTACACTCACTGCCGGACAAGCATTTATCTTATATCCTGACCGGGTTATTTTTTACCAGGCTGATGAGATCAATCCCTGGACTTACTCTTGGATCGGTTTTTACGGGGATCAGGTGGACAGCATTTTAAACAGAACCGGGGTTAGCCCGCAAAATCCAGTTTTCTCTATGGATACGCGGTTAATGCCCAAGCTGTACGACCTGTTGAATGAGGCTGGTGAGCACGCGACAACGCGTGATTTGCGTTTGCACGCCTTGCTGAATGAAGCATTGTCGGTCATGGTGGAGCTTGCCCCATCTTCCGAATGCGGAATCCTGGGATCAGGAGCTCGCAATTCATATATTCATTCTTGCTTGGAGTTTCTACACAGCCATTACAGCGACGAAGTCAGCGTTGGCCAGCTTGCTCAGGTTGTTGGACTTGACCGTAAATATTTATCAGCTATTTTCAAGGAGGCCACGGGCTTTCCGCCTCAGCAATATTTGCTGCGGTATCGGATGGAGCGGGCATGTGAGCTGTTAAAGAAGGGGAAATTCACGGTAGGGGAGATTGCCCGATCGGTGGGATATCGGGACGCACTGTTGTTCTCCAAGATGTTCAAGAAAACCGTCGGCGTGTCTCCTACAGAATACCGGATCCAATAAAAACGACACGATGCCATATATATCATCCTTGTTGATATAGGTTTTGCCTGTCAATTCGATTATATTGGACTTATAAATGTTGAAGGAGGTACTACTGTGGTATATCAAGCAGATAGCAAAAGATATGAAACGATGACATATAATCGTGTTGGGAGAAGCGGACTAAAGCTTCCGGCCATTTCCTTGGGGCTTTGGCACAATTTTGGTGGAATCAATTCTTACGAGAACGGGCGGGCTATGCTAAGAAGAGCATTTGATCTTGGCATTACCCATTTTGATTTAGCGAACAACTACGGGCCGCCATATGGATCTGCCGAAGAAACGTTTGGAAAAGTAATGAAGGACGATTTCAGACCTTATCGCGACGAGATGATCATTTCAACTAAAGCGGGTTATGATATGTGGCCAGGACCTTATGGTGAATGGGGGTCCAAAAAATATTTGGTTGCCAGCCTCGATCAAAGCTTAAAACGGATGGGTCTGGAGTATGTAGATATTTTCTATCATCACCGTCCGGATCCGGATACGCCGCTGGAGGAAACGATGTCTGCGCTCGACCTGATCGTTCGCCAGGGCAAAGCTCTCTATGTGGGCATCTCGAATTATCGGCCTGAGGAAACCCGGGCTGCAGCCAAGATTCTCCGCGAACTGGGTACGCCATGTCTGATCCATCAGCCGAATTATTCGATGATGAATCGCTGGATCGAAGAGGGACTGCAGGATGTTCTGGAAGAAGAAGGTATCGGATCGATCGTTTTCTCCCCGCTGGAGGGTGGCGTTTTGACGGACCGTTACCTGAACGGAATAGCGGCAGATTCGCGGGCGGGAGGCCCAAGCAGGTTCCTCCGTCCAGAGGATATAAATGAGGAACGTATCTTGAAGGTCAAGCGATTAAACGAAATGGCGGCAGGGAGAGGACAGAAGCTGTCGCAAATGGCGCTGGCCTGGGTGCTCCGCGGCGGAAAGGTCACTTCGGCGCTGATTGGTGCAAGCAAGGTGGGCCAAATTGAAGATGCAGTGGAGACGCTAAACAACATGACCTTTACGGCGGATGAGCTGCAAAAAATAGATGAAATTTTGGGTTATTAGAAGATCATTGATCAATCCCACTCTGTGAACGAAAAAGGCGCTATCTCGTACCTAATCATGAGATGGCGCTTTTTGTTACTATATTTCCTTATATTATTTTTCCCGCCATATTGAGTTGTTATCGCTTTACCCTTTATAATATGACGAGTGTACCATTTCAGATAAAATATTAGAAAAGGTGTTTATTTCATGAGCATATTGAACGTAGAAAGACTTAGCCACGGCTTCGGGGACCGGGCTATATTTAGCGATGTTTCCTTCCGATTGTTAAAAGGGGAGCATATCGGCCTGATCGGGGCCAATGGAGAAGGTAAATCCACCTTCATGAATATCATTACGGGTAAGCTGCAGCCAGATGAAGGCAAAATTGAATGGGCTAGACGGACACGCGTCGGCTATTTGGATCAGCATGCGGTGCTAAGCAAAGGCATGACGATTCGTGACGTGCTTCGCGGGGCATACCAATACCTGTTCGATATGGAGCAGGAAATGAACGATATGTACGCCAGAATGGGCGAAGTCTCGCCAGAGGAGCTTGAACAGCTGCTGGAGGATGTCGGCACGATTCAGGACACGCTGACGAATCAGGATTTCTATATGATCGATGCAAAAATCGAAGAAACCGCTCGTGGGCTTGGTCTAACCGATATCGGTCTTGACAAAGACGTTAACGATTTGAGTGGCGGGCAGCGGACCAAGGTGCTGCTGGCTAAGCTGCTTCTAGAGAAACCGGATATTTTATTGCTGGACGAACCGACCAACTATCTGGATGAGCAGCATATTGAATGGCTCAAGCGGTACCTACAGGAATATGAAAATGCATTCATATTGATTTCGCACGACATTCCGTTTTTGAACAGCGTAATTAACCTGATCTATCACATGGAAAATCAGGAGCTTAACCGTTACGTTGGGGACTACGATTATTTCCAGCAGGTGTATGAGGCGAAGAAGTTGCAGCTAGAATCTGCTTACAAGCGTCAGCAGCAGGAAATCGCTGATCTGAAGGATTTCGTCGCGCGCAACAAGGCGAGCGTCGCCACCCGTAACATGGCGATGTCTAGACAGAAGAAGCTGGATAAAATGGAGGTCATTGAGCTGGCCAAGGAAAAACCGAAGCCACAGTTCAATTTCAAGGATGCGAGAACGTCGGGCAAGCTTATATTTGAGACGACGGACCTTGTGATCGGTTATGATTCACCGTTGTCCAAGCCGTTGAATCTGCGCATGGAGCGCGGGCAGAAAATCGCTTTAGTTGGCGCCAACGGGATCGGGAAAACCACGCTGCTCCGCAGTATTTTAGGACAAATTCCGCCAATTTCCGGTTCTGTTCAGCTAGGTGATATTCTTGAAATTGGTTATTTTGAGCAAGAGATGAAAGAGGCTAATTACAACACGTGTATTGAAGAGATATGGAACGAGTTTCCTTCGTATACCCAGTTTGAAGTCCGTGCCGCTTTGGCCAAATGCGGTTTGACGACCAAGCATATCGAAAGCAAAATCGCCGTACTGAGTGGCGGGGAGAAGGCCAAGGTACGCTTGTGTAAGCTGATTAATCGCGAGACGAACGTACTTGTACTGGACGAACCTACGAACCACTTGGATGTGGACGCTAAGGACGAGCTGAAGCGTGCGCTCAAAGCTTACAAAGGCAGCATTTTGCTCATATCACACGAACCGGAATTTTATCAGGACGTAGTGACCGAAACGTGGAACTGCGAGTCGTGGACAACGAAGATGCTATAATTGAACTTGAAGCGGAACGCCCCGAGGTCGAAAATTGACTTTGTGGGCGTTTTTCTGTGGATATTGTCGAAATAAAATGGTAGAAATGTATGGATATACCATGATAAACTAATTCAGGATAAATCATAGGATGAGGTGATCGCGGGATGGCTCTTACGTTGAACATGATTTTCGTTAATTTGCCAGTGAAAGATTTGCAGAAATCGAAGGAGTTTTTCACACAAGTCGGTTTTACATTTAATCCGCAGTTTACGAACGAACAAGCCGCCTGCATGGTGATCAGTGAGCATATTTTTGCGATGCTGCTGACCGAAGAGTACTTCAAGACGTTTACGAACAAACAAATCGTGGATACCGAGAATCACACTGAAGCGATTCTGGCATTGTCAGCGAACAGTCGCGAACAGGTGGACGAAATCGTAAATAAAGCGCTGGCATCTGGCGGAAAACCCTATAACGATATCGTAGATCACGGCTTCATGTACTCCGGAAGCTTCCAAGATCCCGACGGACATCTATGGGAAGTCATGTATATGGATCCCAGTTCAATTCAACCCTTCGAATAGTGAGCACTATAAAAAACCTCCCGCCGGGAGGTTTTTTGTGCATTCGTAGCTAAAGAACCTATAAAAGCTCCTACGAGTATAGTACTGCCACAGAAGGTTTATCGTTAGTGTTCCACACCAATGTAAAATTCGGTTATAATAGATAGGAACTAAAAAAAGAAAGTGGGAACAGTATGGGTCGCAAATGGAACAATATTAAAGAGAAGAAAGCCTCTAAAGACGCCAACACAAGCCGAGTCTACGCGAAGTTTGGAGTCGAAATCTACGTTGCCGCCAAGAAGGGCGAACCGGATCCGGAATCGAACCGTGCTTTAAAAGTCGTTCTGGAGCGTGCTAAAACATACAATGTACCTAAAGCGATCATTGACCGTGCGCTTGACAAAGCCAAGGGCAGTGCTGAAGAAACTTACCAAGAGCTTCGTTACGAAGGCTTTGGACCGAACGGATCAATGATTATTGTAGATACATTAACGAACAATGTGAATCGTACAGCTCCGGCAGTACGTTCAGCATTTAATAAAAACGGTGGCAGCATGGGCGTAAGCGGATCGGTAGCTTATATGTTCGATGCTACGGCAGTCATTGGTCTTGAAGGAAAAACCATAGATGAAGTGTTTGAAATCTTGATGGAAGCCGATGTAGAGGTTCGCGATATCGTCGAGGAAGATGAATCCGTCATTGTCTATGCTGAACCGGATCAATTCCATGTCGTGCAAGGCGCCTTGAAGAACGCCGGGATTACTGAGTTTACTGTAGCCGAGCTGACGATGCTAGCTCAGAACTATGTTACTCTTCCGGAGGATGCAGAGGTTCAATTTGAGAAACTGATCGATGCGCTAGAGGACTTGGAGGACGTTCAGCAAGTCTACCATAACGTGGAGCTGGCGGACGAATAACAATTTATGGGCAAATACATACTTTGGGTTTGACGATACTAAGCTCAGGGATGTGTTTGGTAAGTAAACAGGCTGACAAGGCGGACAATCCTTGATCAGCCTGTTTGTATGAAAGAAATTCTCTTCCGTAATGTTCTTGGGTTGATGTTTTTCATAAATGTAGTCGGATTGAAAAGAGCATGATTCCTATGAATCATGCTCTTTTTCATTACGCCTATTCAATAAAAGACCTTTTGCAAGCTCCGGCTGGCCTTCTTCATGGTTTCTACATAATCGTCAGCTAGAATTTAGACAGTAAGTTATAAGGAGCAACTATTGAAGGAGGTTTTACGATGGATGGATCATGGATATGGCCACTGGCCTGTTCCTTAATGATGGTCGTGATGATGTTCGGTATGCGCGGCGGAGGGCATAAGCATCATACACAAGCGAGTCAGATGCAAACGGATTATGAGAGCAGGAATCATCAGGATCATCAGATAAAAGCTGACGGGCATTGTTCCTCGCATCACCATCAAGCTAAACGTCACAATTGGATGATGCTCCTGTACTGTGTACTTCCAGTCGTGCTTGTTGCTGCTGCGTTGGTAGTAGGCCGTTTTAGCGGCGCATCCATGAACATTTTACCGCTTCTATGGGTACTGATTTGTCCGTTATCGCATTTTTTCTTGATGCCATTTATCATGGGGGAGAAAAAACGCTAGGGTGGCATATGTAAAACTTTCTAGCTGGGGATACTTGTAATGAACCGTAAAATCAGTATAGTGGGATTACAGTTTGGTAGATGAAAAGGATGGTGATGGGGTGTCCAAGCTTCAGGTTTTAGTAGTGGATGATGAATGGAACATGCGCAACCTCCTCCGAATTTATTTGACCAAGGAAGGCCTTGAAGTCAAAGAAGCAATGAGCGGCCATGAAGCTTTAAGTATGATGAGCCGGTATACATTCGATATTGTCCTCCTTGATGTGATGCTGCCGGATATGGATGGCTGGCAGGTCTGCAAGGCGATTCGAGAGACCAGCAACATTGCGATTCTGATGCTTACAGCACGTTCGGAGACGAAAGACAAGGTATATGGGCTAGGGATTGGGGCGGATGACTATCTAACTAAGCCGTTTGAACCCGAAGAGCTGTTGGCAAGAGTCTATTCCTTGATTCGTAGAGCGGCATTGACGCAGACTACCACAGTCCAGGAGCAGGTAATGGAATTTTTGGGGCTGAAAATATATCCCGAGGGTCGTGAGGTATACATTCACGGCACTGTGGTTGATTTTACGCAGAAGGAATTTGATTTGCTGATGACAATGTCTAAGAATCAGCAGCGTGCGTTCAGCAGGGAAGAGCTTGTAGACCTAATCTGGGGGTTTGAATACGTTGGCGATGTTCGTGCGGTCGATACACATATCAAGAACATTCGCGATAAAGCGCAAAAGGCGGGACTCTCCTATAACCCGATCCAGACCGTGTGGGGGGTTGGTTATAAGTTTAATGGTGCGGGGGCGCTAAATGAGAAGAAATAGAATCGAATTTAAGCTCGGCTTAATCATTCTGTCCGCCTTTGCCGTCGTGCTCGTTTCGCTTGGAATCGCGATCGACCGGATGTTCATGAATTTTTACAATACGGAAATGAAAACCGAGGTAGAAGAATTAACAACTCACTTTGCGACAATGGCGGAAACTCCGCACATTTCCACGGAGCAAACGATGCTCGAGTTCGCTGATTTCTCGAATGTAAGCATGTTGTTTGTAGATCCGCAAGGCAAAGTTTTAGCTCATTCAGGTATGCATAGTCTTAAAGACCATTCCTTTATCCGCCAAGAAGATGTCAAGCAATTATTCGCAGGCAAAAGCGTTCATCTTCAGCATACGGGGCCCAAAGGGGAACGGTATTTTGTCTCAGCCAAGGCTGTACCCGGTTTAAACGGGGCCAAAGCAAAGTCCGCCATTTACGTGCTGTCCTCGACACAGCATATGGACGAGTCCATTGCCGCGGTGCGCAGGTTGATTTTTCTCTCTGGAGCAGGTGCATTTTTACTTGCGCTCGGCATCACCTGGATTCTGGCCCACACTTTATCGAAGCCGCTGCTGCAAATTCAGAACGCCACCCGTAGAATAGCGGAAGGGGAGCTGGAAACGAGATTAGAGATTCGGCAAAATGACGAGGTCGGTTCATTGGCTTTAGAGATCAACCATTTGGCGGAGGAGCTGCAGCGATATCGTGATACGAGGCAGGAGTTTTTTGCCAACATATCACACGAATTGCGTACGCCAATTACTTATTTAGAAGGGTACGCCAAGGTCATTATGGACCGGCTCTACGAGACTGAGGAGGAAAGGGACAAGTATCTCGAGATTATTCACCAGGAAGCGCTTAGGCTGCAGCATTTGGTCAATGATCTATTTGAGCTGGCCAAAATGGAGGAAGGTAAAATCAGCCTGTCCCTCGAATGGATTGACCTAGCTGAAATTGTGGGCAATGCGGTTCGAAAAATTGAGCTAAAAGCAGGCGACAAGGGCTTATTGCTGGATACCAGCATCGGTAGCGGCATTCCGCTCATTTATGGTGACGGCCTCCGAATGGAACAGGTGCTCATCAATTTGCTTGAAAATGCGGTGCGATATACGGAAGCTGGACAAATTCATGTTCGGCTGTATGAGAAAGACAAGCATGCCTGCTTAGTGGTAGAAGATACCGGAATCGGCATTCCAGACGACGAAATTGCCTATATTTTTGACCGGTTTTACCGGGTGGAAAAATCGCGCTCGAGGCAGTATGGGGGAACGGGCTTGGGACTCCCCATAGCCAAGAAGCTGGTTGAGCTCCTCGGGGGACAAATGCTTGTCAGCAGCAAGGTAGGTGTCGGTACCTCCTTTGAAATCAGGTTTCCGCTTAAAGAGCAGGGGGAGACAGTATGAAAAAAGCGGATTGGTTCATCGCAATGTTCATCATCGTTCTCGGCTTGGCGTGCTTATCGATATCGGCAACTTCATTTGGAAATCTATTCTTATCACAGTTCGGTCGTTAATATAAAGGATAATCCACAACTATGAAGAATATAATAAGCCTCCTTCGACGGGATGTTCCTCACATCCCTGTCAAAGGAGGCTTATTTAGGTTGGACGAAAGAGTTTATTCTTCGACCTTAAACTGTTCCAGCTTCTCCATAAGCTCATGGACCATCATACTAAGCGCTTCCGCCGAGGAGCTGATTTGCTCCATCGATGCCAGCTGCTCTTCTGAGGCTGCGGCAACATTCGCTGCATTTCCTGAAGCATCTCCGGCGATATGGGCTAATTGTCCTACACTTGCGGTGACCTGCTCGCTGCCTGCGCTCATTTGCTCAGCTGAAGCAGAAACCTCCTGAATTTGCTCGTTTACGTAAGCCATTTCCTTCATGATCGAGGAGAAGATATCACCGCTTTCAGCAACTGCATCAACACTTTCATGGACTACGTTAGAGCCGTGGGACAAGGCTGTTGCCGCATTTTTTACATCGGATCTGGTGTATTCAATCAGTTCAGCGACTTGCTCGGCGGCCACTCTGCTCTGTTCCGCAAGCTTTCGAACTTCCATTGCGACAACTGCAAAGCCGCGGCCCTGTTCACCTACACGGGAAGCTTCAATAGCTGCATTTAAAGCGAGCATATGCGTTTGCTTGCTGATCCCGGAAATAATCTCAATAACGCTGCCGATTTGCTCCGATCGTTCAGTTAGACGGACCATAGAATCTTCCGTCTGATGAACGGCTTCTTGCATTTGCTTCATATGCTGGGCAGCCAGAGATATTTTCTGGTTACCTTGAACGGTTTTCTCGTTAACATCATTAGCAGAAGAAGAGACCGTCACGGCAGATTCAGCAATCCGCTGGACGCCTGTGGCCATTTCTTCCATCGCCTTGGCGGTATCGGCCGCATAATTGTTCTGCGATTCGGCTCCGGAAGCAAGCTCTTGGGCCGATTCGGCAATACTCTCGGAGGCCTTGCTGGTTTGCTCAGCCGCTGCGGTTAGTTCCCGAGAGGTTACGCCTACCGCTTGCGTCAACACGCTCACCGAATGGAACATGCTTCTGAGCTTTTCGGTCATCGTATTGAAGAACTGGGCCATCATACCGAATTCATCGCGTCCTTTAATATCTAAGGACTGTGTTAAGTCGCCCTCAGCCATGACTTGTAGTTTACCAACCAGTAATTTGAGCTTGTTGACAACCATAAAGCGAGTCAGTATGGCAACAACGAAGCCGAGAACTAACATGGCGGTGATCGCGATAATGAGGTAGAAGAGGCGGCTATTGTAGTATGCTTCCATTACCGTTTTTTGTGGAACAGCCGTTTGGGCGTACCATACTTTGTTGTTTCCGGGAAGTTGAACCGGATCCAGGAAACGCGCCACGATCTCGCCTTTTGAGTTGGCTGTATAACCCATCAAGCGTTTGCCGGTTTTGACATCCTTCCATAATGCTTCCTTCTCAGGGTTGTCTCCAAAAGGTTTAGCTAAAGAGTCAGGGTCATTCGGATTTGCTACATACAGCCCGCCGGTACTGATCAAGGATACATACCCGCCAAGCGGCTTATATTTACTAGCTTCAGATTGTAAACGATCCAGCCGGATATCAGCGCCAACAATACCGAGAAAGCTTCCGTCCTTATCCAAAATTGGCACGACTACTGACATGATCAGTTCTTCCTTGCCGCCGATCTTATACTTGTATGGTTCCATATAGAAGGGTCTCTTCGTATTTTTAGGCACCAGATAATAATCGCCGACACCTGGTGTGTTGTAATCAATTTGAGGCTCTATTACGATTTTATCTTCGTTGCGTACAACATATGGCATAAAACGCCCGGTGCTGTCATCATATGCAGACTTTTTCACATGAGCTTTATCGTTATGATCGTAGGCATCAGGCTCCCAGAGTGTATAAAATCCCAATAACTCCGGACGCTGTTCTAGCGCATGCTGGAGCAGTTGTACAATATCCTCGCGTGACATGCTTTGCTGCTCCCGAGACGCTAAGAGTGTCTCTGATAAGGTTTGAAGAGTGGAGTGCACTCTATCCATACTGCTGTTGAAATGTTGTGTGAATTCCTTGCCGGCAATTCGCGCTTCCGCCTCGCCCTTGGAGATGCTGATTTCCCGCAACTGCTGAAGGCTAAAAGTGATAAGAGCTCCAAATAAGAGGACTAGAAACAGTCCCAGAACCAATTGAAACTTCACTGCTAAAGGTAAATCACGATACTTTCGCATCTAGCTGTCACTCCCATTCGCAATCATGTTGTCCCCGTGATTTTACATGGAGAACATTGGGTTTGTCTACAAAAAAATCGCAAAATATTACTTTAATCGACAAAATTCTACATTTCCATTAAAATAGGGCTTTTCTTGTTGACTTTATGCAAATAACCAGAGGATAAAAGCTACATATACTGCTGCAAAAGTTGACCTCATGATGATGAAACGGTATTCTTTTGCTTAACCTAAGTAAAGGGTAGAAGAGGAGGCGGAAAGGTATGCAGTTAAGCAGTATCATTTGTTGGAACGTGTAGAATGGGTATAACAATAGAAAAGTGTTTGTTGAAAGAACCATAAAAAGACAGCGACTGTTTAGGATGCAATTTAAAATTCCCTTGACTGTCGCTGAATTATTTAACTGTTCATTTCATTGGTCCTTATAGTATTTTCGGTAAAGAGAAGGGGTGATTTGCTCATATTTTTTAAACGTTTTTATAAAATAACCCGGATCATTAAAGCCAAGTTCATCGCTAATTTGGGAAACCGGCATATCTGTGACCTCCAGCAATTGTTTGGCCCATTTGATTTTCATCTGTGCCAGATAGCTTGAGAAGTTCTCGCCGGTTTCCTTGGCAAACAATCTGCTGAAATAACTCGGACTAATGTGGCATAAATCAGCCATTACTTTTAAAGAGATCGTTTCGCTTTTATGCTCAAATATATATGTAAATGCAGGCTTCAGTACAGGATTCGAACACACCTCTGCTTCACCGGTTGTTCTTTTCAAATAGGCGTCGGCGACGGCATTAGTCATTTCCTTTTTGAGGCTTTCTATGTTTTTGATTGTGTAGCCTGGTAGAATCGCGGAAATGCCGGATTCATCAGTTTTCCCGGAGGCCCGCTCAAGCATTTCAACGATCAAATTTTTATTAAGCGCCTCTTCTACGATGTAGTTGCAAAGAAGAAACAACATGTTCGAGATCGTCACGACTTCTTCATAGGACATCGTGGGAAGTAAATCATAATGTCCTTCTAGGTCTTCCCATCTCTCATTATAGATTTTCCGGTTCGTTGAAGTTAAAATTTGCTCCAGATCGTTTGCATTGGAGCTGTCGGACAGTCTTACCTGTCCCGCCATCACGGCTCCTATGTATTTATCATCGATGATGATGGGGATCGCAATATCAATTATGTTGTAATGGCACAAGTAAATGTAAGGCTTGTTCGATCGAACCGCCTCCAACCCTCCGCGCGAATCACACTTTTGACAGTATCTCTGCAGATCAGGATCCTTCCGTACCATGTGACAAAATGATTGGCAACCACTATGACTCGTAACAGGATTGCCTTTGTAATCCACGGTAAGGATTGCGAGCTTTGTGACCGAAGCAAGCGAGTCCTGAAGGGCCTCCCACTTTTTCAAATCAAAGATCTTATTGATGCGCAAATATTCGCTGATCAAATTTTGCTCGCCTCCAGTCTATTCTCATCATAAAGCAGCGAGGGGATGTATAGCTTAACTCCTATTATAGCAACGACTCTGTATACCGGACTATAAGTTATTCATTAGAATGGTATTTTTATGACAACGAATATGACAAAAGGATACTATTTACCGATGAAAGAGCAAATAATTACGATTGCAAATTATAATTTTCTGCTATGATATTCCACTGTAATTTGGTAAAGGGTGCCTTATAGTTGAGACATAGTCACAAATACCTACTCATTACAAGGAGGAAATAAGATGAGAAAAGCATTTATTTGCCCAACGAAGTACGTTCAGGGGGAAGACGAGCTATTGAATTTGGGCTACTTTGTAAAGTCCTTCGGTCCTTCGACCTTATTAATTGCACATCCGGATGATGTTAAACGTGTAAAGGATAAATTAGACGCAACAGCCAAGAAATTTAACGTCACTTTTGTTGAGAGCGGTTTCAAAGGGGAGTGCTCACGTCAGGAAGTTGCAAGATTGCAGGAAATCGCCAAGGAAAAAGGCTGCACCTCAACGATCGGCCTCGGCGGTGGCAAAGCCATTGACGCGGCAAAATGCGTAGCTCAGGGCGAAGCACTGATTATCTGTCCAACGATAGCTGCTACGGATGCACCAACCAGCCACTCTGCTGTGCTGTATACTCCTGAAGGTGCCTTCGACGACTATGCTTACTTTAAGCAAAGCCCAAGTGTTGTATTGATTGATACCACCGTAATTGCAAATGCGCCTACACGTTTTCTCGTTTCAGGTATGGGCGACGCTTTATCGACGTATTTTGAAGCAAGAGCAACTGCTAGATCCTATTCCAACGTAAATGCTGGACTGCCTTGCGGATTTAGAGAAGGGGATTGTGGCCCTGCCAAAGGAACGAACACCGCATTAGCACTAGCCACCCTTTGCTACGAAATGCTGATGAAGGACGGGGTCAAGGCGAAAGCCGCTTGCGATTCCAACGTTGTAACTCCGGCACTGGAAAATATTATTGAAACGAATATTTTATTGTCCGGCCTTGGTTTTGAAAGCGCTGGCTTGGGCGGAGCTCACGCCATTCATGACGGATTGACCATTCTGGAAGGATCGCACCACTATTATCATGGTGAAAAGGTTGCCTTTGGTACAATTGCTCAATTAGTTCTTGAAAATGCACCGACAGAAGAACTAAATCAAGTACTCGATTTTTGCCTTGAAGTAGGACTTCCTGTTTGCTTGAAAGATATCGGTGTAGACAGCATCACCAAGGAAGAGTTGCTGGAGGTTGCAGAGAAAGCTTGCATTCCGGAGGAATCCATCCATGCCATGCCGTTCCCAGTCACTGTAGAAGGCGTTGCTGCCGCTATAGCTGCTGCTGACAAGATTGGCCGTGAATACAAAGCAAAACGGGAGGCCATGTAGGTGAAGAAGATTATCAACAAACCGGAAACCTTGGTCATGGAAATGTGCAGCGGCCTTGTGCTGGCACATCCTGAACTCGAGTTTGTCAGTAAATATAAGGTCATCAAGAAGAAGCAAATCAATGCCAATAAAGTAGCCCTTATTAGTGGTGGAGGAAGCGGCCACGAACCAGCCCATGCCGGGTTTGTTGGAAAAGGTATGCTGGATGCGGCCGTATGCGGTGATGTGTTCGCGTCTCCTTCCCAAATCCAGGTCTACCAGGCTATCAAGGCTACCGCTGGGAATAAAGGGACTTTGCTAATTATTAAAAATTACAGTGGCGATATGATGAACTTCAAGAACGCCGCCTACCTGGCCAGCGAAGACGGAATTAAAGTCGATTATGTGCGCGTCGATGACGACATCGCGGTAGAGGATAGTCTCTACACGGTGGGGCGCCGCGGGGTTGCCGGGACGGTTTTGGTGCACAAAATCGCCGGGGCTGCCGCTGAGGAAGGCCGCGAGCTGGAACAAGTAAAGGCAGTTGCGGAAAAGGCGATCGCGAATGTCCGCAGCATTGGCTTCGCCCTAACCTCGTGCACTGTGCCGGCGAAAGGAACACCAACCTTTGAGCTTGCTGAAGATGAGATGGAGTACGGCGTAGGTATTCATGGTGAACCGGGGATCAAGCGGGAAAAAATCGTCTCGGCTGATTGCCTAGCTGAACGTATGGTGGAATCCATCCTAAAGGATTTGAAAATAGGTGCTGGGCATCCAGCAGAAGTTGCTTTGCTGATCAACGGATTCGGGGGAACACCTCTGCAAGAGCAATACTTGTTTAATCATGCGGTCACAAGAGACTTGGCGAAGAGAAATGTAAAGGTTTACAGAACCTTTGTCGGGAATTTTATGACGAGCATCGATATGGCAGGCATTTCCGTGTCGATCATGAAATTAGACGAGGAGCTAAAAATGCTGTTATCCAAAGAGAGCGATACACCGGCCTTTAAGGTATCAGGAACGGAACAAAGTGCCGAGTACGTGGAAACTGAGGACGAAAATATAGATAAAGAAACAGCCTCTTTTGTGACAGAAACCAATGAAGAATGGGCTCGGATAACGGATAATAAAGTCACTTTGGACAACATGATCTACCTGGTGGACAAAATGAGCGAGCTAATTATTCAAAATGAAGTTCCTTTTTGTGAATTGGATGCGCACGCCGGAGACGGTGACTTTGGGATGAGTGTAGCTAAAGGGTTCAAGCAGTTGAAGAGAGAATGGGGTTCCATTTTGAATCAATCGGATCTGAGCATATCGAGCTTCCTGAATGCTTGTTCGCTGGTCATCATGGAATATTGCGGCGGTGCGTCCGGACCGATTTGGGGCTCTGCATTCCGGGCAGCGGGCAAAGCAGCCATAGGTAAACGCGAGTTAACCGTAGCGGATTTCGCGGAGATGCTGCAAGCTGCGGTAAAAGGAATCCAATCGACAGGGGAGCGTTCATTTGGACGGGGAGCTGTTGTTGGGGATAAAACCCTGATTGATGCGTTAGCTCCGTGCGCGGATTCATGGTCACAAAGCGCGAAGGCAGGTGATGATTTGTTGACGGCTTTAGCCCAAGGGGCCAAAGCGGCTGTTCAAGGCGCTAAAGCGACGGAAAACATTGTTGCTCGGATGGGACGCGCGGGGACGGTAGGCGAAAGAAGCCTGGGGTACCCGGATGCTGGAGCTTATGCGTTAGGTGTTATCTTTACGTCATTGTCGAATAGCATGAAGTAAGTTTTTCAGGCGAAACAACTTTAGCCTCTAGCAAAAGAGGTTTCGCCTGAGCATACCTTTTAGGTAGCGTTTTCATTCATGATAGCTATTAATCCGTTTTGTCTTTGCCAAAACTTCATACGCTAGGAGAATGCTCAATGAAAAAAATGTTCGCGACACTCAAAAAGCCACAAGGGCTCCTGGCCTTATCTTTGGTACTAATCCTTCTCGGCAGCCTGTTGGCTGGCATGTTTAATACCTCTTTCTATTCGGTGGATGTTAAGAAAATCAAGTTTCAAGCAGACCATGGTACACTCAGCGGACTGCTTTACATGCCTAAGGGTGCGGGAGCGGATGATCCCCGACCGGTCATTATTACAACACACGGGTATTTGAACTCCAAGGAAATGCAGGATGCTCCTGCGATCGAAATGTCCAGAAGAGGTTACATTGTGCTGGCTGTGGATATGTACGACCACGGTGATTCCCGCTGGAGCGGTGACATCAAGGTAGGGGAACAGTTCTCAACCTTCTGGATTTACTCTCAGTTTGACGCGGCCAAGTACATATATCAGCAGAACTACACTAAGAAAGATGACAAAGGAAATGCTTATGTAGCTGTCAGTGGTCACTCGATGGGTGGTTTCTCCACACTTATTGCCATGTACATGGATGAAATGACCTCACTGAAAACCACAACCCGCATGATTTATGCCGGGATTTCCGTTGGTGCTGATTACTCCTATGCGTCTGCGGTGGCACCGCAGGATCAGTTCCAAGCGGCATTCGGCAGCCGGACAGTTGGTATGATCGCCGGTCATTATGACGAATTCTTCTTCAACAAATCGGATGAAGAGAAAACCGCCAAAGAGAAAAAAGTGACGGGTACGGTTACACATAAAGATTTCGTGGCAACAGCTTCCGGTAGAGCGTTCCTGGGTCTAGCACCAACCGATAACTCAGCCGTAGAAAGTAAATTATATAGTGTAAACTCCGGTGAATTGAAGGATAAAGATACGGTGTTGCGCCCATCGCAAACCGGTGAACGGATTATTTACACACCGAATCAAACGCATCCATGGAACCATTTTTCCAGAACGACGACAGCGCATTTAATTGATTTTTACACTCATGCTTTTA
This sequence comes from Paenibacillus puldeungensis, assembly GCF_042678945.1. Taxonomy (NCBI): domain Bacteria; kingdom Bacillati; phylum Bacillota; class Bacilli; order Caryophanales; family Paenibacillaceae; genus Paenibacillus; species Paenibacillus puldeungensis. The sequence goes on along the minus strand of NZ_JBHTLM010000012.1, from coordinate 134,838 downwards.
ACGGTGTAACTTCGCCGAATCAAAAAAATGTTGACCTTGGGTCCGGAAATCAAATCTGGTGGTTGAAAGAGGCTTGTAACTTCATCGCTATGATCGGTTTCTTCCTGTTCATTGTACCGTTCATTTCCTTGCTGGTTAAAGTACCGTTCTTTAATAAATCAGTATCCGAAACGAAAGAAACGGTTGCTGCACCAGCGACAACAGGTCAAAGCTTGGCTTACTGGATATCCATTGTGTTCTGCTCGTTGATACCAGCCATTCTTTATCCAACGTTGATGGATAAGCAGGAGGGCGGACTTGATACCCTTTCAGTCATTTCCATTATCCTTCTGGTAGCTGGTGTTGCGGCTGCTATCGTAGGTTTTGTGATGGCCGGTTCGAAGAAATCGGAACCGGAAAAAGCCGGCGTTTTGAGAAACATCGGTCTTGGCGGTGCGGTGCTTGCTATCGTCTCCGTGCTCATGTGGGTGCTCTTTGCTAATGCTAACCATATTCTTCCTTTGAGCTCTTTCTTTAACGAGCCGACAACGAACCAGGTTGCTTACTGGGCACTTGCTTCTGCTCTTATCATGGCCTTTGTAACGATCGGCTTCTACTATTTCAACAAGAAGAAAGCGGGCACGAAGTTTGAGCACTACGGAATCAGCTGGAATCCGGTAACGATTCTTTCCAGCTTGTGTACAGCAGTCGTCGCCGTAGTCGTAGCCTACTTGCTCCTGTTCGCGATGCAGGCGATCTTCGGTACTGACTTCCGCATTTGGACGTTTGCAGTCCGCACGTTCCACGGCGAATTTGTAGTTGCCGCGCTGCGCTACATGCCATTCTTCCTGCTCTACTACTTCGTCAACGCTGTTGCGCTTAACGCTAACACAAGAGGCAGAAAGGGAGGCTATGCGCTTTCGATCTTCCTCAATGTAGGCGGTCTTCTTCTGTGGATGCTTGCCCAATACGGGTTAGATTTCATCACAGGTGTTGCTATGTACCCGGCACAAGCTCTAAACAGCATTCTGCTCTTTGCTTTGGTACCATGTCTTGCTCTGGCAGCCGTCTATGCACGCAAAGTATTTGAAAAGACAAACAACGTATGGCTGGCTTCCTTCCTGAACACGATTCTTTTCACAATGATTACCGTAGCTAATACGGTCATGTTCTGGAACTTGGTATAATATCGAAGCACTCTAATTAAAGAATTGCAAGCCAAATAAACAGCGGCCTGTCCTGGTAACTCAAGGAGACAGACCGCTGTTTTTATGATGAATAAAATTAATTTGAAGATCGTACCGACTCGCTCCGGGTTCCGCGTTTAGCCGACCAAAGACGCCAGCCTGTTAGGATGGCAGCTACAAGACAAATAGAGGCTGAGGTCATAAAGACGACATGCATTCCGCTCAGGAATATGTCTGGCCGATGTGGAATGAGTCCGGTTACCCGGTGCCCTGCTTTTATACTCATAACACTGAAAAGGATCGTTGTTGCTACCGTAATCCCCACCACCATACCGACGTTTCGTACCAGTGAGTTGATGCTGCCGGCAATGCCAAGCTGTGTCTTCGGAACCTTTGACATAACCAGAGAATTGTTAGGTGATTGAAACAGACCACTGCCAAGACCAAGCATTGCGATCCAAAGACCGACGAGAGCGATGGGGCTGGAATCATGCAGCTTTGCAAGCCCCCACTGAGCGATAACCATGACGATCAGACCGGCAAAGGTTAGCAGTTCGGAGCCTATTTTATCCGAAAGCGAGCCACTGATCGGAGCCACGATCACCATGACGATCGGGAAGAGCATCATCAAAAATCCGGCCTGTGACGGCGATAGATCCAATATGCTTTGCGTATAGAAAGGAGCGATGATGTTAAAGCAAAAATTAGCGACGAACACGAGAAAACCGCATAGAATGCTGAGTGAAAACAACGGATTTTTAAATAGAGATAACTGCAGCAGCGGAGCTTCCTTGCGGACTTCGATCCAAATGAAAGCTGTGAAGATAGCGACTGCGGCAACGAGGGAGGCTACGATACGAATGTCACTATAGCCGATCTCCTGTCCGAGCAACAGCCCGGCGAACAGCGCTAAAATAAAGAGTGGGAACAGCATGCTCCCGGTCTTATCGATTTTCACATGTAACTTGGTGAGGTCAGGCGGAAGTGTTTTCCACCCAATGGCCATCGCAGCTAAGCCGATCGGGATATTAACCCAGAAAATGTACTCCCACCCAAGGCTGGAGACGATGACACCTCCCAGGCTCGGGCCGGCGATGCTTCCTAAGGACACGAACGTACCGATCAGTCCCAGCGCTTTTCCACGTTCATGACCTGGAAATATGTCTGTAATAATGCCTTGGTTATTAGCCATGGTCATCGAAGCCCCTATAGCCTGAACGAGACGTGACGCAACGAGCATCGGCAGGGAGTAACTAAATCCGCATAGCAGAGAACCTATAGTGAAGATCGCCATTCCCCATTTGAACACTTTTATCTTTCCGACAATATCCCCTAGCTTTCCGAAGAAAAGAATAGCCGCGCAGATCATCATTAAATAGGCCGTAACCACCCACTGTGCTTGAGCAACAGGCAGTTCCAGCTTTTTTGTAATCATGGGCAGAGCGATATTGACGATGCTCCCGTCTAATGTAGACATAAATGTAAACAGATTTACAACAATCAGAATCATCCAGCGTTTTTTCTGAATTTCCGGATCATCCTGATAAGTTCTTCGGGGGATTGCTTGGTTACGATCAGATATCATGGTAAATAGCACCTCGCTAGCTTCTTTATCTTGTTCATGTATTCCGTTTGCAACAAATAAGCATGATCAAGTTTACTCCAATTTAGTTGCATGCGCAACTTATTAAGAGTAAACTTTTAGAACAAGCTGATTAATACAAGGTTAGGTGGAGATTTATGGAACCGTATTCCATTGGAAAGTACATTAGCTACATTCAACGGATAAATCAGAAGGAACTGACGGGACTGCTTAAGCCGTACGGGATTGGCGGCGGTGGACACCACAGCTATTTGAAGACGATTCTACACAATCCCGGATTAAATCAGGATCAGTTGACGAATGAAGTGAAGTTTGATAAAGCGACAACGACCCGCTGTGTCAAGCAACTGGAGGAAGAAGGCTATGTGGAGCGAACGGTAGACGGGCATGACCGCAGGTCTTACCGGCTGTATCCCACTCAAAAGGCAAAAGATTTTGAGCCTACTTTGGGGCAGATTTTCGAGCAGTTCAATCGGCATCTGACCGAGTGTCTGACGGAAGCCGAACAGGAGCAGCTAGCAGTGCTGCTTCAGAAGATATATGACAGTAAGCTACAATAATCTTTGAGTTAGGACATATGTCCTTCCCAAATTTCCGGAGATATCCTTTAATAAGGAACAGACTAATCCCTTTTATAGAGAGGAGAGAACGGATGAAAGGTCTGTTGTATGCTTTTTTGGCCGGAGCTTTTATAACCCTTCAGGGGGTAGCTAATACCCGAATCAGCCAGAGTCTCGGGACATGGCAGGCAGCAACGCTTACGCAGTTCACTGGATTTGTGGCGGCGCTGCTCATATTGCTGATTGTTCGGGATCGAAAAGTGCGGGAGCTAAAGCAGGTAAAACCGCTTTACCTGAGTGGTGGTGCTTTCGCCGCGGTCATCATATTCAGCAATGTCACGGCGATTCAGCATGTAGGGGTGACTCTTTCAATTGCTGCTGTCTTGATAGCCCAGTTATGCATCACGTTTGTGATCGATAGCACGGGGTGGTTTGGCATCGAGAAGCAAAAAATGCGTCTGCCGCAATTTGTCGGCATCGGGATGATGATTGCGGGAGTGATAATCCTTAAACTATAGGTATTAAAGAAGCTTACAGGGGAACGTCAGGAGTTGGAGTTTGTATGAAAGAAATTGAAGATCGTGAATTGCTTGCTTCCTACTTACATTCGCATCAATTGGATCGCGTATTTGGGGAAGCCTTAAGGCCTCATTTAGCGCTGTACAGCTATGATCAAGGTGAAGCTATTTGCACTCAAGGCGAGCCTTCCGAAATCATGTATGTGCTGGTGAAGGGGAAAGTCAAAGTGTTTACCACCTCGCCGGAGGGAAAAACGCTCGTCGTCTGCTTTAAGACAGCTCTGGAGGTCGTAGGAGATATTGAATATGTCCAGGGCACTGATATTATCAATACGGTTGAAGCCGTTTCGCCAACACATATGATCGGGATTCATTATCGTTGGCTGAACAAATACAATTCAGATCATGCCCCATTCCTGCAGTTTTTGCTTAAAATCATTACCCAGAAGTTCTATTTGAAATCGAGCTCCATGAGCTTCAATATGTTGTATCCGGTAGAGGTAAGGCTGGCCAGTTATTTGCTGGCCGTCTTTTTCGATGAGACCGATCCTTTGTTCTGGGGACGCCTTCGCACGTCCGATTTAACGGATGTGGCCAATCTGATCGGTACCAGCTACCGGCATTTAAACCGGGTCATTCTCAAATTTTGCTCTCAAGGACTCATTGAACGAACGAAGGATGGAATTATCGTGAAGAATCGTCAGGGTTTACAGAACCTCGCCCTTAGAAACATTTACGAATAGACTGATAAAGTAAAGGAGTTTATTGCATGGCGATAGGGATATTGTTGGCTCTGCTGGCGGGTTCACTGGTTGGCATCCAAAATATTTTTAATAATAAAGTGGATGATCGAGCTGGAACATGGACGACGACGGCATTGGTACTTGGTTTAGGCTTTATCGCTTCCATGACGATCGGATGGTTTATGGAAGGAAATCAGCTGTTTCATCTGGGGCCGATGCAGCCCTGGTTTTGGTTCAGTGGTCTGATTGGCGTAGGGGTTGTTACCTGCATGGTGCAGGGCGTCAAGAAGCTTGGACCAACCTATGCGGTAGCTATCGTCATGACCTCGGAGCTAGGCGTTGCATTGTTATGGGACACCTTCGGCTGGCTCGGCATGAGCAAGGTGCCTTTTTCGCCAAAACAGCTGATTGGCGTACTGATCATCGTCGGCGGGATCTTTGTGTTTAAGCTGGGCGGCCGGCGAGAAGATCGGAAGCAGGAAGTGGGCACGAAACGGGAAGTACTCTATTAGAGATGAAGGGAGGATATGACATGTCCTCGATAATCGACAAAATCGCCTGGATTCATGTCGTGAACCACCAAGTGCTCGTCGCCCGCTCCAAGGGCAAAGATAACTATTACTTTCCGGGAGGAAAACGTGAGGCTGGGGAAACGGATGCCGAGACGCTGGTGCGGGAAGCAGAAGAGGAAGTCTCTGTGCGAATCAAACCGGAGACGATGGTCCATTTTGGCACCTTTTCAGCTCAAGCGGATGGAAAACCCGAAGGCATTCTCGTTCAAATGACTTGCTATTTGGCCGATTATGAAGGAGAACTGGCTCCGGCATCCGAAATTGCTGAACTTGCTTGGTTTAGCTATAAAGATTGCCAACGTACATCCGTGGTTAGCCGGATTATTTTTGATAGGCTCCGTGAACATGGTTTGCTGAAATAATGCTCTTCATCACTTCTTCATATCTTGCAAATGAGTTCTTTATATCCCTCGTCTATATTTAGAATCAGAAGGAGGGAAAATAATATGAAGAAGTTTTGGATTGGATTAACGGCAATCGTACTCGTTATGGGGATCGGGGCGGCTGGGGCTTACGCTCAATCGTCCGATACGAAAGGGGTGGACAGCTTTTTTGAGAAAATGCTGCCGTTTGCGAAGCAAATGCATCCCGATCTGACGGATCAGCAGATTAAAGAGATGTATGACAACTGCCATAAGGGCCAAGGTGCTGGCGGACGGGGAATGATGAATTCCAGCTGGCGCGGTGGGATGATGAATTTCTAAAGACTCTATGCTATGATAGGCCTCACGAGTGTGGGGCCTGTTATTTTTATATACAGAAAGGTAGAATCCAGATGGAGCGAGCCAAAATTCTAGTTGTGGATGATGAGATAAATATCGTTCAAGTGATCAAAGCGTACCTGGAGAAAAATGATTATTTGGTGTATGAGTCGGACACGGGTAGGGGAGCGCTGACTATTTTTGAAAATCTCCGGCCAGACCTTATCGTGCTCGATTTAATGCTCCCGGACATTTCGGGCGAAGAGGTATGCAGGATGATTCGTAAAAATTCGGACGTGCCTATTCTGATGCTGACCGCCAAAAGCAGTGAGGACGATATGGTACACGGACTTCTTATCGGTGCGGACGACTATATCACAAAACCGTTTAGCCCCAGGGAGCTCATGGCTCGGATCATTAGCCTGCTCAGAAGATCCCAGGCAACGCTGACCAGGCAGCAGGAAACAGCCGTTACGTTTGATGGGCATCGCCTATCCATAGACCATGAGCTGCATGAGGTCAAAATGGAAGGAAAGCTCGTCTCGCTTACTCCGATTGAGTTCAAATTGCTCGATATTTTGTCCAGACATCCTAAACGGGTGTTCAGCCGCTTCGAATTAGTAAATCTGATTCAAGGGGATACCTTCGAGGGCGTTGAGCGTACGATTGATGTGCATATCAAAAACGTGCGGCAGAAAATCGGCGATGACCCAAAGCAACCGACATTCATCGCCACCGTCTTCGGTGTAGGCTATAAATTTCAGGTGAATCCGGATGAATAAAGGCAGCCTGAGGAAAAAACTGTTGGTGTCTCACCTTGGGGTAGCAATCATGTCCCTGCTGGCTATCATGGCCCTTGTGTATGGCGTAATGTATTTCTCGTTCGGCAAATATACCGAGAACCAGCGGCAGACGGAGGCCCAGGCGATTCTGGATGATTTACAGTCCACCTACAACGTTCAAACCGGCGGATGGGGGATGGACACATTGATGCGGATTACCCATGAAGCGATGATGAGAAGCTATGACGTCAAAATTTATGATCGTAAGCGGCAATTGATTTGGGACACAAACCGTATGGGAATGATGGGGCATTCCATGGCTGGGGAGCAGGAAAAAAGTCAGACCACGGCTGAGCGTAGCCAGTACTCACTGGATATACGAAACGACGGACAAACGATAGGAACGCTCGAAATTCAAGGGCTTGAAGACGTTTTTGCCCCGCAAAATCAGCAATTTCTACAGATGTTCAGCACCCTCCTGTGGGTCGCGTTGCTGATCGTAGTCATGGGAGTTTGTGTTTTCAGTGTGTATCTGGCTAACGGACTAAGTCGTCCCCTTCAGCAGATTAAGCGGGTCGCGACGCGGATGAGAGAGGGAGATTTGTCCTCTCGAGTGGAGCTTGCTGCTAATCAAAAGACGGAGATTGAGGAGGTGGCCCTTTCCTTGAATCATCTGGCGGATGCTTTACAGCAGCAGGAGAAGCTCCGTAAAAATTTAACTGCTGATATTGCCCATGAGCTGCGTACGCCGATTGCGACCATTCAAAGTCATATCGAGGCTTTCCAGGACGGCGTTTGGGAGCCTTCTCCTGATAAGCTGGAGGTGTGCCATGAACAAGTCGTCCGCCTAGTCAAACTTATTCATGATCTAGAGTACCTGACGGCACTCGAGAATCCGATGCTGAAGCTACAGCGAGAAAAAGTAAATTTGAATGAAGTAGTGCGGAATTCCGTAAATGCGGTGAAGGGGCAGTTCACGCACAAGAACATAATTCTTGATATCGAGGCCAAGCAGGAGATATATATAAACGGAGATTATGATCGACTTGTCCAAGTGTTCAGTAACTTGCTGAACAACGCCTATAAATACACAAGTGAAGGTAGTATTTGCGTCAGCATTTCCGAGAGCACCACGGATGCAGAGGTGTCGATTACAGACACGGGAACAGGAATTGCCCCTGATGAGCTACCTTTGATTTTCGAACGATTTTATCGCGGTGACAAATCCAGGAATCGGAAAACCGGTGGGGCGGGAATCGGCTTAGCTATAGTCAAGGCCATCGTCGAAGCACATGGAGGAACAGTCCACGTAAATAGTATCGTAGAACACGGTACGCAGTTCTGCGTTCGAATTCCAAAATAATAAAAGTATAGAAGGAGGGGCTTACTTTGGCTATTACTTTTCATCTCTACAAGAACGAGGAGCAATTATTGATCCAGTTCCTGACCGGACAGACCTGGCCTTACCATGGCACGGCAACATTAACGGAGGAGAACGTTAGAAATCAGCTTAAGCAAGGACGTTATGTATCAAACGAAGAACAGAAGACATTTTGGATCCAGAACGAAGCTGGTGTATACATTGGGCTGATCCGTGTTTACGATCTGGCGGATCCGACCCCTCTGTTTGATATTCGAATTGGGGAAAAGCACCGCGGACATAAGTATGGTTTGCAGACAGTTATTCATCTCATCGAATACGTGTTTACGAATTACGATGTTAAAATACGTATCGAAGGCTATACTCGTGCCGACAACCTTGCCATGCGGAAAACCTTTCACAATGCCGGATTTGTCAAGGAAGCGGTTCATCGAAAATCCTGGCCTTCGGAGAATGGCGAGCTTTTTGATTCCATCGGATATGCGATCCTTAAAGAGGACTGGGTGGACAATAAGACGACTCCTGTCCAGTGGAACGACCTTCCCTATTGATTGGTACCTATTGCAAAATCTAGCTGGGTATCAACAAGCGTACCCAGCTTTGTCATCAAGCTCTTGATCCCTTTTCAAGAGCGGCTTCACTTAATTTTTAAATAATGTAGCAAAATTCCTTCGATTCTTTCTCTTTTACACCTAACTCGAAGGTATCCTGGCGAAGTCCGCGCCGCATGGATTCAAGCGCCAGCGCATCGGCTGGAGGGATGTTGCCAAGATGCACATCCGGGCCGAATTTGTGAAGAAGCAGCACCTGTTGATGCTTTTGCGGTGCTTCCCACATCAGCCGTTTTGTATCCGAAACAAATTCAATAATATTGTCGAGAATATCCGTCCGGCAATTGCCATTCTCGTCAAAGATACCTACACCAACCCCTGATTCACGGGCTTCGACCGTCAGCAGCTCTGCTCCGGCTTCAAGATCCTGCTCCAGTGTTTCTGCAAGCTGCGCCGCATCAATAAGAGAACCGGACAGCTTTTTACCATATTCGGTCACGACGCGAAGACCGTGCTTATGCCCTTCCTGGATCAGCTCGGTACGTTTTTTTCTAGGAAGCTCAATCGTACCGTCCGATACCTCAACGCCGTTAAAGCCGAGGCTGGAAATCGTTTCGAAGAAGCTCGGCACGACATCCTGCTGTACAGCGATTTCGAGCAAGGTTCCGCCTGGCATTACCATCATCCCATGTTGTTTTGCCAACTGAATCTTATACAGAAGCAGCTCTGTCTTGTACAGAGGGGCGGTACCAAAGCCGAATTTCACGCAATTTACGTAATCTGAGGCCAATTCCATCAAATCCATGAAAGAGTGTCTGCCTAGTCCTCTATCGATAATCATCGTACGACCAAAACACGTGCTGTTCTCAAGATCATGGCGATGATGCTTATGAAGTTCAGGCTCAGGGCGAAGTCCGCTCGGGTCATACAACTCCTCCGGCCAAACTGCACGTAGTGAACTTTTCATTTGGGATCTCCTCGATTCTTTTTGACTTATCGCGCCATCCAATGACATAGGCATCATATGCGTCATGCTCCCGGCATGTGCCCATGAATTCATGAAGACGGATAGAATCAGTCAATCTGTGGAGGAGGTTTAATAAGGAAGAATACGGCGCAAAGCGTCAGTAGAGATAGTCCGGAAACCGTAATAAACACGATCCGGTCTGAGATGTCCATCATCCAGCCAAACAACGGTGGGCCAAACGCTACCCCGAGAAAACGTAGGCTATTATAGAGCGAGGTAATCATCCCGCGTTCGCTTTTTTGAACCGCGCCCGTAATCATCGTATTCAGGCAGGGGAGGAGCAGCCCGGTTCCGATACTGCTGACCGTCAACAGCCCGATGAATACATAAATATTTGTGAAAAAGAAAATCGTAGCACCTAATGAAACGGTCATCATGATTAAACCGATATTGATAAGCCAACGAATCAAAACGCCGTTTTTCTTAATCAAACTTCCGGTTGTATACGAGGTTATAACCATCCCAAGCAGCGGAATGGCCAATATAAAGCCTTTCATTACACCATCAATGTTGTAAGGCTTCTCCTCCAGCGTATTGGACAAATAGAAAAGTACACCGAACAATATAAACAGACCTAGCGAGCCTGCAAAAAAGGAAGTAATCAGCCAGCGCCCCTTCTCGCGGAACACTTGTCCGATTTTTTTGACGTATTCCTTAAGTTTTTGTTTCTTGCCATGTTCAGGCTCCTTGATTAGAAAGATCACGGCTACCAAGGAAAGAGCGCAAAACACCGGAAATGCAAAAAAGGAGGCATACCAGATAATGAATACGAGCAGCGACCCGATAATCGGGCTAAGCACCTTACCGACTCCGTTCGATGCTTCAATCAGCCCGAGTGCCTGGCTTTCCGTTCCACCCTTGTATAGATCACCAACCAAAGCCATAGCAATAGGGGCAGTCCCAGCGGCGGCTAGTCCCTGTATAGCCCGCGCGACAATTATGATCGTGTAGGAGTCCCAAACGGCACCAAATCCCGCCAGTACACCAGCACTTCCGTAAACAATCAACGCTGGAATAATGATTACTTTTCGGCCAAAGCGATCGGATAAGTAACCGATAATCGGAATGAAAAGGCCAGCGGCTAACGAAAAAATAGATATGATCAAGCTGCTTTGAAATTTGCTGATTCCAAGCTCTCTCTGCATGATCGGTAGTACCGGTACTAGCATCGAGTTACCAAAGACGAGGACAATCGGGATGGTTGCAATCGCGATAAATTCCCAGATGCGGCCTTTAGATTCTTTCCCAGACTTCGAGCTATCGTCTTTCGTCTTTTTCTTTTCCGATGGATCGATATCGCTCTCGAAGCTGATATTCAGTTTACGCGATTTAGATTTGGTGTTTTCCACAGGAATGAGCTCCTTAATTGGGATTTTCCGCAAGTTCATTATTTGTAAAAGCCCATTTCTGTATTCATTGGAGTGGTATGATAAAAGAGGGGGAGGAGAACAAATTGAAGATACAGATTATTCAAGGGAATGATCATCAGCTCGAGGATGCCGACGTGAATGTAGTCATTGATGTGATTCGGGCGTTCACGGTAGCGCATTACGCATTTATCAATGGGGCCAATGAAATTATTCTGGTGGGTACGGTTGATGAAGCGTTTCGTTTGAAGGAAACCTATGTTGACTACTTGCTGGCGGGAGAAGTTGACGGTTTGCCTATTAAAGGGTTCGATCTTGACAACTCGCCGGTACACATACAGCAAGCCGATTTGCAGGGAAAAAGTTTGATACAGAAAACGACCAACGGAGTTAAGGCCGCCTTACACTCTTTAAATGCTAAGCACATTTTGGTGACAGGGTTTAGCAATGCTAAAACAACTGCGGAGTATATTAAAAACCGAATTATGAAGGAAAATTCCGACCCTTCCATCCATATCATTGCTTCACATCCGACCGATGACGATGATCTCGCATGCGCAGAGTATATAGCTGGCCTTTTGAACAATACTTGTGGTTCAGCGGGCGATGTTGTGAAAAGGATCGAAGCTTCGAGAGCTGCGCAAAAGTTTTATGATCCGAACAACCCGGAATTTTTGCGGGAAGATATTGATTGGTGTATTCAGGAGTTGCCCTCAGATTTTGTTATGAAGGTTCGTGTACATGAAAGAATTCCTGTAATCGAACGCGTATCCGTGTAAATACAAAAGGATCTCATTGCTGAGATCCTTTTCGTTTTATTCCGGTTTTTTGACCAGAAGCGGAGGCGGAATGAGCCAGCCTTTTTCCTTGTTCATCCGTAAAATTTTAAGGCCTAGTGCCGTTTTTGTGACATGATATTTGGCGAACAGCGCTCCGATGTCCTCCCGGATACTGAGAGCCATCGCTTTACTGCATCCAACAAGTCCGGCCATCGTATCCATTGCGATTTTAGCGCCTATTTCCGGGTCGGAAAATCTGGCTCCCACCGGAATGTCCTCCAGCTTAACTTCCGGTCTTTCCGGCAGCGTAGGCGATGGGGCAATGCCATTATCGGTCAGCAGCTTGTCAAGCTCCTTAATTTCAAGTCTGGCCTGATCGATAAGCTCGCCCAACATCTCCTTAAGCTCGCCATCGCCGGAGTGGTAAATGTATGCTTGGTAGCAGGACACCAAGCCTTTTGCAGCCATAGAGCTTTCCCATACCGTAAAGATCTCCCCGTAATGCATTGGTTCATTCTTCGGATTGCCGTCTAAAATTCCCATTAACTGGTCTCCTTTTAGGTTGTAGTTTTGTGCCATAGTAGTATGTCTACAAGTGCGACTGTTTAGTAATCATTAGGTAATTACGAGGACTAACTTGGAAGAATATTTTAAGTGAATTAACACATATTACCTCTATATCTAATGTCCACGTCTTTTTGAGGAGGGTGAATCATGGCAAGATCGCCAAAAGACAACCTGGCTGAGCTGAAGAAGACCCTTGAACATCTTCCCGACGCAGTTTTTAAGCCCTTGCATTTGGGAGAATCGGGGGGGGAAGTCGTCGTCGTTTATCTTTCGGGTATTGCCGATTTAGCCGTGATCAACGAACAAATTATCAAGACGCTAATTTTAATCGGACTTAATGTGGGAAGCACTAAGCTATCCGCAGAGAAGGTGGAGCAGGAGCTGGCGCAGCGGACTTCTTTGACGTTCGGACGCAATGAGCAAGGCGACCTTGCTTCATGCGTGAAGGAAATCCTTTCAGGGAATACCTGTTTGCTGATAAAAGGCAGCGAGGATATACTCATCGCTTCGACCGGCAGCTTTCCTTCGCGCAATGTCGAGGAGCCTAGTACGGAAACGCTAGTGAGGGGGCCGCGTGAGGGCTTTATTGAGGATTTGCACAGCAATCTGTCCATGGTCAGACGTTATATCAAAGATCTGAGCTTTAAGATGGATTTATATCATATTGGGAGAAGGTCTTCGCGAAAATTAGCGGTACTTTATATCTCGGATATTGCGAACGAAGAACTGGTACAAGAGGTTAAACAAAGAATAGAAGCAATCGATATCGATGATGCCACGGATACCGGAATTATTGAGCAGTGGCTGGAAGAGAATATGTGGTCCCCTTTTCCCCAGCTTCAGGCAACCGAACGATTGGATAAAGCCGTAAATGGATTAACGTCGGGAAGAGTCGTGATTATACTGGATGGCTCGCCCTTCGTACTTATTGCACCTATGACGTTCTGGATGCTGGCCCAATCGCCTGAAGATTATTATGAACGGTTTCTACTGGGTACATTTTTTCGTATTCTTCGGCTATTTGCTTTGCTTATTGCAACATTTCTCCCTTCGCTGTATGTGGCTCTGGTCTCTTTCCATCCCGGACTGATTCCACCGGAGCTGGTGATGTCAATCGTTGCCGCAAGACAGGATGTTCCTTTCCCGGTCTTTGTCGAGGCGTTGATTATGGAGGTCGCTCTAGAGATTCTCCGCGAGGCCAGTTTACGTCTGCCTAAAGGGATTGGTCAGGTCATCGGTATAGTGGGCGGCCTTGTTATCGGACAAGCCGCTGTTCAAGCATCGATCGTGAGTGCAATTCTAATCATTATCGTTGGACTCACGGCTATTTCATCGTTTGCCAGTCCGCAGTATAGCGGCAGCTTAGGAATTCGTCTTCTACGATTCCCAATAATGATAGCCGCTGCTATCTATGGGCTTTATGGTGTAATTCTCGCTTTTATCTTTTTAGGCGCTCATATGGTTAAGCTCAAGAGCTTTGGCGTTTCTTATATGTCTCCTATGGCACCTATCCGTTTGAGAGATCAACAAGATACTTTAGTGCGGCTTCCGCTGAAAAAAATAAGGAAACGCCCAGTAATGTTAAATACAAAGGACGATACATTATCGAACAAGAAAAGGAAGTAAGCGCATGGGACATCCCGTTTCTCGGTTTAGCAGAATAATGTTGCTGCAAAAATGTACTGCCGTGTGGCTCGCGTGCGCCCTTCTCACAGGGTGTTGGGATAGTCAGGAAATCGATGAGCTAAGTATCATTCTAGGCGTAGCCATCGATAAGGACAACAATATGATCAGTCTGACTTACCAGCATCTTGTTGCCCGTGAATCAAAAAGAAACATGTATGTCAACGTAACGACGACGAGTCCAGAGAGCATACAAATGACTTCGAGAGAACAAACCAAGCAAGTTGCTCGAGCTCCTTTATTCAATTTTATTCGATTAATCTTAATCAGCGATGAGGCGATTAAGCAGAACCAAATCAACCAATTGTTGGATCACTATATGCGTACCTATAAAGTGAGCCGAAAATCGGTCATCATGATCGTGAGAGGAAGGGCCAAGGAAGCCCTCGATAAATTAGGAAAACACCAGGAACTGCCTTCAATCGGTCTTGAGGCTTTGGCAGATAACAGTATGGTAAACTCAAAAATACTACGAAAAACGACGCTAGGGGATTTGTCCAAGCATATCTCGCAAAACGTCGATTTTATGATTCCAAAGCTGGATATCAATGACAGCAATATCTTATCAGGCGCGGCAGTGATTCGTGGAAAGACAAAGAAGTTCGCGGGTTGGCTGGAAGAGGACGATGTTGTCGGAATTAACTGGATGCTTGGGAAGACGAAGGGCAACATTTTAAAAGCAAATGAACCTGAAACGGAAAAAACGCTCGTCTTTGAAGTGGATAAGGTGAAAAGTAAAATTATTCCCCGTCTGCAAGGGCAGGAGCTCTCGTTTCTCGTCCGAATAAAAACAGATTTGAGAGTAAGCGAGACTCTGGACCTAACGTCTGATCTTCTGAAGGAGCCCTTCATCCGAAGTGCCAAAGAGGCTGCGCAAGAAGCAATTATAAGCAAGGCACGCCATTCGCTGAACATTCTAAAGAAGGAGATGAAGGTGGATGTGCTCGGGTTCGGCGCTAAACTGAAAGTGAAATATCCTGATTACTGGGATCGTGTCGAAAAAAATTGGCAAGATACCTTTAGTGAAGTACCTATCGAGGTTCAGGTGAAGGCAGAAATTAAACGTTCAGGCGCTTACACCAAAGGAGAGAGCTCTTAATGCCTAACATACCAACCATGAGACATGAAAAAATATCTGTTATCCAAACGGCTTGTACCGTAGCGTCTACGGTGTACGCCGTGAGTATCGTAAGCTTACCAAGAACGATCGCCGAGAAGACCCAGACTCCTGATGTGTGGCAGGGACTGATGCTGGCAAGTATTTTAGGGCTGGGCGCTGTTTTTGTGAATGTGAAGCTATGCCAACGCTACCCGGGAAAGTCTTTTTTTGAAATCACCACCTGTATTGTTGGTAAGTGGATCGGTATGCTTGTTAACGTTATTTTTATCGCATATTGCTTTCTGGTCTGCGCTCTTGTTTCGAGATGGGTGGGAGAATTTATCAAAGTGCTTGCGCTTGAAAGAACGCCATTAGTGATCATTATGCTGCCATTTTTGCTCCTCGTCGGCTACTTAATATCAGGTGGACTTCATGTGATGGTGCGGTTTGTTGAGCTATTTTTCCCATTTTCGATTATCATTTTTTTGCTGCTTATTTTGATGAATGTGAACCGCTTCGATGTTGAGAATCTGCTTCCCATATTTCATGAAGGGTGGAGTCCTGTTATCAAATCACTGTTCGTCATTCCATACTCCACGCTCGGATATGAGTCGATGCTCATACTGACGAATTTCATGGAAAATCCGCAAAAGGCGTGGAAGGCGGGAGGAATCGGGTATGCGATCGCTTTGGGATTGTATCTGCTTATGGTGACGGCGGTTGTAGCGTGTCTGTCGGTAGAGGAGGTTGCCCACTTACAGTGGCCTGTAGTTACATTTGCCCAACAAATTGAATTTCCCGGAGCTTTTCTGGAACGGTTTGAAATTTTGTTTATCGTACTATGGACCATCAAAATATTTATGACCGTAGCCAATTATTACTTTTATTTCGCAGCTGGCGTCAGCCAGCTTACGAAGAAGTGGAATAAATATGTTTACTATCTACCCGTAATCCCTCTGCTTTCATTGACCATATACCCGAAAGATTATGCAATGATCGGAAACATAGAAAAATACACAGGGTATGGCGGGATTTTCCTTTGCGCGGGAATACCGTTGATATTGCTGAGCATTTCTATGCTTCTTGGCCGAAAAGGTGAGGCTTGATCAGCTTGATTAATGAGTTTAAGTGCCGATTTGTAACGTCAAGCATGAATAGATTTTACCGCTGCAATATGCAATAATTGTTGTTACAGTAAGGAGGTGCTGTCATGATTAGCAGCCGTTTCTCAGTAGCGATTCATATTCTTTCACTCATTCATATCAATGAAGGGAAGGTTACATCGGAATTTATAGCGTCTAGTGTAAATACGAACCCTGCTGTTATTCGCAAAATTATGAGCATGCTCAGTAAGGCGAAGCTTATAGAGTCCAGACCGGGGATTACAGGGATCAAGCTGCTGCGTTCAGTATCCGAAATTACTTTTTTGGATGTATATAACGCAGTGGAACTGCCCGAGTCAAAGGATCTCTTTACGATTCATCAAAACACGAACCTAAAGTGTCCGGTAGGAAAAAATATACAAAATGCTTTAAACACGCCGCTTAGAGCTGCACAACTGCAAATGGAGCAAACGCTCGCCCAAACTACTTTAGCGCAAGTGGTCGAGAATATTCAATGTTCTGAAAATGCTTAGGTGTTGACTGGAACATATGTAACTGATATAGTTACATTACATAAGAAGCGCTTCTTATTTTTTTTAGATCATTTAGTAACCGCCATGATTACTAACTGATTAAATCGATGTTATCTAGTGCATAATTACATCTAAATTGCATTCTGGGAGGAAAAGAAATGAACCATTTGATCGTTTACGCTCATCCACATGAAGGCAGTTTTAACCATGCCATTTTGGATGCCGCTGTTCGGGGCTTGAAAGAAAGTGGGCATGAGGTCCATGTGCGTGACTTGTACAAACTGGGCTTTAACCCTGTATTATCCGCCGAAGATACAGCTCAAATGCGGGAGGGAAATGTGCCTGCTGATATCAAAACCGAACAGGAGTATTTAAAAAACGCGGATGTAATTACGTTCATTTACCCGATTTGGTGGACGGGGCTGCCGGCGATTCTCAAAGGTTATGTTGATCGTACATTCTCCTATGGATTTGCATATCAATACAATGCCGAAGGCGGGATCGACAAGCTGTTCAGCGGTAAAAAGGGGATTCTCATCAATACTTACGGCACGCCGGGCGATGTTTACGAATCCATTGGGATGAACGCTTCGCTGAAACAAACTTCTGACGGCGGGATCTTTGAGTTCTGCGGGATCGAGGTCATCGAGCATTTCCTGTTTGGCGGGGTAACAACCGTTGCATCCGATGCCGACCGGAAAAACATGCTGGCTCAAGTGGAAGAAAAGTATAAATCGCTATAAGTTGCTTGAATGCAAAACGGCCCCGAGGTGCGCTCGGAGCCGTTTTTCTGTGATGCGGATGCTGAGTAAATGTATTTAATACAGTTGCTTTTGCAGCCCATTCAATAGCTCCGACAACAGAGCATACGTATCGTTGAACGATGAGGAATTGCGCAATATTTCTTCTTTCGTCTGAATGTAAGGGGCTTCCTCAAGCTCATGCCCGCATTGGTCGACGATCGTATTCACATTTTCCTCAAGCATCTCCAAATGGAACTGCAGACCAATCACTTTACCCTGGTATATAAATGCTTGATTTTGGCATACGGCACTGGAGGCAAGCAGCTCAGCTTCGGCTGGCAAATCGTAGGTTTCTCCGTGCCAATGAAAGACCGAGGATTGTTCAGGACTATTCGGGAGAAGATTGCGGGCATTTGGAGTCCAGTTTACCGGAAACCAGCCGATTTCCTTTTGCTTCGCGCGGTATACTTTGGCACCGAGTGCCTCGGCAATCAGTTGTGAACCCAAGCAGATGCCCAGCACCGTTTTATCCTGCTCAATCGCTTTTCCAATATAGCTTTTTTCCTCTGCCAGCCAAGGAAATTCCTTTTCATCATGAACGCTCATTGGCCCGCCCATAACGACCAGCATATCCCAGGTGTTTATTGTGGGCAGCTCTTCACCCGCATATAAGTGCGTAATTGAGAGCTCGTGCCCATTTTGCTGCGACCACTTCACGATCGCTCCCGGATTTTCAAACGGAACATGTTGAATACAGTGAATGTGCATGTTTTCCTCCTAGAAAAGATATGAACTATTTAAAGTCATATATTACCACAAAAAAAACAAAGTTTACTATCCTAGATCAGGATGTTTTTCCGCTTTGCGGCTTGCCTGGTTTGTACCTATTACTCCGACAATAATCAGCACGGAACCGATAATGTGATAGAGCCTGATTTCCTCTCCAAGAAGGAGCGCTCCGGCAGCGATCGACACCACGGTTGACAGGCTGGTGAATACACTTACGCGCGAAGCCTCTAATTTGGACAATGCATAGTTGGCAGTCAGCGCCGTGATGAGCGATGATAGTACACCCAGATATAAAACGGATAGAATAAAGGACCCGCTTGCAAGCGGCGTAAAAAACGTCTTAATCGTTCCAGTGGTTACATGGTTGGTCAAGGAGATTACTAAAAAGACAGTGAAGCCGATCCCCTGTGTCAAAAAAGTAATTTCAACTGGACGGTAAGTTTTTAGCATCGACCTGGCCAAAACACTATAACCGGCAAATGCAAGGCAAGATAGGGAAAGCAAAATAATCCCTGCCGTATTGGATAACGAAAAGCCGCTGCCCTTCATGACTAGAATAAACACGACGCCAAAAATAGACAGAGCGATGGAAAGCTTCTGCAAAAGGGTTGTGGATTCCTTGAGGAACAGGAAAGCCAGAAGCATCGTTAACACCGGAGTAAAGGCGTACAAGATGCCACCCTCGGAAGAAGTAGCGTACTGCAAACCGAAAGTTTGGAACACAAAAAATCCAAGCGGATATATAGCGGCAAGCAGCAGCGGCTTGACTAGTGATTTTCCACGAAAATTTAAGGTTAGGCGCCCAAATATAAACGGAATTAAAATGACCGCAAATGAGGCCGCAAAGCGAAAGGTGAGCGTATCCATTGGATCAGCAAATTCGATAGCCACCTTCGTGAACAGAAACGAAAATCCTACAATAACCGCATTTACGATGACAGCCCAATAAGCAAGTTTTAGGCTTTGAGTTTGCATTTACGTATCCCCCTTACATGAAGTAGCTTATAGGGTGTTCGCGAACGACCTTTTGTAATAGCATGTTACGGCGAATTGCTGCTATGTACAACGCCTTTTTTCCAAAAGTGTACCGATACAGTTCATTGTATTATAATAATGATGGGAGATAGGGGGGGATTATGAGAAAATACTTATCTATTCTCGCGGATTTCGAACTAAAAATGAACGAGGGCCAATACCGCTCAGGTCAAAAGCTGCCTTCTGTCAGAGATGCCGCTAAGTTGTACGGATGCAGTATCAGCACAATTATCCGAGCTTACACTGAACTGGAGAGACGCCACGCTATCTATTCCATTCCGCAAAGCGGATATTATATAGTTAAAGAAGGGGAGCACGAGGTAAAGGACCACTCGAGCAACCCCTGTATCGATTTTGCTTCAGCTTCCCCGGACTTAAGTCTATTCCCGTATTTGGACTTTCAACACTGTTTGAACAAAGCCATCGATACCTATAAATATCAGCTGTTCACCTATGGGGATACGATGGGGCTTAAGAGCCTGCGTCAAACGCTCGTTTCTCATTTTGCTGGTGATCAGGTGTTCACCAAAGCCGAGCGGATTGTAATCACTTCAGGAGCACACCAGGCTCTGGAAATATTGGCCAAAATGCCTTTTCCGAACGGGAAATCGGTGATTCTGGTCGAACAACCGAGCTATGATCACTATTTGCGATTTTTAGAGTTTGAAGGGGTGGCTGTCACCGGGATCGCCCGTACTGCCAAGGGGGTTGATTTACAGGAGCTGGAAGACAAATTTAAACACGGAAACATCAAATTTTTTTACACGATGCCTAGATATCACAACCCGCTGGGGACGACTTATAGTGAGGAAGAGCGACGAACCATAGCCAATTTGGCGAGTAAATACAACGTGTACATCGTTGAGGACGATTATATGGCCGATCTAGGTGAAGCTTCGGGGTTTGACCCGATTTATGCTTTAAATAGAACTTCACATGTCGTTTATTTAAAAAGCTTCTCGAAAATTATTTTTCCGGGTCTTTGTTTAGGGGCTGTCGTATTGCCAGAACTCTTACTTGAGACATTTTGTGCCTACAAAAAATACGCCGATACCTCGCAACTATCACAAGCAGCGCTTGATATCTATATCAGAAACGGTATGTATGAACGGCACAAATTTTCGATATCGAGTCAGTACGCATCCCGTCTTCACGCGTTGTACGAAGCTGTTCATCGACACGCTAAAGACGGAGATTTAGATGTGCCTGATGCAGCTTCTGGCATCTATGCTCAGTTTAAGCTGAAGCCTTCAGTGAATTTAGATCGCCTTACGAGGCGCCTTGCTGCTAGAAATGTAATTGTTGTGCCTGGAAAGCAATTTTATTTATCCAATTATTTAGAACGAGAGAAATTTTTGCGCATTAGCATTTCACGGGTACAACCTGAGCAAATTGACGAAGGAGTCAATGCTATTGTCCAAGAAATAAAGCAGAGGTGAGCGCTATTGATTTATCATTTTATGAACCCGGATCCGTTTCAAATGGTGTTTCTGTTCTGTCCACTGCTTGCGGTCGTGATAGGTGCCGTGTCGGCGTTTCTTCGGAGAGGTAAAATCATCGCGCCAATCATCGCATTCCTGTTTCCGCTTCTTTACATAACGACGGACTGGAACACCTTCAAGATGAACTGGGACGCTTGGCTGCTGTGGGGTGTCCTTTATGCGGTTATTGCCTTTCTCACCGATAGAGGCATTTCCCGGATTAGAAAACGTAACCGGAAGTAACCATTATCGAAGGACAGGTAAAGATGGCGGACGAGTTCCGTCATGATTTACTCTGTCCTTGGGTTGGCCACAGCTTGATATCCTTAAAGTGGCCTTTTTCCCCTTTTTTCAGTATGAGAGCCATGATGAGCAAGAAAACCTCCAAAATGGTCTCTATAAAGAAAGCGACGATAGGAGCAGTGAACTGCAGAAATTCAGCGTGAAGCCCTTGATTGTGAAAGGAAGTCTCCCCTAGTACGATTGAGATCAGGCAGACGGACAATACAAGCGGCTTATAATGGTTCATTCCGAAGGTTTGGGAAACTCCAACGCTGACGGCCCAAATTAATTGCGCCGAGCCAATAATTGCCGCTCCAACCGCGATTAGCATCCACATTATTTCAAATCGCTCGAAGAAGGTACCCAAGTTGGCGACCCTCAATAAGGACAAACTGGGGGCTATTTTGTTAACTCCTTGCTGATAACCGAACACCATAATGCTGAAAACAACGATGATTCCTACCAGAAACCCGCCTAGGTTGATTGCGGTGAATTTTGCAAAAAAACCGTTTCTCGGCTGATTACAGATCGGAATGAACATCGCCATTATAATACATATTCCATAATTGGTAACGATGTAAGAAGAGCCTTTAATCACCGGGAGAAAGCCGTTTTCTAATATGGGCTTTATTCGCTGGATATCGGCGGAGGGTAGCAAAATCAATGAAATGATGATCACGCTGATAAAATAGATTGGCCCGAGAATTTCGGACACCCTTGCAATCACTTCAATCCCCTTTCGAGCTCCGTAGGCGATCACGGCATAGCCGGTTATAGAAATGATGGGAAGGGGGGTTTTAGGGAGAAAAGCGGTATGGATGATCATGCTGAAACTTCGCATTACCAAGACGGAGGTAAGGAGAAACAGGAATGGAAACATCAGGCCCACGATCGTGCCGATCCACCGTCCGAGTATAGTCGAGCTGTACTGTACAAAGTTTTCCTTGGGAAAACGTAATCCCATATAGGCGTAGGCGATCGCAAGCAGGACGTCTAGGATGATCCCGCCCACCACAGACATCCAGGCGTCTCTACTGCCTGTCTGCATCAGAATACCCGGGGCTTGCAGGACAGTTACCGAAGTGATGATGATGAACAGCAGCCAAACAAACTGATTCGTGCTAATTTGCTCTTGATTAATCATGATGTTAGAAATCTCCTTTGCACCGCATTAATTTCCCCAGATGAGCCGACCCAACGGGCTTAACCACCAATGTAGCAAATAAAGCGGGTTTAGCCCGACAACAGAATAGATCCCTGCCAAAGTCGTAGCGATGGATAACAGAATACAAATCGCGATTACGCTCTTCTTATCCTTTTTACGAATCGACTTGTGTAGGTCAATGACGTAAATAAGCAGCAAGCCAATAGTATAAAACACCATGCCTGATTTCATAGTTCAATCCTCGTTGACAGGTGGATTTTTGGTGATGCCTTGACGAACTATTTCAATGTCCACTGCAAGGTTTGTGCGGATAGACGGAAAAATTTCATCCCAGTCCTTGCCAATCGATTTCCAGGCTTGCGGATATCGGTTATGGAATTTGTTATTGAAGCCGAGAAAATCCGTTTTATACTTCTGCCGGGCTATATCGATCGTATGTTGAATGCGTTCTTCCAACTGCGTTTCCACAGCCGTTTCCAATCGTTCAATTTGTTGCGATGAGAATAAGATTTTGTTCGCCAACTCCGTATCACGAATCTGCGCCCAGCCTTTACAGCGAATGTCCATTGTAATTTCATCCCGCCCGTCGAAGTGAGGGGTAATGTTCGTATGGCCTCGGCTTATTTCTACCGATACATTTTTTTGAAGTTTCACGCCCTCGTTCTGAAAAGGCAAGGTGACGTTTCCGCTTTCAACTTTGCTTTCAAGCCACATCAAGCCTCGGGTTTCGTTAAGACTCAAGGTGCCGATCATTCGATCTCTCCGAAATAGAGCGGATTGTTCAAATTGAATATGTTCTCCAGTCTTTTTGATGATTGGAGTCACGGCCGCCTTGGCATCCCCCTGCATGCGCATGAAAAATTGAATAAGGTTGATAGGGTTTCCTGTAGATGACCTCAAGAAATTTTCCTGCATCGTGACTAGGCCTGCAGCGGGAATGGACCCCGTACCCAACTCCGATTCCAAAATTTCACGTGCTGTCGAATCGGACACAACAATCCACGATGTGGGACGTACTTCTCTTTCACGCACCAAAAAATCGGAAACCTCCGTAAGCCCCTGTTCGGCCAGTTTTTTTCCAATCACAACAAGCTTACTGTGTGGTAACACTGTACGTTTAGGTGAAGTTTTTTGCATGTTCTGGTAAGCGTCAAAAACGGTCTGTCCGTGTACTGTGTAGGTTTCATATTTCTTGTTCCCGCCGCTTTGCCCTTCCTCGCTTTGTTTCCCGCTTGGAGCCACCATTTGTAGGGTGAGCTGGATTGGCTCCTCGCCTTCTTCGTAATCCAGACCGATACCCATCACCACGCCAAGCTCCCTTACTTCAATATTGTCCCAGCATCCGCCGAGTGTAACCGGTAGAGTCATAAGCAGAACGAATAGAAGCATTTTCTTAGCCCATTTCATAGCCTGACCACCTAACGATTTTTTGGTCCCTGGGGGCTTGCTCGCTTGCTAAGGCTCCACCACGGGAAGCGTGCAATCGTATCTTTCCACGCCTTCACGTTCACCGGAGCAATGGGCGCGAGGAACGGAACCCCGAAGGAACGCAGCGATGCCAAATGCATAAGCAGCATTATCAGGCCGAGCATTACACCGTATAAACCGAGGGTAGCCCCGAGGATCATAAACATAAAACGCATGAGACGAAACGCAATCGCAATGGTATATGAAGGGATGACAAATGACATGATCCCGGTCAGGGACACGACAATAACCATTCCGTACGATGCCAGACCTGCCTGCACCGCTGCTTGTCCAATGACTAAAGCGCCGACGATGCTGATTGTTTGGCCGATTAATCGAGGCAGGCGAATACCGGCTTCGCGGATGATTTCAAAGGTCAGCTCAAGTAACAAGGCTTCAACAAAAACAGGGAAAGGGACCGTTTCATAAGAGTTTACGATAGAAATCATGAGCGGAGTGGGGACCATCTCTTGATGAAATGTCGTAACCGAAATGTAAATAGCCGGAAGAAGCAGGGAAAAGCTTGCGGACAAATAGCGTAACATTCGGATAAACAACGCAAAAGGGTATCTTTGATAGTAGTCCTCGCTGGAGATCAGAAATTGCGACAATGTAACGGGCACGATAATGGCAAATGGGGTGCCATCCACAAGGATCGATACTTTCCCGGTTAGAAGGGAGGAGGCTACCTTGTCCGGACGCTCTGTCGTTTCTACCTGCGGGAATAAAGAGAATGGCTGGTCCTCGATAAATTCTTCAATATACTGAGTATCCAAAATACTGTCTGCGTCGATTTTCTGGATACGATTTTTAACTTCCGTCAAGAGAGAGTCGGATGCAGCTCCCTCCAAATAAACAATAAGAATTTCCGTTTTCGTAAAATTGCCAAGAACATAGCTTTCGGATTTCAGACGTGTCGTTCTCAGCCGCTTTCGAATTAAGGTCAGATTGGTCTTTATGGATTCATTGAAGCCTTCCCTGGGGCCTTTGATGACTCCTTCAGCCAAAGGCTCAGAAATGGCCCGGTACTCGATTCCGACGGAACCGATCAGGATGCACTCGGAAAAGCCATTAAGCAGGAGAGCCGTATAACCGGACAAAATTGCATCTGATATGGTGGTTAATTCCGATGATTTGGTTACATCATCTAGCTCCAAATTTTGTTTGATCCATTCAAATTGGCCGTAGGCAGGGTTAGTCGCACAATTTAAGTTCGACAAGTGATGCAAAATACGATTGATGACATGCTTATCAGCCATCTCTCTCAAAAAGAAGAGGCAAGCGGAAACCTGCTTTTCTCCGATAAGGAAATCGAGCATCGTGAAATCATCACATTGCGTAAACACCTGGCGGAGCGTATCCTTATTTTCTTGAAAATCCTGCTTGATATCGCTCATGTCACTGCTACCCTCCCATTCATGCCATCATAATTAAGGGTAGTATTTGGAAGATGAGCAAAATTATGCACTGGTGATGGAACGACCGAAGGACCTTGCGGCTTCGCAAGGTCCTTCGGTTGTATATAAAATAATTATTTTGATATTATTGAACGCAGCCATTTAGCCGATTGCTCCATATAGGCCAGCTCATCAACGGAATCAAAATGCTCAATGACCAGGGTACCATCGTATCCAAGCGTTTGCAGTCGATTGATGATCTCTTGAATCTGAATTATCCCGGAACCAGCCGGAGACGGGTAGAGCCGAGTTCCGTTAAGCGTGATTTTGACTATCCCGCCGTTTTGTTCATCCAGCGAACGATCTTTGCAGTGCACATGGACTGTTCGATCTGCAAGTTTTCCGAATGCGCCCAGCTCATTCTCACCGGTAAATATAAAATTCCCCGTATCGAACGTGCAGCCAAGCTTAGGCACCTCTGAAAGAAACCAGACTAACTCATCAGAGGAGGCGTAAGGTGCTCTGTTGTCGTCAAAATCCTCCATCGTGACGGTAATTCCCTTTTCTTCGGCATAATCGCATATTTCTCTTAAGGTGGCCGCCATTCGCTGGAGTGCTAGATTTCTTTCTTCCACAGAAGCTGAAGTCTCTATAAAGCCGGGTATCACCAGCACTTTGCTCGCACCAAAATCATAAGCCGTATCAATAAGTTCAAGTCCAGGTCCAGCATCTGGAGCGTGTCCAAAATCAAAAGTTTCATAAATCGAGGAAACTGCAATTTTCGCCTTACTGAGTTGCTCTTTAAATTTCTCCTTATCAGAGCCGATCTCATCTCTTCCTAGCTCCACGGCACTTATGCCAAAACTGCGTACACGCCGCAGCACCTCATCCACACTCAGTCCTGTTTGCTCGCTTGCTACGAGAATATGGTTGTAGAACACAGATAGCTGCATCAATAGCTTCTCCTTCCGTTCATTCCAATTTAAGCTTTCAAAGCCATTATGTCATATCAATTTGGCAATTTAAAGGCACAAGAAAAACGAGAATTCCACCTGCAGGTCATTAATAAAGTCAATGATAAAAATCACAAAACAGACACAAAATTTGCTATGTCATAGCCCGATCGGGCTATATGAAGTGATATCTATCTTTTTTACACTAAAACTATAGCTTTATTTCGGAAAGTATAGGAATGCTGCGGCGATAGGAGGAGAATGATGTCATTTCGAGGTTACAGCCGTATTTTCCTTGTATTGTTCCTAGTCTCTTGTTTATTTTTCATGAGCGCAGATCACGTTAGAGCAGTTGAAGCCTCGGATGAACCTATCGGGATTCCACTTCAGCCCATCATCGATCAGGCAGGGACTGGGGATACGATTAAACTAACCTCCGGAACGTATGTTGGTCCAGTCGTCATTGATAAGAAATTAACGATTCTAGGAGATGGTGATGTCTCCTTGATCAACGGTTCATCGGACGAAGCTGCTATTGCAATAAACTCAGCAGGCACGGAGCTTCGTAATATTGAGATTCGGCAAGCTGCCGGCGGGGAAGTACCGGCTGTATCGGTGAAAGCTGACCATGTTACGCTTGACAATCTCTCGATACAAACTCGGGGATTTGGCATTTTACTGCGTGATTCAAAAGGCGGACTCATAACGAATAACAAAATAAAGTGGATCCGTTTGGAAGGAAAGTTAGGCGGAAACAGGGGCAACGGGATCGATCTGTACAATTCCGATGGGATTCAGATTATTGCCAATCAAATCTCGTATCTTCGAGACGGAATTTATATTGAGAACAGTCAAGACGTCAAAGTAGATAACAATCGGTTAAGTCATTTGAGATATGGGATCCATTGCATGTATGTGAATGGTTCGCATGTTACGAATAACCTCGGAGAATACAATTATACCGGTGCCATGATCATGGGTGTGTCCGATGTGATCGTGTCAGGAAATTCTTTTCGCAAGCAAAATCAAAACGTTCATGCTCAAGGAATTTTACTCTATGACGTGCATACTTCCAGCATCTTTAAGAACACCGTTGAAGGGAATAGGGTAGGCATTTATATGGAGCAATCCTCCAATAACGTGTTGAAGGACAATCTGGTGCTTCGAAATTACACCGGGGTTCAGTTTTTAAACGCCGATGGAAATCGCTTTCAGAACAACACTTTTATTGCCAATGTCATTGAGGCAAGTGCTACGTCCAGCAAAAAGAATCAGCTTGATGGGAACTATTGGGACGCTTTTCAAGGACTAGACGTTACGAACGATGGGCTCAGTGATCTGCCTTACGCCACAAATCCGTTTTATCAGCGGTTGACTGCCAAGAATGCGGCTTATCAGCTGTTTTTTCAGTCACCAGGGATGATATTTTTAAGCGATCTTTCTTCTGGTGACCGAGCAGATTGGGCCTCCGACCACGCGCCGCTAACAAAACCGACAGCCTTGCTATCAGGTGGGGTCGCGGAGTACCCAGGTCTGGTCATGTTCGCCGGTGGAATGATGCTGCTTGTTTCTATATTGCTAATATTTTATTTGGGGGTTTTTAGATCATGAGAAAATGGAATGTCTTGTTATTGTTGCTTGTTATCGGGGTATTAGCACTATCTGCTTGCGGGGAAAAATACGAGCCGCTTGCGATCCAGGAAGATGTCGATGTTTGCGCCATCTGCAATATGCAGGTCAAGGATAACGCCTATGCCACCCAGATCATTACAAAAGACGGCAAAAGCTATAAGTTTGATGATGTCGGCTGTATGAATGAATGGAAAAAACGTAACGGTACGGACAACATCGGGATGGATTATGTTCGTGACTATAACAGCAAGGACTGGATTGAATTTAAAAAGGCAAGCTTTGTCTATGATGAATCGCTCCGTACGCCGATGGCTTATGGTGTTATCAGCTTCAAGGATGCTGCCTCGGCTAAAGCTTTTGTTACCGAGCAAGGGGCTGGAAAAGTACTATCAGCAGAAGAGCTGGCATCCCACGATTGGAAGCAGAACAAGGATATGATGATGAAGCACAAGCATGAACATATGTCTGAAGGATCGTCACACAAATAGTCACTAATATTGGGGATGTACTCTAATGAACGAGCTGATTCATGTAGCTAGAAGAGAAATAAAGACGGGATTTCGAAACCCGTGGGCTTATTCGTTTTTGGCATTATTCTGTGTATTTAGCCTGAGCCTGCTTCTTATCCATTCGCAAAATATGGTCGAGGGGTACACATCGACGACAGGCTCTATGATAAACCTGATTCTTTATCTGCTGCCGCTTATGACGTTGTTTCTTGGTTCATTTTCGCTGACCTCGGAAAAGGAAGAGGGGAGCTGGCGGCTTCTATCTACTTATCCGATAGGGACGCTTCCGTTCATACTTGGCAAATATGTCGGACTAGCATTTGTGCTGCTTGTCATTGTAACCTTCGGATATGGACTAATGGGGCTAGTAAGCGGCCTGCTTGGGACGAACTTTGATCCTTCCACCTATTTTATGTTTATAACCTTTTCAGCTGGACTGGTGATGTTATTTTTGACAATCGCTTTGTTGATTGGTTCTTTATGCAAAAATCGCTGGCAAGCGCTCACCGTTTCGGTGGCGGTGTGGTTTTTTGCCGTTATAGGCTGGCCTGCGATTCTTATTGCCATTTTGGGGCTGCTGCCGTATGCATGGATCAAGCCTTTGCTTGTCACATTAACGCTGCTGAATCCCGCTGAGCTGGTGAGGTTGTTCATCGTCGTTAAGCTAGGCGGGGGGGCCGTACTCGGCCCGGAGTATTACGCGTGGATTCAGTGGATCAATCTCCCCAGTGGTTCCTGGCTGTTTGTAGGGATCTGTGCCGCCTGGATCATCGTTTCGATATCCGCCGTGTACTGGATATGGGAAAGGGGGCGCTCACGTGGTTGAAACTTGTCTCAAGGTGGAGGGAGTATCTAAAGCCATCAAGAAGCAAACCTTGATTGAGGATATCAGCCTTCAGATTGATAAAGGGAATATACTGGCTTTATGCGGAGGTAACGGAGCCGGGAAAAGTACGCTTTTACGCATCATCGCCGGGATTTATCGACCTACCTGCGGGCAGGTGTCCATTAATGGCCTGCAATGGGCCAAGGACAGAAAGGCTTACGCAGCGCAAATCGGCTTCATGCCGGATGATTATCAGTTTCAGCATGGATTAACGGCCAGGGAGACGCTCACCTTTTGGGCGGCAATACGGAAGATCCCGGAGCCTGCGGTGACAGTGGATGAGCTGCTTGAACTCGTGGGTTTGGAGGACAAAGATAAAATGATCGTGACCACGTTCTCCAAGGGGATGCGTCAGCGCCTTTTATTTGCCCAATCACTCCTGGCTAAGCCACCTTTGCTCATTATGGACGAACCGACAAATGGGCTTGACCCTTTCTGGATGAATGAATTTGTGTCCCATATTCGGCGCGTTAGAGAGGAAGGGCATACCGTCATTTTCTCCACACATCAATTAGAAATTGCCGAACAGGTGGCTGACTATATTGTGTTTATGAGCGGCGGGCATGCGGTGGGCGAAGGTTCTACAAGCGAGATTTGCGAGCGATATGGCTCATTATTTGGTGCCTTTAACTATAGCTTAGGATTAACTAAAATGTAAATGGAGGAGTGCCGATTGGATTCATTACAGCTCGGGCCCTTTATACTAAACGGCCGACTCATATTATACCTTAGCTTTGGATTGGGAGGCTGGCTGTTGCTGCTGTACCGCCTGCGAAATTGGTCCAGGCGAGGCGACATTTTTTCACGACTGTTTAGCGGCTTATTGCTGTGGCTGTTGATCTGGAAAGGCAGCTTCATCCTATTTCATCCAAGCGAGTTTCTCAGCCACCCCTTATCGTTATTGTACTTTGACGGTGGAGTGTGGGGAGTAGGTCTGGCGAGCTTCGTTTCTGTTAGTTTTGTATGGCTTCGCTGGATTAAGCAGGGATTCATGCATCGGCAGATTATTGACATTATCGTATGGTTTGCTTTGGGGGGCTGGATTTCTTCTCGTCTGCTTCTCTTATCATTTGGGGGCGAGGATCGGTGGGGTTATGCACTTCACCTGGGATTGACCCTAATCATCCTGGCGTTGTTCTGGGTTTTTCGAACGTTATTCCGTGAAAATAAAACGAAAGAGATGAAAAGGAATATAGTTGTGATCCTGGCGCTGATCGGTCTTGTCGTGTATGCAGGTTACGATTTTTATAGTCAAGTAGACAAATTTAGCACCGATGGCTCCACGTTGGAGGTAGGGATACAAAAGGGTAAACTGGCACCGGATTTTATATTAACCAATTTGAAGGGGGAGCCCGTAAAGCTTTCCGATTACAAAGGTAAAAAAGTGCTTATCAACTTTTGGGCAACCTGGTGCCCTCCCTGTCAGGCGGAAATGCCGCACATGCAAAAAATTTATGCGAATTATGAATCCAAGGATGTAGTCGTTCTCGGGGTCAACTTGTCATTTACCGAGAAGGGGAGCGATTCGGTGCAAGCCTTTGTGGACGAACAAGGGATATCCTTTCCTATCGTTCTGGACAAGGAAGGGAATGTGGCGGAGCTGTACCAAGTATCGGCGTATCCGACGACCTATTTTGTTGATGGCAATGGGGTGATTCGTGAGCGGCTTCAGGGAGCCATCAGCTATGATCGAATGAAAGCGGCGGTCAAAAACTTATAGCAAATTGATATAAGAAGGAAGCCCACCGGTCAAATGCTAACGGGCTCCCCTTTGAGGTGCAAGTAACTCGCAGAAATGGCAATGTGAAATAACAATCTGGAGCTTGATAATTACGAACATTCGTTCTATTATTATGAGTAGTGTTAATTATATCCAATTCGTTTGAGGAGACGATGTGCCAATGAGTGAGATAATTAGGTATGAAGTAAACGAAGATAATGCTTACTCTGGTTTTGTAGAAGCAGGAGATTTTATTTTTTTAAGTTTCTGTGTTGGAAATGTTGGAGGTTCAATTGATGAACAAGTAGAAGGCGCTCTCAATAACATGAGCGAGAGATTAGAAAAAGTAAATCTAACTCTGGATTCAGTAGTTAAAGTAGATGTAATGCTCAGAGATGTTTGGGATATCCCAGTAATGGAGAAGGTTTTCAAGCAACGATTTAAAGGAAATTATCCTGCGAGAAAGACTATTTCCACGGAATTTGCACACATAGGCGGTCCTAATGGGCTTAAAGTTCAAATTGATGCAGTAGCATATAAGGGTAAGTAATATAATACAGCAAGTCAAAAAAAGACAGCGATTATCGCTGTCTTTTTTTGATCAATAACGCCCAAACTCAGTGTCAATTACAGTGTCAATTTAGTTTTTAAAATATTATTTATCCTTACGAACTGTTCGCAATCCGGCGACTCGCGCTACTTTGCATCCCGAATGGGCGGAAAATTTAACCGTTGTTTCGGTTTGACCTTGAATCGCCTGAGTCGGGATCTCATACATATAGGTTTCAAACTTATCCATCTCTTCCGAAGCTAAATCACCCAGGCCTAACGGATGCCCGTTTGCGGTGATTTCAAAGTCGGTGAGCGGCGCCGAGCCTTTCAAGTAAGTTACTGCCAGAGCGACAGGCTCATCGGAAAGCACCTTCATGACAAAGGAGAACCATCCATTCGGCCAAGTATCCCGGTATTTGCGGTTATAAATCGATCCTAGGCCTACATGTTCACCTTCGAACTGATGGTCGCGTTCCGGCTGCATTTCAGCAGGCTGCACGAAGTCGATCGTCCGTTTCTCAAGCTGCCTATTTGCTTCTAGTGCGGTCCGATAGGCGGTCTCTTCCCGCTGCCATTCCTCTGAGGTGAACGAATCCCAATACACCGTGTAACGGCGATCGTACATCTCGTAAAAAGGGCGCAGTTCCCAGTCCTGGGATAATCCGATCCCGTTCATAAGGAAGCGAGCTTCCGTTCCTTGCTTGGGAACCAGGTTTGCGGTGATCGTATCAGGAGTACCAATAATAACGGAGGCCAGCATTTGCTGCTCCTTTTCGTCTGACTGGATCGGTCCTAAATCGCCTGCAAGGACGAGTGGCCCGTACATGAAGGCGATGCGTTTTGCATTGTCCGGCATCGACTCGGTGCGGAGCGTCATCGGAATCATGTATTCGACAATGTCCCCGTCGTGCCACTCGCGTTCAATATCAACGTAGGAGGAGGGAACAGCTGTAATTTCCAGTGGCTCTCCGTTCACTATCACGCTCATCCCACGTCCAGCCCAATGCGGACATCTCAGCTTGAGAGTGAAAAGCTTGGGCTGCTCCAACTGCAGAGTTAGCTTACCACTGCCCTTCGTTGGAAAGGCCGTCTCCTGAATCAGCTTGACGCCCTGCTCGTGCCAATCGACCGAAGAACCGACATATTGGTTCACATAAATCGCGTTATCGGTATGAAAATATAGCGCCGACCCGTACAGTGCATGGTTCTCCATCCCGGATCCTACACAGCAGGTAAAGCTGTCGAATTGCGTGTTAAACGATTTATG
Organism: Paenibacillus puldeungensis; assembly: GCF_042678945.1. Taxonomy (NCBI): domain Bacteria; kingdom Bacillati; phylum Bacillota; class Bacilli; order Caryophanales; family Paenibacillaceae; genus Paenibacillus; species Paenibacillus puldeungensis. Next base: position 102,225 of record NZ_JBHTLM010000012.1, on the reverse strand, counting down.
ACCACCCATTTCCAGAGAAACGAAATAGCAGACCCGGCCATCCTCCGGTTCCTGGGAAGCCAAAACATGGTTGAACATGGCCCGTTCGTAATAATCCGCGTAAGCAGCTTCGGCATCCCACTGGAACATATGTCTCGTCAGCTTGAGCATATTGTAGGTGTTGCAGGTTTCGCAGGTGCCTTCGCCAAGCCTGTCGTTGAGCTTTCCGGGATCCCCGAAATGCTCATTATAACTGTTGCCCCCGATGACATAGGAATGGTGATGCACCACGCGATCCCAAAAGAACCGAGATATTTCTCCGTACTTGGACTTGCCGGTCACCTCATATTGGCGCGCGGCCCCGATAATTTTCGGGATTTGCGTATTGGCATGACGTCCGGACAAGGTATCCTTGTGCGATGCCAAGTCGTTCAACACTTCTCCATGGTAAAACTTCTCTGCCAAACTAAGAAACTGGGCTTGATTTGAATCGACCGCCAGGTCGGTTAGGACTTCATTCATTCCACCGAATTCGCAGTGGAGCACTCGCTGAATTTGCTCATTGCTGAGCGGACTGAACACATCCTCCAGCCATTTTCCTAGAAGGATTTCCATTTCGAGTGCTTTACGGCTATCCGTCAAGCGGTAGGCATCACGCAAGCCCGCAAACAGCTTATGCATCGTGTAGAGCGGAACCCAGCCACCGTTCAGGTCAAAGCCTTGAGAGCGAATGTCGCCGGCTTTAATCTCTTCAAAAAGCTCCTTCCCCCGTGGAATACCTGAAATGAACCCATTACCATGCGCCTTCTGGCATAGATCGAGTTCATTTAAAACATAGTTTACGCGCTCCAAGTATGCAGACTCTCCTGTAGAAGCGTACATGAGAGAACAACCTGATAAATAATGGCCCAGCGTATGCCCGCTGATACCCATAGCTTCCCAGCCTTCATAATGCGCGGCCTTCGGCTCAAGTCCGGCATATTCCCGAAACCGGGAGAGAAGCCGGTCGGCATCGAGTTTCAGTAAATAGGCTCCATTCAGCTCCATTGCATGCTTGAGCGGTCCGGATAAGATTCGAACCTGCTTCAGACTAAAAGCCTGTGCTGCCATGATGTGTTTACCTCCTGGACTTGCCATAACCTATATAGCAAGTGTATATTTTATCATTAAGTTAACATGAAAAATGCTTTAAGTCGGTAGCTCAAGCCTAGAATTAGTGGACGAATCCGACTTCATAGTTAGTGGAGGATAAGATGGCCTATATCAAGACGACGGCGGATCGCCCGGTTCATTTTACGGCGGCCGGTATATTTGTTTCAGAAACGCCTTGGCAGCATGCCGAGCGGCTAATGGACAGCTACGAGCTGATAATCGGTATTAATGGGACAGTGTACATGAGGGAAGAAGAGGACGAATATGAGCTTGGTCCCGGTGATGTGCTAGTCCTAACTCCAGGAAGAAGGCATATGGGCTATCAACCTTCGGAGCCCGGGGTATCGTTTTATTGGTTTCATTTTGATTTACCTGATATGTCAAAAACGTTGAGCCAAGAAGAGATGAAGCGGGAAGCAGCGGAGTGGAGCAAAGCAGTGCCGCGCGGCTGGTCGGTGCATCATCTATACATCCCTAAATATGAGCATATGGGGCAGAATGATCGGATTCATGTGCTCGCAAGCCAAATTTTGCACATAGCGAACTCCAATTATTTGACCTATCAAAGCGTAAACTACTCGTTCACCTCGCTGCTGATTGAGATATCCGAGCATGTTATGGGCCGGTTCAGCTTGAGAGGAGTAGGAGCCCGGGGAGATACGCAGTTTGACAAAATCGCCGAGTGGACCCGAATTCACGCCATCAAGCCGCTAACCTTATCGGAAATTGCAACCAGATTTAACTATAACAAAGACTACTTAACACGTTTATTTAAGCTTCATACCTCGATGAGCCCGCTTGAATATATTCATGGGGTACGAATCGAGAAGGCAAAGGAACTGTTGTCCCGGACTACGCTGCCGGTTAAGGACATCGCGGTGGAGAGCGGGTTTTCCGATGAAAAATACTTCATGCGTTTGTTTAAGAGATATGTTCTCATGACTCCCAAGCAGTTTCGAAACGCATATCATAAAACGTTTATGAATAACGATTAGCGACATGGAATGAAACCAACCGCTTCGGGCAATCTATGCTCAAAAGGAGGAATGAAAATAATGCCTTATGAGCGCGAACCGATTGAAACCGATGGTGACCCGAGCACTACATATGAAGATACGACCCCACACCTGCGAACGGGCTTCATGCCGGAACAGGCTGATTTAACCGCCCTGCCTTCCGACGAAGCCGATAAGGCGAACGGCCGGATGAATCCGGAAAAACATTAATTCGCACTACACCTCAAATTTCGCCCAAGCTTTCGGGCCGGATATGGCAGTAATCTAATTACCAAAATCCGGCCGAAAACTCGGCTCAGATTCCTGAATGCCCCCGCTGATAAACACCCCAATTATGATATACTACAATGGAATAGATTCATGATCGGATGAGGAATGAAAGAGGACTGAAGAACAGTATGGGGGACACTCCTAGATACATTGAATTTACGGAAATCGATTTTTATGAAGAGGAGCCAGGCGTGGGCATCCCCCCAAGGGAAGCTGAAAAAGCGAGTGGCGAGCAGCTGGCGCCTGTTTCTTTTTATAGCCGGGACCAGCATTTCGTGCAGGAAGCGCGCAAATGGGCTCATGAACAAGGGGAAGCTGCGCCCTTTGTTCCCTTTATGAGCTATTGGCCCACCTATGAGCACATGATGGAGTCGCAGCGGAAGTGGTATTTTTACTGGCGCTCCGAGGTGAGAAATGGCCGATATCCCGATACGGACTTATCTTACATATTTGTTTATGTATATGAGCTGATTAATGGAGTGGGCTGGGCTGATCCGAACGAAGGATATGAGATGCTTGCGAGCCTTGCGGCAGCTTATGGCGGTAAGTACCCTCAACTGAATGGCTATTTAATAGATTGGGCGGCCGATTATGTCATGGTTCATGCGCTGGATATCCCTTTTTCCAATATTGCCATACGCTTTGGCGGTTCTCTGGACGGTGAACTGCTTAACATCGAGCTGTTGAGGCTTTTTAGGGAGGAGCCTATCAATATTCCGCTAAGTTTGCTCCTGACGCTAAGTGATTATGAGCTGCGCCGGAGCAAATTCGTCCAGGGAATTGGAAAATCCGTAGTTGAAGAGTACGTGCCTCGTGTGATCGCCATGCTGGATGTTTATTTTGTGAAAAAAACTCAGACCAAGCTGATCGAAAGATTTATGCCGGATCAGGAGCAGGTGATTCACAGGTATCTATTCCGCAGCGCGGTGTATGACGATTCATTATACGGAAGAGCGATCAAGCTGACCTATGTGCCAATCAGCAATCACCGTCCGTTAAGAAGGTTCATCACTCACGTCATTCGGTATACTGAAAATAAATTACGAGAATTGAAAGGCTATCGCGGCCGTCTCAGAGAATTTATTCTGGAAGCTGAAGTAGAGCGACTGATTGACCGGTACCTTGAGAAGGAATTTGAAGCTAAATCGCGGGTTCAACCGAATGTAACTATAGATCCTGATAAATTAGCGTCTTTACTTGTGGATACGGAGCATGTTCAGAACCTGCTCACTATCAGCAACGAGGATGAAGTCGATCTAATAGAAGGCATGACTGATCAAGAGGGGCTATTCTTGGAGCCTGTTGAGTCCGAAGAGGTGTTGTCCGTAGAAAAGCTTTCTACGGATACTCAGGCAGCGAATGGGACGGATCATCCGGAAGCGGAACTCCCGGTGGACGCCTTTGTATCAGACGGGAAGCCGCCTAAGAAACTTCACTGGGATACATCCGGCTTGGACGAGGAATGGTCCATGTTTGCCAGTAGTTTGGACGATTACCACATAGAAGCGTTATGTGCCTTAAGGAGCGCCTCTCCGCAGGCCGAACTCGCCCGTGTGGCGGATACATATGGGACGATGGCGGAGCTTGTGATCGATGAGATTAACAATATCGCGATGGAAACGATCGGTGACCTGGTCATTGACGGGGATCAAATCGCCCAGGAATACGCGGAATGCTTCGAGAAATTGAAAGGAGAGTCCTCATGAATGAAGTGAAAATTCCGAAACGTCTGACCACTGCACTGGTCAACTCCCTGACTGCGGGCGTCGTGCCGAGAGTAGGGCTGGAGCATGTCGCCGTTGGGCGCAGAGCGGAAGTAGAGGCGATCTTGCGGGATATGGACAATATCGCCGAGGGAGGCGCTGCATTCAGATTTATCACGGGACGTTATGGAAGCGGAAAAAGCTTTCTGCTGCAAACGATCCGTAATTACGCGATGGACCGTGATTTCGTCGTGGCTGATGCCGACCTGTCGCCGGAACGAAGACTTGTTGGCACAAAAGGGCAGGGACTTGCCACCTACCGTGAGCTGATGACTCACCTGTCTACCAAGACGCGGCCTGATGGCGGGGCTTTGGAGTCCATTTTGCAAAAATGGTTTGCAGCCATCCAGCAGGAAGTGATGAAGGAGCTCGAGCTTCGGCCGAACGATCCGGCTTTGAACGTGGAGGTGGAGCAGCGGATTTTTACCGTTACTTCTGAAATGCAGAGCATGGTTCATGGGTTTGACTTTGCCAAGGTGCTGGCAGCTTACTGGAACGGGTACAAGCTGGCCGACGACGACCGGAAGCAATCCGCGCTGCGTTGGCTGCGGGGTGAAGTTCCTACGAAGACGGAAGCGAAGAAGGAGCTTGGCGTCGGCGTCATCATCGATGATGAGAATTGGTACGACTATATGAAGCTGTGGTCGGAGTTTTCTGCTCGGATCGGCTATAAGGGGCTGCTTATATTCATCGATGAGGCAGTGAATTTGTACAAAATCACGAACAGCATTTCGCGGCAAAGCAACTATGAGAAGCTGCTTACAATGTTCAATGATACGATGCAGGGAAAAGCCGAGCATCTGGGTATCTTTGTGGGGGGAACTCCGCAATTTGTGGAGGATGAGCGCCGGGGGCTGTTCAGCTATGAGGCGCTGCGGTCCCGTTTGATCGAGGGACGGTTTGCCGGGAACGGGTACGTCAATTACACCGGGCCAATTCTGAAGCTGGACATGCTTTCCAATGAGGAAATCCTCATCTTGCTGCAGAAGCTGGTGAATATCCATGCACAGCACTTTGGCTATACGCCTTCAATCACGCATGAGCAGATCATTCAATTTATGGCGATGGCGGTAGGGCGCTTGGGCGCTGATCAACTGCTGACGCCGCGCGAAGTGATCCGCGATTTTATGGATTTGCTGCATACCCTGCATCAAAATCCCGTAGCGACCTTTGAGCAGCTTGTAGGGGAGCGGCAGGTAAAGCCGGCGGAATCGAATCCGGAGGACACTGAAGTGGACGACTTTTTGGCGGAGTTTGAGCTATGAGTACGAACCCTTTTTACAGGCTGGCACCGTTTATTCAGGAGTTTATCTATAAGCGCAAATGGGATACGCTGCGATCCGTTCAGGTGGATGCCTGCCGCATTTGTTTCGAGACGACGCATCATTTACTAATCGCTTCCGGGACAGCTTCCGGGAAGACGGAGGCGGCTTTTTTTCCAGCGTTGACCGAGCTGCATGAGCGGCCGTCCAAATCCGTAGGCATTTTGTATATCGGGCCGCTTAAGGCGCTGATTAACGATCAGTTTGAGAGACTGAAGGATTTGCTGCGTGAATCGCACATTCCGGTTTGGCACTGGCACGGCGATGTTCCCCAGGCGGAGAAAAACAAGCTAGTGCGAAATCCTTCCGGGATTTTGCAGATTACCCCAGAATCGCTGGAAGGGCTGCTGATGAACCGGCCAAATGCGATACCTGCCTTGTTCCAAGATCTGCGGTACATCATCATCGATGAGGTTCACGCATTTATGGGCGCGGATCGGGGGATTCAGGTGCTGAGCCAGATCGCCCGGATCGAGCGGATGACAGGGGCGAAGCCAAGAAGAGTCGGACTGTCCGCGACGCTCAGTGATTATGCGTCAGCAAGCGCTTGGCTTGGCGCCGGAAGCTCGGAGCTGGTCGAGGTCGTTACATCGCCAGGCGGGCGGAAGCTGCGGCTGCGAGTGGAGCATTTTTCGTTTCCCGATGCCCGGGACGAAGAGCAGGCTGAGCAACTGCAAAATGCACGTAAAGCATTTTATGAGTTTATTTACGACAGCACGCATATAAAAAAAGCACTCATCTTCACTAACAGTCGGACGGACGCGGAGATCACGACGCTGGAAATGAGAAGAATCGCGGCGCGGCGGCATCAGCCGGATGTGTTTTATGTCCATCATGGCAGCATTTCGGCCATGCTGCGGGAGCAGGCGGAGAGTGCGATGAAGACCGGCGTTGGTCCGGCCGTGTCTGCCGCTACGCTCACCTTGGAGCTTGGTATCGACCTTGGGGAGCTGGAGAGGGTGGTGCAGCTTGGCGCTCCGTACAGTGCATCCAGCTTTGTGCAGCGCATGGGACGCTCCGGCCGACGGGATGATGCGGCGTCCGAGATGCTGTTCGTCGTCCAGGAGGAAGAGGACGAGGACGCTCCGCTTCCAGCCAGAATGCCGTGGACCTTGCTGCGAGCGATCGCGGTGATCGAGCTGTATGTACGGCACAAGTGGATTGAGCCGGTGGATATCCGAAAAATGCCGATCGGTACGATGTACCACCAAACGATGAGCATTCTGAAAAGCATGGGGGAAGCCGAACCGGCAGAGCTTGCTCAATCGGTGCTGTCGCTGCCTTCTTTTCGCGAGGTTACACCTGAGCAGTATAAGCTGTTTCTGAACTACCTTCTGCAGACCGATCACGTGCAGTGGACGGAAGAGAAGACGTTGATCGTCGGTTTAACCGGAGAGAAGATCATTAACAATTTCCGGTTTTATGCCGTGTTTCAAGATGATGAGGAGCATTCTGTTTACAACGGCTCGGAGGAAATCGGCTCGATCACTACGGTTCCGCCTCCAGGTTACTGCTTTACGCTCGCCGGCAAGCTGTGGAAGGTCACGGAGGTGGACACAAAGCATAAGGCGGTCTATGTCAAAGCGGCGATTGGCAAAGTGGATACGCTGTGGCTCGGAGCTGGAGGAGACATTCATACGCTAGTCGTCCAGAAGATGCGTGAGGTTCTCGCGGAGCAAACGATTTATCCGTATCTGTCTCCGCAGGCGGTGAATCGGCTGGAGCGAGCGCGGCGGTTAGCGAGAGAGACCGGGCTGACCAAGCAAATCGTCCTTCCGGCAGGCGGGGACTCGATGTTTGTTTTGCCTTGGGTGGGCAGCAAGCAATTCCGCACCTTGGAGCGACTGCTTAAGCATAATCTTTCCGAACGGCTTGGCTTAAGATCGGTCGTACCGATGGAACCTTACTACATGATTGTGTCCGGAAAGTGCGATGCTGGAAGCCTGGTGCGCGACATGATCTGGGAATGCCAACACAGCACCGAGGAGCAGCTGCTGGCGCCGGATGAGGCTCCGTACCTTGGCAAATACGACGAGTTTGTTTCGCCCGAGCTCGTGCGCTTAGCCTTTGCTGCGGATGGACTTGATTTAAGAGGCCTCCGAGAAGGCCTAAACGGAACATTAATGTCATGAATGGTTATGGGCATAAAAAACAAATCTTTTGATAATTAAAAATAGGATGTATAATGTTGGAGGAATTAGGTCAAGGCGCAGCCGCCATCGTAGGATTGTTCAACTAACAAAAGCTAGTAAACTTACAAAGAGAGCTCCGCTATATACTAGCAGGGCTCTTTTTAATAGAATTGCGGTTATGTGATTCAACCTAAAGGAGGGATAGTGATGCCGGAGATCAATGATAGACAATTCCTGCTGCTCAGTAAATTAAAAAGGCCCCAGTCGCTGGCCCCCTCCGTGCCCCGCCCCCGGCTTCTGGCTGGACTTCATGACGGATTAAGCTTTAGGGCTACCTTTGTTACAGCGCCAGCCGGTTACGGGAAAACAACGCTGCTTAGCGAGTGGGTCAGTCAGCTACACGTTCCTGCCGGATGGTTATCGCTGGATGAAAAGGATAACGACCTGATTCGGTTTTGGTCATACATGACGGAGGCGATTGCGCTAGCACAGGGAGGTTTGTCCGATCATATCCAGGCGGCCGCCACTACGCTTAGCCCTGGTCATTACGAGTCTTACATTATTACATTGCTTAACGAGCTTAGCCGATTGGATAAGCCGCTCGTTCTCGTATTGGATGACTGGCATGTCATTCACGATGCTGATATTATCGCATCGGTTTCCTATTTTCTTGAGTATTTGCCTTCCCATCTGCACCTTTATTTTGGCAGCCGGACGATGAACGGATTTGTGAGAGCTCGCTGGATCAGTCGAAACTGGATTCAGGAAATTTGCGCCGAGCAACTATGCTTCAATCGGCAGGAAATTATTGAGTTTTTTCGGATGGATGGAAAAAAAGAACTGACCCGAGAGGCGATAGAGCGGATTTCCGAACAAACGGAGGGTTGGGTAACCGGCCTCAGGTTAATTTCCCTGACTGCGCGAGATCGAGATGAGATGTGGATGGATGCTTGGCAAATCCCCTCCGGCACGTCTCTTGCCCATGAAGGTGTCGAGCGGTATCTATTTGAAGAAGTGTTTGCAGCACTGGATGAAGCGACGCGCCAATTTTTGCTCGATGTGTCCATTTTGCAGCGAATGAACAGCCCACTCTGCGAAGCGGTTGCTGGCGAACATGGGGCGGACAAGCTGGAGGAATTGCTTCATTTGAATTTGTTTCTCATCCCGCAGGATGATCAACGCGAATGGTATCGATTCCATCATTTGTTCGGCGAATTTCTCCTGCGGGAGCAGCAGCGGCGCGACCCGGACAAGCTATATGAACTGTATGAGGCGGCGGCTATTTGGTGCGAAAAGCAGCAGCTTCTTGAAGAGGCGGTGGATTACTATCTGGCAGGAGCCGAATATAACCAGGCCATTCGCCTACTTGAGCAGATGAGGAGCCTGATGATCCGTCGAGAATTTTCCACGATGAGAGTATGGCTGTCGGTTATACCCACGGAGTTGCTTCAGCAGCACCCTTATTTATATTTTTCATACACATTTTCTTTACTGTGGGGGCAGGAGGTGGATTTGGCAGAGCGGCATTTAATCATGGCAGAGCGGCATTTTGAGGCAGCATCTTTAAGCTGGAGTTTGGATGAAAAGAACCGGTACTTAGGCTATTTGTATTATATAAGGAATTTCAAGGCAACCCAGTACGATATGGATATGATTAAGGGTTTGGAGTACATTCAGCTCTCGCTTAAGTACAGTCCGAACGGAACGGACCTGATTTTCGCATCTCCTCAAATGCCGCTGGCACCGTCCATCTACAGGTCCTATAACGGCAAGCGGGGCGAACATCTGCCCCGAGGGCTTTCGGATACTTTTTTCCAAAATATGATCGACTTCATGAAGCAGATGGGACTGGAGGATTCGGTAGTCGTCTGCTACGGCGAGTTGTTGTATGAGCGCGACGAGCTGGAATTAGCGGAACGTTACTTGAAGCTGGGCTTGCACGGCTATAGCCAGTCGCATTTTCAGCCGGAAAAGGTGTATGTTCCTGCTAGTTTGTTCTTGGCAAGAATCAGCCGGGCCAGACAAGACATAGCCGAGGCGGAAAAATGGCTGGAGCAGGCGTATCGGCGAGCATCCTTGGATGGTGCCAGCGAAGCGCCTATTATTCTGGATGCGGAGCTTGCCGCGCTGCGGCTGGATGCAGGCGACGTATCTGCTGCGATGGAGTGGAAGGAACGCTACCAAGTCCATGCGGATGATCCGATTTCAGTTTTTCAGCTATATGTTTACGTTTTTCTCGTCAGAGTGCTGATGGAGATCGGCCAAGGCCAGGAGGCATGGGCACTGTCGAAAAGACTGTTTCAATTAGCTGTAAAAAATCACCGTCCGATGGTGGCACTGGATATTCAAATTTTGCAGGCCATGATGCTCCAGCGGGAAGGCAAGCCGCAGCAAGCGCTGCTGGGGTTGGAGGAAGCGCTGACGTATGCGGAACCGGATGATTACATCCGAATTTTTGTGGATAAAGGAAAGAGCGTCGCCGAGCTGCTTAAAGAATATGTGGGGCAGCGGCAAAAAGGGAATCTCCGAGACCGGAGCACGCCTTCACTGCAATATGTGCGTAGGATTTTATCCAGCTTTGGTGGGGCTTTCGGAGCTCTGCCTCTGCCAAGCGGAGACTCTTTAGAAAAGCTGCTGACACCGCGAGAGCACTTGATTTTTCACTATATGGAGGAAGGTTTGGATAACCCCGCAATCGTGAAGGCGCTTGGAATCGGCATGGGAACCTTAAAGGCCCACATTAACCACATTTATAGCAAGCTGCAGGCCAAAAATCGGGTAGAGGCGATAAAACGCGGACAGAAGCTGCAGGGTTAACGCCTTGTTATCCGAAAGTGTGCTTGATCTTGTCACGAAGTGTAAATATTGTTCCCACTCGCGTGACGGTTCTGGTTGTTCGGCACCCGCACAATATGGTGAGAGCTGCATTTGGGGCAGCATTTTGTGTTTTTCATGGCTATATCCTCCTCGCTATTAGCAGAAAACTCAAAATTTCAATCAGCAAAACACAAAGCCAAATCCAAACCATAAACGGCCATGTGCTGATAAAGGCTGCAACGAGCATCATCAACAGCGGAACAACATATTTTCGTGGATGGTGCCACAGATCATTTTCGACTTTCCAATGACGGATCGGGCGCAGCCATTCCAGCAGAACAGATAGAACCGCACTCTGAAGGGCAAACAGTACCGCCATTAAAACATCCATGCCGCTGATCCCGCCATATTGAAATTGCCAACTAAACAGATAGACGGTGCTGGTGGTCATGTGGACAAGAAAGATAAAAAGGCAATACCGGCTGCCAAAACGAATAGCCTGTCCGGGCAGCACCCGGATAGCTTGTTCCGTTCCGGGATCGCATGACAGAAGAATACAAATCGGCGTATTTAGGCATAGAATGGCAAAGCCCAGCGGCATGATGTTTAACCCCTCGAATTGCCCAAGAAGCAACGGCAAAAAGCAGGCGATTCCCCATAAGCCAAAGGTATTTATCAGGTAATTCTTATTTGTTATTAAATACCGCAGCAAATAGATAAAGACGCTCCCGGTTTTCCCGGAATGTTTAACAAGGGCTTTTGCTGACACAGGCCGGTAAAATGTATAGGCATTGACTGAACGGAGATACAGCACAGATAGCCCCAAGCTGATAAACACGATACAAAAGAGTACCGGAAGCTGCTGCACATAGAAAATCGAAAGTATGATGCCAGTCTCCCACAGGAAGGCAGGCAGTATCCTCTTTTGCCCCATCATGGAATACCATACCGTTGCCATCATACAGCCGTTACAGGCACAGAGCAACGCGACCAGCACTTGCAGGATGCTCCAGTTCCCAACTGCAAAAAAGAGCGCGAGCACCCAAGATGATTTTGTAATCAACGTATACCCGCTAAAAGCCACGGTATAGGAAAACGTCAGTTCCTTGTTTTCAAAGGGAAGCATGAATAGTCCCATCATGCTTTCGGCATTTTGCGATGAGCTTAATGTCTGCCACATGACGCCCGCTGTAAAGACCGTTGCGGTCAGGAAAAGAATAAACGGGGCAACCGGTATTCTGATCTCTGCGGCAAAAAGGGCAAAGAACAGAATCAGGCAGGCCAACAGGCTCTTTGTAATGCGCTCATATTGTGCACCCAGCAGTTGTTTGGAAATTGCTTTAACGGTTCCCATCAGTTGCAAGCACCTCCCGGATCTTTTCGGTGCCTATTTCTTTGCCGGTAAATGCTCTCTTGATTTTCCCGTGTTCCAGCACGATCACTCGATCAGAAGTTAAGCAGATGCTTTCGAGAATATGAGAGGAAAACAAAATGGTTCCGTACTTTTTGTAGCCTTCCATGAGCTTGTAGAGATATTCGGTGCTCTGGAAATCAAGGCCGTTCACCGGCTCGTCGAGAAGCAGTAGCTTTGGGCGTAAGGCAAAGGCTGTAATCAAATATGCTTTTTTCAAATTGCCGGTTGACAACTCTTTCAAAAGAACATCGGTGTATTCTTCAAAATGGAAGCCTTGTACCAGCTCGGAAGCATCTCGTTGCTTTTTCCCATAAGACGCCGCCACATACGAAAAATACTCCCGAAAAGTAAAATACCGAAAGGAGTGATCTTCCGCAAATACAGTGTAGCGGTTTAGCTTGAAAGCTTTATCCCGGAAAGAGAAGGGGGCACCATTCCAAAGGGCGGTTTCTAAAATGAAACTATCAATCAAGCCTGATAGCGTTTTGATGAAAGTTGTCTTTCCCGCGCCGTTTAGCCCAATCAGTCCAACGACTTCATTGGTTCCCAATGTAATGGAGAAATCGGCAAGAACTGGTTTATCCTGCGTGTACCACGCACACAGATTCTTGATGACAAGTAATTTCGAGCGGTCCATACGTTACCTCCGGTTGCCTTTTTCCTTTTTCCAAATGGAGTTGGCCGAGTACAGGAATACAATCCCCAAAACGACATACAGGGCGGCAAACGGGAAATTGCCGTTTACAACACTAAAGATCGCTGCGATCAGCCAGACGATACCGATAATCAAACGAAAATAAAAGTGACGCATGATAACACCTCAAATCAAGATTTTTAGTAACGTTTCTTGTTACAGAAATAGCATATAGTAAAATTGCAAACCACACGGAAAAGTCCATCATTGGTAGGTTTTTGTCCATGAAAAAACGGCAGATCACCATCAAGGCAATCTACCGTTTCTATCAAGAGCTAATCGGTTTTATATCGTGTTATAGGACAAAGTCGTAACGACGCGGAATATGTTCTTCTCATAAGATATTTCAACGGTTCCATCGTAGCGTTCCACAGCAGCACAGGCACTTTTCAATCCCCATCCATGCAATTCTTTGTCTGATTTAGAAGTCTGCAATTTTCCGTCCTTCGTAACGGGTGCTGTACGATAACCGTTTTCAACCTTTATAACCAGCATTTCGTTAATGCGCCGTATAGTCAAAGAGATAAAGCGTAAATCACCATTGGCATTTTCGGCGGCTTCAAGGGCATTGTCCAACAGGTTTCCCAAAATAGCTACTAAATCCGTACTGCGAATATTCGTGTGGCGGGGAAACTCAATATTGGCTTTCACTTCAATATGTGACTGTGCCGCAAGAGCTATTTTGCTGTTGATTAGATAATCTACCGCCTCCTCACCCGTCCAAACGGTTTGGGTAATTTCTCGAATAGGAGTCCGTAAGGCCTCCAAATATTGGGTAGCCTCAGCGGCTTTTCCTTGTGTAAGATAGCGATACATGATTTCAACATGATTGTGAAGATCGTGGAACAGCTTGGCATGGGTTGAATAGACATCGCGTAGTGCTTCATAATTTCGTTCCAACAATGCAGCCTGTTCCTCTTTTAACTGGGCGATTTCTTTTTCCATCTCATATTTGCGGTTTAGGTTGAACAACAAAACGGCTAACACCGTCATAAGCGATAGAATAGTCCATGATGTAAGCTGGTCATCGTTTAGTGAAATGACATTTTGCTCGGAGAGTGCAATTACCCCGAACATACCCAAAAGTGCAATAATGGCTGCTAACCGGAAAGAGGGATGTACTACAGTGTTTCGCTTTTTGACTATGTATGTTGCAATCCCGATCATGAATAAACGGACAATCCAAATGGCTATCATATATTCGCTTGTCGTACTGTCAACAAATCGCTCGGACTGAAAGATCATGCCTAACCCCGCCGAGATCAGGAAATCCCAGAGAGCAACGCTTATTTCATAAAAGAAAATCAAGAATAAACACATTCTTGTTTCTTCATGGAACAAATAGTGGGCTATTGCCATTAACGCAACAATCTCAATCCCCGTCAGATAGAACTGTGAAAGCGGCAAAAGCGTAAGAACTGTGATTACGGCTGCTACGCCTAAAGAAAGACCCGCAGCGTTTCGTTGAATTCTAGGAAGTTTCAAAAGCTCTGCAACCAGAAAGAGGCACAGAAAAATCCGTATGTTATTTGTTAGTAGATTAGAAATAATCTGAACCCATTCCATCATATGTGCGCCCCCCAAAACTTGTTGATCTGCTGTTTTACTTCCTGCACATGGGAACGGCTGACGGGTAGCTGCTCACCGTTTTTCAAAACGGCCATTCCATCACTGATTTTCATGATCTGAATGATATTTACAATGTAGCCACGGTCAATAAAGATAAACTCTGGCGTATTTAATTCATCGTAAACTTGTTGTAAGCTCCTTCTAACTTTTGACACGCCGAGGCTTGATAGGATACTCGCATTTTTTCCGTCCCGTCGGATGTAGAATATCTCTTTGTAGGGTATTTTCTCCATGCGGCTGTTTGTCTGTATTGTATATTCCCGGCCGGCTTCCAGCGCAATCAACCTTGCGGCGTCTGCGATCGCCACAGGAAGCCGTTTGCCCAATTCACTTTTGGGAACATAACGGAAAATGGATAATTCATAGGCATCAATCGCGTATTCGATATGCGAAGTGATGAAAATGATTTTTATATTCGGCAAATAAGGTTTTATTTTTTCGGCTATTTCCATCCCCGTTACTTTCGGCATTTCAATATCCAGCAAAAGCAAATCATAAAAAAAGCCATCCTCTACAATATCAAAAAGTAGGTTATCGCTATGCGTATAGGTCGAAATTTCAAAGCCAATCCCACAGCTTTTCAAAGTGCTTTGAATAATTGCTCTATGTAGTGCAACGGCTTGATCTTCATCGTCACAAATTGCCACTCTTATCATTCTTTCCCCCCTTTTCCTGGTTCGTTTATCTACAGGCGTTTCGACATTTTCTGAACCTCCAACATCTCACATTATATTTCTAATGCTAGAAGAATATAAAGACAGAAATATAAAATGCATGCTGTAACGGCAGCTATATAAGTTGAACTAAAGAAATGCGGAACACAGGCAAAAGGGTTCAATATTCTAAACAACACGCATTTTAGAATATTGAACCTAGGAGAAATGATTCTGAAGAAGCTAAAAGCTTTCTGAAAAGAAAGCTGCTTCGGAAGCATAGGCTCGTTCGCCTTTGTTCCCGGATTTCTACCACTATTTAGTTCATTCATAGAAATCCGGGAACAACAGCGATCGTAAGAAACATTTCACCCGGCTGCCTCTATACGTACAATCATTAGTTCAACTTGTATAGTACGTTTGCAGCAACTTCGTGCTAAATTCTATAACCGCATCTATAACCTGGGTTAGATTCTAGCAAGTCTAAAATTTTATATAATTTTCGTCGTGGTATTATATCAAAACGAAAGGAGGAAAAAAACTGCATGAAACGAGCCATTTTCGCATTTTTTGCGTTCGTTCTTGGGGCCGGCATTTTGCCGATTCAAAGCTTCGCGGCTGGAAATGCCGGAATGTCCGGCGACGGATCGGCTGGCAATCCTTATGTCATTATGACGCTTCAACAGCTCGACGCAGTTCGGAATGATTTGAACGCTCATTATATCCTTGGGGCGGATATCGATGCCACGGAGACAGTCAGTTGGAACGATGGCTCAGGCTTTGCCCCGGTTGGCAGCTACGCTTCGGACGGCAATAGCCATCCTTTCACTGGTGTTTTCGACGGACAGGGGCATGTAATCCGCAATCTGACCATGAATTGGCCTGACAACAATAGTACAGGGCTGTTCGCAAATATTAGCGAAGATGGAGTGGTCCGCAACGTCGGCCTTGAAGGGGGAAGCATCACCGGTGGTTTAAGTTTCACAGGCAGTCTGGCCGGTATGAACTATGGCTCTCTGGAGAGATCCTATAGTAGTGCCAAGGTAAGCGGCAAAAATGTAGTAGGAGGTCTGGTAGGGTACAATCATATCCAAGGGAAAGTCACTTATGCTCATGCCAACGCTGTTGTCAGCGGAAACTCCTTTATCGGTGGATTGGTGGGACGTAACGACGGAGGCATTGAATTCTCTGATGCTTCTGGCGATGTTAACGGCGATGGATACGTTGGTGGGTTAGTTGGAAATAGCGAAGGCGGTGAAATCAGCCAATCCTATGCAACAGGTAATGTTGAAGGTAATGTAAATGTCGGAGGATTGATCGGTATCAAGCTTTCCGGCAGCGTGAACAACGCCTACGCAATTGGAAATGTAACCGGACAGTCAGCGGTCGGCGGTCTGGTGGGTAATACGGTTGACTTTGGGCCTATCACTGCCTCTTACGCCACAGGAGCTGTAACAGGAAACAGCTATGTCGGCGGGCTGATCGGCAGCAATAACGGTGTTGATCTGGTAGCCAGCTACTGGGATACTGAAACAACGGGGCAGAGCAATGCCTGCGGATACGATCTGGATGGATTATGCAAGATGTCATCGGGTTTATCCACTCAGCAAGCGATAAACCAGTCGAGCTACATGGGATGGGATTTTACGAACATGTGGTTCATGGTCCCGGGATCGCGGCCCTTCCTGCGTTCGGAGTGGTCGAACGAGATTCGAAATGGGCATCAGTTGCAGTTGATGCAGTTAAATCCGGCCGCTGGTTACAAGCTGATGGAGGATATTGACCTCGGTAAAGTGTTAAAGGATCATAGCCGCTCCGATCTATGGACGACGACATCAGAGATAGGTCTGGGTTTTGTACCGATCACTTCAGACTTCGCAGGCAAGCTTGATGGACAAGGCCATACGATTTCTGGACTTTATACGAATGTGGGAATTGGACTTCTCATGAATGTTGGCTTATTCAGCAGGATTGCGGGCGGTGAGGTGCGAGACCTTCAAATCAAAGACAGTGAAGTCAAAGGCGGAACCCAAACAGGCATGCTCGCAGGAGAAATCGGGAGCGGCGCGCAGATTCAGAATGTCCATGTTACAGGGTGGGTTCAGGGAATGGACCATGCCGGCGGGTTCGTTGGAAAGAATTCAGGGAAGATCAGTGGTTCCTCCGCAAACGTTCAAGTTCAAGGAAGCAGTGAAGTAGGCGGACTGGTTGGGGATAACAGTATAGGAGGTTTCATCGAAGATTCCTATGCGGCTGGCACCGTCAAGGGGGGATATAAAGTCGGCGGTTTGGTAGGTGTCAATGATCCGATGTGTCAAATCAAACGTTCTTTTGCCGATGCAGACGTGAGTGGAATAAGTTTTGTCGGGGGGCTCATCGGACGCAATGAAGGTGGTATAGTGATCGATACCTACGCAACTGGTCCGACCAGCGGAAATGATGAAATCGGCGGTTTGGTCGGAAGAAATACTGGGAGTGTGGCAAATAGTTACGCCGTGGGCAGTGTCACTGGTAATATGATCACCGGTGGTCTGATTGGCAGGCAATTTGGATTCATTTCCACGAGTTTCTACAACAAAGAGACGACTGGACAATCCGACACCGGGGAAAACAGGGGAGTATTACTTTCTACAGCAGAAATGAAGCAAAACGTAACCTATGGCAGCACATGGGATTTTGGAGGAACATGGCGTCTGGAGGAAGGAAAGACCTATCCCGTCTTGCAGGGAATTGAGGCGAGTCTAACTTCGGATGCAGCACCTCCTACTGTGGTTAGTGCGAAGGTGGAAGGCGAACATCTGAAACGTATTATTTTATCTTTTGATGAGGACATCCAGATCACAAACGGGGACGGGGTCTCGGTCACGAAGGATGGAAATCTCGTTTCGATTACCGGCGCCCAAATCATCGGAACGAAGGCACTGAGCCTTCTCACCGGGGAGAAGTTTGAGATGGGACAGCAGATTTTAGTTTCCTACGATGAAAAAAAAGGAAATATCACCGACATGGCAGGAAATCGAATGTTAAGTTTCTCAGACCGAAGTGCTGAAATCATCCCGCCTCCGGACAAGACGCCACCTTCGATTACGGTAACGATGACGAAAGCGGACGGCAGTGTGTATGTTGATCGAGAATGGACGAACCAAAGTATACGGGTGAGTGCGGAAGCGGCGGATGAGAGCAGCGTGACCACACTTACGTATTCGCTTGACAACGGTGTGAACTATAGCCCTTACCTATCGGAAATCGTGTTCAGTGACGATGGGATTCATACGATCTCGTTCAAAGCCGTTGATCAAGCTGGGAATGAAAAGGTAGAGCAGCGGACCGTTTGCATCAGCAAAGGCGGTATGAAGCTCACGCCAATCATCGTCAAAGCCGACGGCAGCGCCTATACAAGTGGGGAATGGACAAACAAAAGCGTTACCGTAAGCGTCTACGCCGAAACGGGAATCGGTGAACTGTCCAGGCTCACTTATCAATTAAACGGTGGTAAAGCGCAGGCTTACGAGAACAAAACTCTGCTTGAAGTATCGGGAGAGGGATCAAATACGCTGTTGTTTGAAGCGATCGACAAGGCTGGAAATAAGCTCGCACTTGAGCTTCTCGTTAAGATCGATAAGACATCACCTGCGGTCGTCATTGAACCTAACGGCAGCGAGCAGCTGAGCTTGTCGGCAAATTCGAAGGTCACTGTCCAGGACACCGGCAGTGGAACGAACACTGACTCCCTGCAGTATGCCTGGTCCACAGAATCCTCCATCCCAGCTGCGGGCTGGGCGAAATTTTCCGAAGGAGCCACTCTTTCGAAAAATGGGGCAGACGGGGACTGGTATTTGCACATTAAAGCACAGGATTTGGCCGGCAATGAACAAATTATAACGTCCTATCGTTTCCGATTAACAGCTCGGCAGCCAAGCCAACCGATTACTTCCCCAGGCGAATCCGGGTCGGGCAGCGTTGATCGTTCACTGCCAAGTAACACATATCTGGTAGGTTTGGACGGAAAAACGATCGATTTTGAGGGAGGTCAAATTGTTATCCCGGCTGGGGCGTTTCAACGGCCATTTTATCTAACGGTTCACTATATTAATGATATGGAACGACTTTCCTTACCAGAAGTAGATCGGGTGTCCAGTCCAGTCGTGGAGTTTTCGAAGGATGTTCCGGGGGATTTTGAAAAAGACGTAACCGTCAAAATGCGCTTTAATGCAGTTGATCTGCTGAAGGAGCGTGACGAACTGTGGCTTGCCCGGTTTGACACTGCGACGAAAAGATGGGTCGCCGCAGACCAGCTCGCTGTTGATTGGGTGAAAGGATTGAACAGCGGCACGACTCGCCAATTGTCCAAATTCGTCATTCTATCAAAGCCCAAGGAAGTGAACAAGGGACAAGTCGTACCTTTCACGGACGTTACAGGGCATTGGGTGCAACCGTATATTGAGGCATTGGCTAAAAAAGGTGCTTTAACCGGCTATGCTAATGGCAGCTTTAAACCAAATCAGGAGATTAGCCGAGCCGAGTTTGCTTCAATGCTCGTTAAGACGCTGGGACTTGCATCGCAGGGAAATTATGCTTTTGCCGATACAGAGAATCACTGGGCGAAAGAATTCATTTCAACAGCGTATGCTGCTGGAATCCTCCAAGGCCACACCCCCAACACTTTCGCTCCTGATGATCTGATTACGCGCGAGCAGATGGCGGTGATGGTGGTTAAAGCACTTAAACTGGGCGAAAACTCAGCCGCAAATACCTTTTCTGATATTAATCAAACGGCTGTTTGGGCTAAAGAGGCTGTTCTTACAGCCTCTGCGTACGGTGTGATCGATGGCTATGAAGATCATACGTTTCGCCCGCAAGCCCATGCGACACGTGCGGAAGCGATCACACTGATTTGGCGCATTCTTGCGAAAAAGTAATATGGACTAATACGTAGAAAAGAGCCCCGCTGTCACACTGAGCGGGGCTCTAATTTTAAGAAAGCTCCGTTTCGCGCTGGCCGGAACAATAAAGAAAGTAGTTGGTGGAAATAAGATGAATAGAACAAAAAAACCTCTCATCAAGAGAGGAAGGGGGTAGTTTTAGCTTGAGCTATATTTTCTTGATTTATAGTAGCCGTGTCCCTGATTCCCATGCCTGTGTTTGTAGTCCGAAGACGAGCCTTTATGGTGCGAGTATCCATGACTGCTGCTGTAACGCCTTCCGTAACCTTTTGCAGAGCTGCTGTAATGCCTATGCCGGTGATGGCTGTGAGACGAGGCGTGGAGCAGCTTTTCAAGCATTTTTCTCAACATCTGTATTCACCTCCTTTATTCGTAATCATTATTTGTTAGCAAACTCTTCAAATCGTGCATGAACTCTGCCGAGCTTGAATAAGGCTCGCTTAATTGCAATAATCGCTCTATCATAAACTTCAACCTCGGCGATAACTGCAATTCCTCTTGCCAGCTCCGCTTTTCATTACCTTCCTCATCACGATCCGGTTCATATGCGGAATAGAGCATAAACAACATGAAATGACCGATATCGAGCAGGTCGGAAGCTTCCTCCGATTCTTTAAACGGTCTGGACGGAACAGTGTGCTTTTGAAAAAGGCATCGTTGTGCCGGTGCTTGAGGCGGTGGAGTTTCTCCAATCGCTCTGGCCAAACCTAAATCAATCAGGTAGATCTGTTCATCCTTAAACAGTACATTGGGGATGCGCACATCGAGGTGAACATACCCTTGGCTGTGGACGTAGACAACGAGCTCAAGCAGCTGTATTGTAATCCGAAGGCAATCCTGCTCGCCGTACTTTTTACCTTTTTCAAAAATCAGATCCTCCAGCGTATCACCGCTTAAAAAGGACATTACGAGATATTCGTTTCGGTGCTCCGTGAACAAGTCAATGCATGCAGGAATTCTGGGATGGTTCAATGATTTTAAAATTGTTGCCTCTCTGGCCAAAAGCTGCCTGGCATAAAGTTCCTTGCTTGGTCTTGCTTGCTTCACGGCAACGGGCTTGCCGGTGAACTGATCCATACATTTATATGTCAAGCCGTAGCTGCCTGCGCCAACCATGGCCTGCACCAAATACCTTTGTCCAAGCACACGATTCACTTCGGCCGGATAATCACGCCATTCCGCAACGAAGGAGCTGAGAAACGGAAACCATCGCATATCGGATCTCCTAGCAAAGTTTGGTTTGTAATTAATACGGCTTATTTCCAATATCGTTTCATTTTTTTGCCATTCCGAGGACACATAAAGGACAAACCGCTCGTTTAATCTTACTTTAGCGACACTTTGTTACATCATTTTCATTTTCTAAGGGCTCATTTATTTTATATTAGATAAGTCGAGGATATCCGATTGCGGTTCTGCCTGGGTAAGGGGGTTCTATGAAAAGCCGGAGCATCATTTTTAAACTCTTCATCATTACGGTTATCTTCTTCGCCAGTTTTTACGGAATCGTGATGATGTCGCAGTTGTTCTTTTTCAAAGATTTCTATCAGGAACAAAAAATAAATAAAGTAGAGCATGATTTAGCAAAATTAGCGAAATATTATGCCGACGAAGAGGGAAATTCAAGCCTGATCGCACGAAAAGCAATTCAATTTATGGGCCGCAATCGAAGCCAGCTTACGGTTGTCAATATGGACGGAAAGCTGATTACGGACGATCCTTATCACATGACGATTAAACAGCCGGACGGTAACAAGATCTTCGTTTCCTTATCTTTGTTTATGGCACTGCACGGGGATGAGTTGAGAGCCACAAATATTAAAAAAGGGGACCAGCTTACGCTCTGGGGAGAGAAGGATATCAGGGGGAAGGATTTCTCTACGATTCTATTCCCTGACAAAATATATAAGCAAAATTTCGGCATGGTCGGGGAAGATGCTGCGCCAGAAGCGGTGAGGATTACCGGTGTAGTAAGTGATATCGTACTTCCCGGCTTAAAAACATGGAACCAGCGGCAAGGTCTCCTCATGCAAGCGTTGTACCAGTGGTTTCCGTTAACCAATGAGCAGACGGAGCAGCTAAGGCACTTGCAGATGCAAAAGATCGAGTGGATCGAGCCCTGGAGCGGGACAAACAACGTGATTATTATCCAGCCCGTGAAAAAACACAGTGGAGAGATCGAACTCATATTTTCACTGACCTCTCTTCAGGAGATAAGCGACACCAATGAAGCACTGCGTTTGTTTTATATGTATCTGGGCATCGGAGGATTTGTGTTTATTCTCATTCTGTCACTCATTTACTCAAAGATGTTGACCAGACCGCTGATCGCATTAAATGAAATGGCTAAGCGGATGGTGCATTTTGATTTCAAAGCGGCCAAGCCGATTCATCAAAATGATGAATTGGGCAGCTTGTCGAGCAGCCTGATTACGATGTCTAAAAATTTGGATCACGCGCTCAGCGAGCTGAAAGAAGCTAATCAGAGGCTGCAAGAGGATATGGAGCAGAAGCAAAAAATGGAGCTGATCCAGCAAAGCTTTTTCTCCAATGCCTCGCATGAGTTGAAAACTCCGCTCAGCATTGTCAAAAGCTTTGCCGAAGGGCTGCGCGATGGCGTCAACCTAAACAAACGGGATCACTACGTTTCCGTCATCATTGAGGAAGCAGAGAAGATGGAGATGCTGATCAAGGATATGCTGGACCTCGCAAGATTGGAATCCGGCACCATTCAGCTGCGTAAAAAATCTTTTCTGCTCAGCGAGCTGGTTGAAAAGGTATCCGATAAGCTGGTCTATTTGTTGGAGAAGAAAAGACTGGAAATTATGGTCATCCCCGTGAATGAGCTGCCTGTGCTGGCAGATCCGGAGTGGATGGAGCAAGTCATTCTTAACTTTATCGTCAATGCGATCCGGCATGCAGAGGAAGGAAGCACGATTACGATTGAAATCCAAAGCGATGCCCACGCAAGTCGGCTCTCGGTGGACAACGTTGGCGAGACGATTCCGGAGGATCAACAGAAGCTGATTTGGGGACGGTTTTATCGGGCGGAAGCGTCACGAAGCCGTCAGACAGGCGGCACCGGGTTAGGGCTTTCGATTGCGAAGCTGATCCTGGACATGCATGGCTGCGAGTACGGTGTTACAAATTTGGAGAACGGTGTGCGTTTCTTTATCACACTTAACAATTAGCTGCTCGGCTATTGAACTGAAGGGAGGTGCATGAGATTGGGAAAAAAAGTACTTATCGTCGAGGACGAGTTCAGAATAAGGGAGGTCGTTTCTGACTATTTTATTCAGGATGGCTGGGAAGTACATGAGGCGGAAAACGGCAGCGATGCTTTGAACTGGTTTGACTCGCTATATCCGGATTTAGTCATTCTCGATATCATGATGCCTCGAATCGACGGTTTCGAGGTGTGCAGACAAATACGCTCCAGATCAGGCGTTCCGATCATTTTACTTACCGCCAAATCGGGAGATCATGACAAGATTCTCGGGTTTGAGCTGGGGGCTGACGATTATGTGACCAAGCCGTTCAGCCCCAAGGTTCTTATCGCCAGAGCTAATTCATTAATGAAGCGTGTGACAGAGAACTACAAACCCCAAGGGCATATGCTGACCTTTGGGTCAGCGGTTCTGAACACGCTGGCCCGACGGTTGGAAGTAGGGGAAACCGAAGTCGAGCTTACTCCCAAGGAATACGAGCTTCTTCTGCTGTTAATTACCAATAAAAATATCGTTGTCCCCCGGGACACAATCATTAACCGAGTGTGGGGAGTGGAATTCGAAGGAGATACGCGGGTAGTCGACACACACATCAAGAAATTACGAGCAAAGCTCGGGTTTGAATCCCGCTTTATCCGCACGGTGATTGGTACGGGGTACAAGTTTGAGCAGGAAGACGAACAATAATTAGAAAGCGAGTAGAAATGTATGAAATGTAAATGGATACCCTCCTTGTGCACGGTTTGCAATCTGGGAGCTGGGGCTGTGTCACTGCTTTACACGATTCAGGGGCATTATAGAATAGCACTAATTCTGATTGCATTTGCCGCTTTTTTTGATGTGTTGGACGGGCTGTTGGCTAGATTGATGCACTGCACCAGTGAATTTGGAAAGCAGCTTGATTCTCTTGCGGACCTTATTTCATTTGGCGCAGCACCTGCTTTTCTTATACTTTTGAACAATTTGGATGCCATCCCTCAGCTAGGCGCTGTAATGGCCATCATTTTTCTAGTCTGCGGTGCATTGCGGCTGGCTCGATTCAACATTACCGTATCCAGCCCGACATTTACAGGGATGCCGATTACCGCTGCCGGTACGATTTTGGCATTAATGTCCCTGTTGAGTCAGCATGTACAACCATTTGTTATCGTAACCTTGATGGGTGTGTTATCTCTGCTAATGATCAGCCGTGTCCCATTTCCATCATTGAAAAACATTACTACCAGGAAGTGATAGATCGTGGAAATGGCTGCAGAGTTGTTATCGCAATATGGCTATTTGGCTATTGTAGTCATGTTGTCTTTAGGTATAGTCGGATTACCGATCCCGGACGAGACTTTGATGTTGTTTATCGGTTATTTGGCTTCAATTCATATGCTGAATTTTTGCTTATCCGTTTTTTTCAGTTTCGTGGGTTCGGTAACCGGGATGACCGTCAGTTACGTCATTGGGAGAAAGCTGGGCTACGCCATCATCGAAAAATACGGCAAGTGGATCGGCCTAACGCCCAAGCGATATGAAAAAGTAAGAGTCTGGTTTTCCAAATACGGCATTTGGACGGTATTATTCTCATATTTTATTCCAGGAGTGAGACACGCGTCAGGCTATATTTCCGGCATTGGCGTAATGCCATTCAAGAAATATTTATTGATTTGCTGTATCGGTGCCATCATCTGGACGGTGGTGTTTATATCGATAGGCTATTTTGTTGGAGTTAGGTATTTAGCGTAACGCAATAGGGGGTAAGAATAAAATGCTACCTGATACGGTCATGAACGAGTTAATTACACGGCTCGGCTGCCGTCCGTCAGATGTCAAACTTCTTGGGGGATATAACAGCAATGTTTTTGAGGTTTTACCTGATCGAGGTGTCGTGAAAATATTGGAAACAACTTCTGCTTCGGAAGCCGACACGCTGGGTGAACTCGAATGGCTGGAATATCTGGTCTCTAAAAAGGTTCAAGTAGCTAAACCATTACGGCTATCGGATGATGAATTTATTCATGTTATCTCGGGTGAGTATTATGTTGTGATGTATGACAAAATAAACGGTACTCACGTTAATCCCCAGAACCCGCAAGTGTGGAACTCCGCCTTGTTTGAAAAATGGGGGGAGGCGACGGGAAAAATGCATACCGCTGCCAAATGCTATCATCCTGCCCAGAAGCGTCCGCATTGGAACCAACACATAATTCTTAAAAAGCTTGATTCTGCTGGACTGGATCCGATTTTAATACAGAAATGGAGACATTACGGTAAGGAATTTGAGCGTTTGCCATCCACTCGGCACCATTTTGGGCTGATTCACGGGGATTTGCATCACGGCAACTTAATCGTGCATAACGATGAACTGACGTTAATCGACTTTGGTGATAGCGAGTACCACTGGTTTGCCTACGATATCGCGGTTGCGGTTTACCATGCCGCCCAAACGGTAGATAGATCTGATCGAGAGGCGTTTGTTAAAACGTTCTTTCAATCCTTTATGACCGGCTATAAGCGGGGAAATGCGAATACTCCGTTTCTATCGCAAATTGATTATTTTATCGACTACCGACATCTTTTCTCTTATACATATCATTTTCTATATGCGGATTACGACAAACTAACGGAAAAGCAGCTCAGCTATCTGAATGACATGAAGCAGTCACTTATTATGGGTTCGTCGTTTTTGGGATTTTCCTTATTGTAATATTGCAGCTTCAGCTGCGTTCTATCGCACACCAAATTTCTGCAATACAAATTGTTTGAAATTGAGAGCAGAAGGTGATAAATAGCCATCCATTCTTACAGCAAGTCCAATGGTTCGATGACTTCCGGGGTGACGCAAGTGAACTTGAGCAATGCTGCTTCGGTCAAACCCCTTCAGATCAGGCAAAAGAGAAACGCCTAATCCAGCTCCCACCATACCTGCAACCGTCGCTGCTTCTTCTCCTTCAAAAGCGATGATGGGTGTAATTCCGTACTCTTCGAACATGTGATCCGTCGTTTGGCGCAGGGCGTACCCTTTTTTTAACATAATAAAAGGCTCGTCCTTCAGATCGTTTAGTGCTATGGATTGGGCGCTCGATAAACGGTGATGAAGGGGCAAAGTAGCATATAACTCCTCCTCCCACAATGGAGTCCATTCCACATTTGGTGCCACGTTCTCCGGCTCAGCTAACAGACACAAATCCAATTCTCCACCTATTAATTCATTCAATAAAGAATAGCTGTGATTCTCAATCAACTGAAAGCGAACGGCAGGATACATGTTCTTGAACTCACCGATCAAATCCGGAATGATATGGGTACCGAGCGTATGCAGAAAGCCTAGCGAAACCTCGCCACGCTCCGGGTGAACCATTTCATACAGCTCTCTTTTCCCGTCCTCGATATCCTTCATCACCCGATTAACCCGCTTCAAGAACAATTCCCCATACCGATTGAGTCGAATCGACCGATTGTGACGCTCAAACAAGGGAACACCTAGCTCTTCCTCAAGCCTTGCGATCGATCTGCTTAATGCTGGCTGCGATAACGACAAGTGCTCGGCGGCATGAGTTACGTGCTGTATTTGCGAAAGAACTTGAAAATATTTCAGTTGTTGAAAATCCATATTCTGTACCCCCAGGCTTGATTCACTCTATTCATTACAAAAAAGCATGAAAACAATGATTATCATAAATTATACTTTTGCATTTGTCGATGATACCATATGTTTATGTAACGGACATACATTGGGGGAACATCATATGGGTCGGATCAAACAAGGAACACCTGCTTTTCGGCGAGCCAATATCGCTTTTTTCGCGGCCGGATTTAACACCTTTGCTATTTTGTACTGCACGCAGCCCTTACTGCCGGAATTTGCGAAAGAGTTCCATATATCTGCAACGACGGCAAGCCTGGCGCTTTCAGGGACGACGATGTCTCTGGCGGTCAGCATGCTGTTTATTAGCGCTTTGTCGGAACGGTGGGGAAGAAAGCAATTGATGATTGTTTCGATGCTCATCGCATCTCTGCTGTCCATTCTGACCATGTTTAGTACAACGTTTAGCTCGGTACTGACCTTCCGGATCATTGAAGGGATTATTTTAGGCGGGGTTCCGTCTATTGCCATGGCTTACTTGGGCGAAGAAATCGATCCTGGGAGCTTGGGGGTCGCTATGGGGCTCTATATAAGCGGGAATTCGCTCGGGGCAGTCTCCGGCAGATTGATCTCCGGGGTTGTGAGTAACTATTTCAACTGGCATGTAGGCCTGGGCGTAATCAGCTTCATAAGCTTATGCGGCAGTATCATTTTCTGGCTGACCTTGCCAAGCTCGCAAAATTTCAAATCACATTCATTGGAAGCCAAAAAGCTGCTGTCCACCTTTACCGGCCATCTCAAAGATCCACGTCTGCTGTGTTTATATGGCATTGGCTTTCTCATTCTTGGCAGCAATGTGGCGATGTACAATTATGTTATTTACGAGCTTAGCGGGCCGCCGTATTTCATAAGCCGCAGTATTCTGAGCTGGATCTTCCTGATCTTTATCGTCGGTATGTTCAGCTCGGTGTTGATGGCTAAAGTAGCTCAGCATATCGGCAAGTCTAAAGCGCTTGTCCTGTCACTGCTTATTACGATGGCAGGAGCTGCTATCACCCTAGAACCGAATCTATGGATCAAAATTTGCGGGCTGCCGCTATTAACCTTCGGTTTCTTTGGAAGCCACTCGATCGCCAGCGGATGGGTAGGGCAGAGAGCGACGAGCAATAAGGCTCAAGCGTCTGCGCTGTATTTGTTTTTCTACTATATGGGCTCCAGCTTCGGCGGTACCGCCGTCGGGGAATTCTGGAGCAGCTATGGCTGGGGAGGCGTTGTGTCGGTCATTCTGGCGTTTTTGGCGCTGGCGCTTGTGTTTGCCGCGATATTAATCCGCAAAAGTGCAGTTCCGTCCAAGAGTTCAATAACCCAGCTTCCTATAAAGCAGAAGAGGGTAGAGAGCCATATTTAATCATCTAACCATCATCTATAGCACATGAAAAAGGGGATCCACGGGTAAAAAATGCACCGGAATCTGAGGATATTGCTTCTGTAGTTGTTTGGCAAGATACTGCATCCCAGGCTGCTCGCTTTCGGCATGACCGAGCGTGATTAAAGCCTGATGACCGCCTTGATGCACGGCATCTCTGACATATTCCGGTGTTTCCCACTCTGGTCCCTCCCCCGCAATAATGACATCGACTCCTTTGTCCCGCAGAAGAGGTATAGCAAGGGACCCTCCACCTCGATAACCTACTAATATGCCAATGTGGCTGCAACAATCTGAAAGCTGTCCTGTAACGCGCACATAGTGAAGACCAAGCTTGGTTTTGATGTAGGCTGCCAATTGCTGCAGCTTTATGGGTGCAACTTGAACAATCGCCGACGTAGACAGCATTTCCGCGACCGCGTTCTCCCAATCAAGAGCTTCAAGCAAACCGGCCATGATAATGTCCGGGGTTTGCCGATGGCAGTGGTCATGATCGCGGTATATTGCGATACCAGTTTGTTCGATGATCTGGCGTTTGCGGCTGCACACTGGATCGGCGGCCAACCATTCCGGGTTATTTTGATGACTGTAGTAGATCCCCTCATGCGAAATCAATAGATTTACGCCTAAATTGCTTGCTTTCTCAATTACCTCACAAGTAGCCGCAAACGTAGTAGCAATCCCTCTGACTTCCTCGTCGTAGCAACCTATTAGCAGTTGATCAACGCTATCGATCAAGGGCTTATCAGATATCAGTAAACTACCGACCACATCCCGAACCGTTATTTTCATCACCAGTTTCCTTTCTGAAACGGAAGTTCCTGCATATATTTTTACACAGGTTTGAAAGTAGATAAGGGGGAGAAGCTAAAGGACTTGCTTAGAAAAGCTTAGAACCTCTTAATAGGCTATGCCTAATGAGCGGTCCCTCATGATAATGTGAAGAGAGAGTTGATATTTGTTGCGGTTCCAGGCGAGAAGTCAATAATGCTATGAAGAAGGTGGGTGCCACTCCATGAATAAGAAGACCTTGTTTAATGATGGTTGGACGTTTGCGAAAACCAGTTTGGAAATCAGCAATTCCGCTGGCCTCGACTTTAAACCAGTTGACCTGCCGCATGATTGGCTAATTTATAATACGCTGGACCTCTATGAAAACAGCATTGGCTGGTACAGAAAGGTATGGACTTGGTTAACGAGGGAGAATGAGGGGACGCTTCAGCAATTTTTACTTTACTTTGATGGTGTTTATATGGATTCATCCGTGTATGTTAACGGAAAATTGGTGGGCGAATGGAAGTATGGCTATTCCTCCTTCGAGCATGATATTACGCAGGCTCTTACTCCGGGTGAAAATGAAATCGTTGTCAAAGTGGTGCATCAAAGCCCGAACAGCAGGTGGTATTCAGGGGCCGGGATTTATCGAAATGTATGGCTCAAATCAAGAGGTCCTAATTATATTGTTGCGGATGGCATTTACGTGACAACCAAGCAGGAAGAAGACCACTGGCGGGTGGAAATTGACACCGAACTGAACCTTGTCTGCGATGCTTACCTAGCGCACTCCGTTGTAAAAGAAGGAAGGCAGATCGCAACCGTTTCCGAAAAAGTGAGATCCGAAAAAGTGACTGTAGGAAGCGATGGTGGTGCAGTAAATCGGCAGGCTTTGATAGTAATCAATCCTGCCTTATGGAGCCCGGATGAGCCTAATTTGTATCAGCTTATCACAGAGTTGCACCTGGCGGAGCCGGGTCAGGAGGGGCAGCATTCCGGGGAAGCTGTAGAGGTACTGTCCCAAAACATCGGATTCCGAACCATTCAGCTCGATCCGAATCAAGGACTGCTGCTAAATGGCCGGAAACTGAAGCTGAACGGGGTGTGCGAGCATCATGATTTAGGGGCGTTTGGCGCGGCGTTTAACAGAACTGCTTTAGCGAGAAGGTTTAAGCTACTCAAGGAAATGGGAGCCAATGCGATCCGTACGGCTCACAATATGCCTGCGAAAGAGCTGATGGAGCTTGCGGACGAGATGGGCTTGCTGGTCGTGTCGGAAGCTTTTGATATGTGGGAACGCGCGAAAACACCTCATGATTATGCGAGATTTTTCACGGATTGGTACCGGAAGGATGTGAAGAGCTGGATCAAGCGAGATCGCAATCATCCGAGTCTTCTTCTGTGGAGCATCGGCAACGAAATCTACGATACCCACGCTGATGAGCGGGGGCAGAGCGTAACGAAGATGCTCATGGAAGAGGTAATGAAATATGATCCGAAGCAAAACGCCAGGGTGACGATCGGCTCGAATTACATGCCGTGGGAGAATGCCCAAAAATGCGCCGATATCGTTAAGGTAGCGGGTTACAACTATGCGGAAGCCTTATATGAGCGGCATCATAAGGAGCATCCGGATTGGATCATCTACGGCAGTGAGACGGCTTCAGTAGTGCAAAGCAGGGGAATTTACCACTTCCCGTTTGAAAAGTCGATCTTGGCTGACGACGACGAGCAGTGCTCCTCGCTTGGCAATAGCACAACGAGCTGGGGAGCCAAGTCAGCGGAAGCCTGCATTATCTCCGATCGGGATGCGCCTTACTCACTGGGCCAGTTTATCTGGACCGGATTCGACTATATTGGGGAGCCGACGCCGTACCATACAAAGAACTCTTATTTCGGGCAGATCGATACTGCCACCTTCCCTAAGGATTCGTATTATATATACCAAGCGGCTTGGACCGACTACAGGAAGAACCCGATGGTACATCTATTTCCTTATTGGGATTTTAACGACGGTCAAATGATTGATGTGCGAGTTTGCTCGAACGCGCCGAGAGTGGAGCTGCGACTGGATGGGAAAACGATCGGGGCGGAAGACATTGACCATAAGCAGGGTGACCAGCTTGTTGGATGGTGGAAAATTCCTTACACCGCAGGGGAACTGCAAGCTATCGCCTATGACGAAGCGGGCCGAATCATTGCGACGGACGTTCGGTCATCCTTTGGAGATGCCAAGGCGATACGTTTGCGGGCGGATAAAGGGGAGCTCACGGCTAACGGGATGGACCTTGTTTTTGTCGAAATCGGAGTGGAGGATGAAAATGGCTGTACTGTCGAAAATGCCAACAACCGCATGCATGTTCAGGTGACTGGAGCGGGACGTCTGCTTGGACTGGATAACGGGGATAGCACAGACTACGATCCTTATAAGGGACGCAGCCGAAGACTGTTTGGCGGGAAGCTAATGGCGATCATCGGGGCAACGCTAGAGCCTGGGGATATTCGCCTTGACGTGTCCTCTTTAGGTATGGAAAGTCAAACCATGCATTTCAAAGTGATTGAGGTTCCTGACATGACGGCTATCCAAGGTGTAAGTGCAGCGATGAATAATGAGGACCTACTAAGTGTGATAGGGAACGCTGAAGAGCTTCCTTTGCGAAAAATTGAACTGATCAGCGAAGATGGGCATCAGTTTGGCCCTGAAAAGAAGCAAATTGCTGTGCGAACGGTTTTGCACCCGTCAGAAACCTCATATTCGGAGATTGACTGGGCCGTAGTCAACGAGATGGGAATCGAATCCAATTTGGCCAAGGTCGAACCGGATGGGCACCTGGCGATAGTTACAGCCTTAGGCGACGGAGAATTTAGGATTCGTTGTACGAGCACGAACGGTACGGATAAGACGAAGCTCATCTCACAGCTTGAATTCAGAGCTTCGGGTATCGGCTCCGTTTTCAAAGATCCTTATCGTTTCATTTCCGCAGGGCTTTACGAATACAGTGTTGGTGAAGTAGGAAACGGGAATGAAAAAGGGGTCTCGACAAGCAGGGACGGAGAAACGCAGGTTGGGTTCCGAGATATCGACTTCGGTCCGCACGGCTCGGATACGCTCACCATCCCAATCTTTGCTCTGTCTAGTGAGGCGTATACGTTGCAAATTTGGGAAGGCATGCCCGATGAAGCAGGCAGTTTGCCCCTTGCCGACGTGATTTACCAGAAAGAGGCCAAATGGAACGTGTATCAGGAGGAAACTTATCGATTGTCCAAAAAGCTGCGAGGCGTGACCTCGCTTTGCTTCGTGTTTCACCAGAAGGTCCATATCAAAGGTTTTTCTTTCGAGTCCCCGAATAGAGCGTTTGAGCTAAACAACGCAGCGGACTGTGACCGCATCTATGGAGATTCTTTTACCATCAAGGATAAGTGGATAGAAGATATCGGCAATAACGTTTCGTTGGAGTTTGGGCAGATGGATTTTGGAGATGGGGGCGCTTCGAAAATCATCATTTATGGTAGAACTCCACTGGATAAAAACATAATTCAAATCCGTTTCGCAAGCGGCGAGGGGGAGAGCAGTCAAATGGTTGAGTTTGCGCAGGTCGATGGCTACATAGAGCAGGTGTTTGAACTAGACAAAATCACGGGTCACCAGCAAGTGACCTTCCTGTTTTTGCCGGGCAGCCGGTTTGATTTTGGCTGGTTTAGGTTCTTAGAGGCTTAAAGCAGTGGTGTCCCACCATTCCATAAATTACGAATATT
This sequence comes from Paenibacillus puldeungensis, assembly GCF_042678945.1. Lineage (NCBI taxonomy): Bacteria > Bacillati > Bacillota > Bacilli > Caryophanales > Paenibacillaceae > Paenibacillus > Paenibacillus puldeungensis. The sequence continues at coordinate 69,687 of NZ_JBHTLM010000012.1, read as the reverse complement.
TTCAACATGGTTTCCTCACAAACGAACTTTACAATGGAACCAATGTGTAGGTTATTAAATATGGAATAGGGGCTGATCATGGTGAGCACAAACAGTGAAGGTCTGCTGGTGGAAAAGGGCCCGACGTGGACAAAAACAAGCATGTTGTTTACGCATTTGGTTCATCAAATCAGACGCCAAGAGCGGCAACCGAGAAGTCTCGGAAAGGTGGGTTCTTTTACCCCTAGTGAAATTCACACCATCCGTACGATCGGAACTGGGGACGGGATTATCATGGGGCAGTTGGCTGACCGCCTTGGCGTTACCAATGGAGCCATAACCCAGCTCGTCGAGCGTATGGAAAATAAGGGATTAGTGAAGCGAGCTCAGCTCATGCGAGGCTCCAGAAAGGTGAATGTAACGTTAACGGACAAAGGGCAATCCGCCTATTACGCTTATGAGCAGTTTTATGTCAAACCCTTTGAAGAGTGGATTCGCGATGAGTTAAGCGAGAAAGAGTTCAGGTCTTTTGAAAAAGGGCTTAATAAATTGATCGAGTTTTTAAGTGTATGAATGAAGAAAGAGGAGCTGTCAGGAGCGCATGTTGTGCGATTCCGGCAGTTCTTTTTGTGTCGGTATACTAGCCCGAGTAATATGAATCCGACATGTGGTAAAATAGAGCAGACATCATTAATGAGAAGAGTGAAATTCGTGACAATTGGATTTTTTGATTCCGGTATTGGTGGAATTACCGTACTCCATCAAGCATTACGCGTTCTGCCGAAGGAGGATTACGTCTTTTATGCGGATACCGCTCACGTCCCCTATGGTGAGAAGACAAAGGATGAGGTACGGGGCTATATTTTTGATGCTGTTGACTTTATCGCCAAGCAGGGCGTAAAGGCTATTGTCATAGCCTGCAACACGGCGACCAGTATCGCCATAGAAGATCTTCGGCGCAAGTATGGCTTTCCGATTTTAGGAATCGAGCCCGCGGTTAAGCCAGCCGTTCAAAAATGGGAAGGCAAGCGTAAAAAAGTGCTTGTATTAGCAACAAATTTAACGCTCAAGGAAGAAAAGTACCATAAACTAGTGAAAAGTGTTGACCACCAAGATATAGTTGACAACCTGGCGCTTCCAGGACTTGTTGAATTTGCGGAGAAATTTGAGTTTCATGATGAAAAAGTGCTTCCGTATTTAAGAGAGCAGTTGTCCTCTTTTGATTTGAACGAATATGGAACCGTGGTTTTGGGATGTACTCATTTTCCGTATTTTACAAATCACTTGAAGAAGCTGTTTCCCGAAGGCGTGGACATGATTTCCGGAAGTACAGGAACAGCGAAAAACTTAAGGCGAATTCTTGCAGCTCGAAGCCAATTAAGCGAAGGCAGTGGAGATATTGTGTATTATCAATCCGGTATGAAAGTAGAAGATTCGAAATTGTTGGCTAATTACCAAGAGCTTTTGGTCATGTTGGATCATTTACAGTAACGTAGCGGCAGCCAAGGACCGAAGAGTTTATGTCCAAGGCTGCCATCTTTTCTGTGATGTTCCTAAAAAGGGTTCGCACTTTATTTTCAAAATATAACATTTGTGGAATTTATTCGGATGTCAGCCATTTTGTGTGTATTAATTAAATACTTTGAAAGTGGGGGAATTAGTTGCCTTGGCCAATGGTACATTTCGCTATAGCGTCTAACCTTTTTGAAGGTGAACCATCACCTGATTTTTTAATAGGCAGTATTGGCCCGGATGCTATTCATGTACGGGGAGAAATATCTAGAGAAGAGAAGGGAACAACTCATCTTGTAAGTAACGGTAAATTGCCGCAAAAGGATGTGATCTTGCACAATTGTAAAGATTATTTCTCGATGTGGCCGGATATGAAATGGAAGGACTTTGTTTTAGGCTATTTCTCGCATATCTATGCCGATTTACGGTGGACGGATACCATTTATGCTGATTTTGAGAGAGCTTATGAAGGTGATCAGGAGCATATTAGAAATACATACACAGTAGAAGTGAGTCAATTAGAGTTTTTACTCATGAAATCAATGGAAAATACTGAGGGAATTTTGACGAGCCTAAAGATAGCCAAGGGATTTTCTATAGATCCTTTTGTTACTAGGCAGGAAGTAGAACAATACAGGAATGAAAAAATAAGCTGGCTCCGTGATGGGCAAAATGAGCCAAACATTACACCAATTTATTTTCCTATTGAAAAAGTCCAACACTTTATCGATCAAACGTCTATTGAGCTGAAGGAGCTTTGCACAAATTGGAGGGGGCGTGTTTGAAGTTGTTGATTAGAAAGGCTACACACGAAGATGCGTCAGGATTGTCCGAATTATTTGTGGAATTGGTTGGGGAACAAAGTGATATTGGTGCATTAAAAAAACAATTACTGTTTGTTGACACTCAGCCGAATTATTATGTTGCGGTAGCCTGCTTGGATAATAAGGTTGTCGGAACGGCCATGGGGATCGTTTGCGTCGACCTTGTTGGAAATTGCGCTCCGTTTTTACTGATCGAGAATGTCGTGGTATCATCGAAATGTCAAAAACTTGGAATTGGCAAAAAATTGATGACAGAGCTTGAAAACTTTGCGATTCAGCACCATTGCAATTTCATTCTTCTTGCTTCTAGTCATGAACGGGAGGAGGCACATCGTTTCTATGAATCCCTAGGCTACAAGGACAAAAAGAAAGGATTTTTTAAGCAATTATCGTGATTTACGAATATCAGAGTGGTTGAACGTGGATATTTATGCCACTTTAGTCATCAATAATATTGAAGAAGGTGTGAACATGAAACGTAAAACTCTTTGCCTTGCAATCGCACTATTGGTTTACGTTACGGGCGTTAGTGACTATAGTACAACAACAGCTTCAGCAGCCACTACACAAACTGGGACCAATAAACACATAGTGACTTCAGCAAAGACGAAGGTTACACCGAAGCGCGCAAAACAATTGACCTCGTTAATTCCAGCAGGTTGGCATATATTAGAGGACACTGATAGGAAGCCAATCAAAGCTGAGGGAGACTTAAACAAAGATGGCATTAAAGATATCGCAACGATCATCGAAAAAAATAAAAAAGGGGATGAAGCTCCCCCGCGTGATTTACTGATAGCTTTTGGTAATAAAGATAAAACATTAACCCTCTCCATTATCGCTAAAAATGTAGTGCTGAAAGCCGATGAAGGCGGGGTATGGGGAGATCCCTTTGATAGCCTAGTCATTGATCGAGGTTCGGTCGTCCTCAGTGACTACGGTGGCAGCAACTGGCGCTGGTACAACAAGTACAGATTCAGATATCAAAATAAGGACTGGTATTTAATCGGATTAACTACGGGAACGTATTTCACCGGCAATGCAACCATGGAGAATGCAGACGAAAATGACTACAATCTCCTGACCGGCGACTATATCCAAAGAAGAACCGATGACAAAGGTAAAGTCAAAGTTACAAAAGAGAACCGGGGCAAGAGGAAGCTAGTGAAATTGAGTAAATTCGACCTTAATAAATTTTAGGAAAACAAACCAGCCAGAAAAATTCTGGCTGGTTTGTTTTTATTCCTTATTTTTCCTCGGATAGCCGTTTAGTTAACAGTACATGAGGGATTCCGTCCTCCATAAAAATTTCGGATGAAGTGACATAATTCAGCTTATGATAAAATCCCTCCGCCTGGGTTTGTCCATGCAGCTTCACTTTGCGAAGCCCTTCGCTTCGGGCGATGGACTCAAGTTTATCGATAATGAAGCGCCCGATCCCATATTTGCGATATGCCTCAAGCACACAAATTCGCTCCAATTTCCCTGTGTCCCCCACGGTTCTGATTCGGCCGGTTCCGACAGCCTGACCTTGGTGAAGGACTAGAATGTGCTTGCAATTTGCTTCCAGATGGTCAAATTCGTCAAACTCATCCGATAAGGGAACACCTTGTTCCTTGACAAATATTTCTTTTCTGATGGCAAATGCTCTGTGTAAGTCGTCCTCGTTCGTGATAAGAAAAGTTTCCATGGAAAGTCCGTCCTTTTTCTGGATTTATTGAAGTAGATCCGTCATAATTTTGTTATCTACTTGTACGATTATAAATTGATCATATATTATTGTAAATACAACATAATTCATAAAGGAGCTAGCTTCATGAAGGAGATTTTGCGAGAAATCGGCATGATCGCAAGAGCGCTGGATTCCATTAGCAACATTGAGTTTAAGGAGATTGATTTGACAAAAGGACAGTATCTATACTTGGTTCGGATTTGCGAGCAACCGGGGATTATTCAAGAGAAGCTTGCGGAGATGATCAAGGTGGACCGTACGACCGCAGCTAGAGCGATTCAAAAGCTGGAGCTCCAAGGTTTTATCGAAAAGAGAAGCGATACCGCCAACAAAAAAATTAAGCTACTATTTCCTACGCCTAAGGGACTTGATGTGTATCCTTTTCTGAAAAGGGAGGGGGAGCACTCTAACAAGGTTGCGCTTTCCGGACTATCGGATGAGGAAACGGACACGCTGTGTCAACTGCTGTACAGGGTCAGAAAAAATGTCGAAGCCGATTGGGAATTAGTAAAGAAAGGAAAAAAACGTAAATACTAATTGGGACTGAAGGAGAAGCTATGAATGAATAAAACAATCGCGGATATCGCCGAGTTAGCCGGTGTTGCCAAAAGTACTGTATCACGGTTTTTAAACGGAGGATCGGTAAGTAAAGCGACGCGGCAAAAAATCGAACAAGTCATCAAGGAATACCATTACGTTCCGAATACGTTTGCCCAAAGCTTAAAAGCGAGAAAGACGAATATTATCGGGACCGTAGTGCCACGGCTGGATTCCTTCGCCACCTCCCAAACGCTGATGGGGATTGATGATGAATTAAGAAATGCCAATTTCCAGATGCTGATCTCGAACACGAGCCAGGATATGAAACGCGAAATTGAGGCGATCTACGATTTTGCAAGGCAGAAAGTATCTGGAATCATTTTACTGGCCGCAAAAATAAGCGACGCTCATCTCAAGGCTGCTGAGGATACGAAAATTCCTATTCTACTCGTTGGACAGCAGCATCCTAATCTCTACAGCCTGATTCACGATGATTACAACGCAGGTATGACGATGGGGCGTCATGTATACGAGCAAGGGCACCGTCAAATCGCCTATCTGGGTGTCACAGAAGAGGATATTGCCGTTGGCGTGCAAAGAAAAGCAGGCTTCAAAAAGAGCTTGGAGAATACACCATGTCAAGTTCGCTATTATGAAACCAGCTTCAAAATGACGGATGCGGTAAATGCCGCTGCTCGAATCCTGGACGAATTTACGCCAAGCATTATCGTTTGTGCGACCGACAATATTGCGCTGGGAGTCATGAAAGCTGCTTACCTGAAAAATATCGCCATTCCTTCGACTCTGTCTGTCACCGGCTTCGGAGGTTATGATGTCACTGAGATCATTCACCCAACCTTAACGACGATCCGATTTTTCTACAAAGAGGCGGGGAAGGTTGCAGCGCATCATATGATCAGGCTCGTTCGTGAGGAGCATATAGATAAAATTACCAAGATGAGTTACGAGCTTCTTGAGCGTGGAAGTGTTGACAAACGGCCAAATCCCAGTTTATAATCCAAAAAAGAAACCGGTTCCATAATTCCTGAACATCACCTTAAAGTGTGTAAGAATTATGGAACATATTTTATCACTCAAATGGAACCGGTTCCTTTTTGCAAGGAAATTAGAACTTGTTTTATCCCTTTGACATTGGATAGATGGAGAAAAAACAATGAATATTTCAGACGAACTTAAGTACAGAAAGCTGGAACAAGCCCAGCCTGGGGAGTTCGAGCAGCTCCAAGAGAAGGCCAAAGGATGCCCCTGGAGGCAGTCATATCACATTCAGGCTTCTGCAGGATTGCTCAACGATCCAAACGGATTTACGTTTTACCAGGGAGAATACCACTTGTTTTATCAATGGTTTCCTTTAGGAACGTTTCATGGTATGAAGTATTGGTACCACATGAAATCAAGCGATTTGGTACACTGGGAAGATGTCGGGGTCGGGATCGAGCCCGGAGATCCACAGGATTCCCATGGCGCTTATTCGGGCAGCGGAATTGTCAAGGATGACAAGCTGTATTTGATGTACACCGGCAACACCCGTGATGAGCAAGGGGAGAGACATCCTTTTCAAAACCTAGCGGTCATGGATTCAACCGGAAAAATCAAGAAGCGAAGTCGCCCAGTTATTAAAGCGGTTCCAAAAGGGTATACCGAGCATTATCGAGATCCGAAGATTTGGTTCTCAGGCGGCAAGTACTTCTGCGTTATCGGCGCTCAGCGAGCGAATGAAACCGGCTGTGCGGTGTTGTACAGCTCTTCCGATTTGGAAGCTTGGGACTTTGAAGGTGAAATAGCCACTTCGCTAGGAGATTTCGGTTACATGTGGGAATGTCCGGATTATTTCGAGATGGACCAGCAAGGGGTGTTGTTATTTTCACCTCAGGGTATCTCTCCCGAAGGAGATCATTACCGCAACATCTACCAATCCGGTTATATCGTAGGCAAGCCGCTAGACACCGAAAGACGATCATTTGTGCACGGATCATTTCAAGAGCTGGATCGAGGCTTTGATTTTTATGCACAGCAGACTACAGCAGCGCCTGACGGACGACGGATTCTCGTGGCCTGGATGGGGCTCCCGGATACGAATTATCCGACGGATTCAAACGGGTGGGCTAACTGCCTAACCCTGCCGAGGGAGATCACGCTTCGCGAAGGCAAAATGATTCAACAGCCGGTTCGGGAGCTGCAAATGCTGCGTAAACAGGAAGTTAAGTTTGAGTCGACACTGCAAGATGAAGTAAATACCTTTGAAGGCTTCTCAGGGACATCCTATGAACTAATCTGCGAATTTTCCGGCGCAAATGCCGAGCGATTTGGGATTGAGTTCCGCACGGGAGAAACAGAGAAAACCGTCTTACTGTACGACCGGGTGGAGAAGGAAGTGATCCTCGATCGTTCCGAGTCGGGGCAACCCGTTGCCACGGAATATGGAACGGAGCGGCGCTGTAGCTTGGACGCGGACAACATCAAGTTCCAGCTGTTTGTAGACAGCTCCTCTGTTGAGATTTTCGTGAATGATGGTGAAGAGGTATTTACAAGCCGTATCTTCCCTAGTATGAATAGTACGGGGATTCGCTTTTTTGCTCAAGGTGGGAGCGCAGCTTGCAAAGCCACGGTTTGGAGCATATGACACGCACAAAGTGCATAATTCGAAAGACCATAGGAAGGTGAAAAAAGTGGGGCAGTTATACGCGATTGGGGAAGTGCTGATCGATTTTATCCCGCTGCAGAAAGGGCGTCCGTTAAAGGATGTTGTATCTTTTGAACGTGCTGCCGGAGGAGCTCCAGCGAACGTAGCGGCGGCCGTTTCAAAATTCGGGGGCAAGGCTTCCATGCTGACTAAGCTTGGCGTAGATTCTTTTGGTGATTATTTGCTGGAGCAGCTTGAAGCTGCAGGCGTGAATACAGATCATGTGAAAAGAACAAAAGAGGCCAATACCGGTTTGGCGTTCGTATCTTTACGGGAAGACGGGGAGAGGGATTTTTCCTTTTACCGTAATCCATCAGCGGATTTGTTATTGTCGCCCAATGAGGTCGATCCGGCTATCTTTTCCTCGAACGATATATTGCATTTTTGCTCCGTCGATCTGGTGGATAGTCCGATGAAGCAGGCACATTTGAAAGCGATTGAAGCAGTGAAAGACAAAGGCGGTCTCGTAAGCTTTGACCCTAATGTAAGACTTCCGCTGTGGGATAGCGCCGAGAAGTGCAAAGAAACGATCCAAGCCTTTTTACCGATTGCGCATATCGTAAAAATTTCAGATGAAGAGCTTGAATTTGTAACGGGTATTTTGGATATGGAAGAAGCTATTGCCTCTCTATTTACAGGGGATGTGAAAGTCGTCATCTATACCCGTGGCAAGGATGGCGCTGAATTGTATGTATCTCCGGATACGAAATATGTTGGATCAGGCTTTAGCGTCAATGTGCAAGATACAACGGGTGCTGGGGATGCTTTTGTGGGAGGTTTTTTGTATCAGCTTTTGGAAAAGGGAGCCGTTCAAGACAACTTAACCGACATTATTCATGCGCATGGACAGGAAATCCTTCGTTTTGCCAATGCGAGCGGGGCAATGACAACGATGGGAAAGGGTGCGATTCCGGCACTCCCGAGTAGAGCAATGATAGAGAATTTAATTAAAACCAACTTAACGAGGGGATGAAACCAAATGTCTGATTATCGTGAAATTGCAAGGCAGGTTGTTGACGCGGTTGGGGGAAAGGACAATATTGCATCGTTCGCGCATTGCGCGACAAGGCTGCGAATTATGGTTCATGATAAAAACCGGATCAATCAGTCCACGATTGAAAGCATCGACAAGGTAAAAGGCGCTTTCTTTAATTCCGGTCAATATCAAATCATTTTTGGAACCGGTACCGTAAATCGGGTGTATGAAGAAGTAGAGAAGCTGGGATTCACCGGAACGACAAAAGATGATCTGAAGAACGAAGCGAAAAAAGAGGGGAATGCTTTCCAAAGAGCGATTCGCACGTTTGGTGACGTATTTGTCCCGATTATTCCCGTATTGGTAGCAACAGGCCTGTTCATGGGACTGCGCGGCCTCCTTACACAGCCGCAAATCCTAGCCTTGTTTGGCGCTACAGCAGAAGATATTTCACCGAACTTTTTGCTCTTTACTCAGGTATTAACAGATACTGCGTTTGCTTTCTTACCTGCGCTTGTAGCGTGGTCCGCTTTCCGAGTATTCGGCGGAAGTCCAATTCTCGGTATCGTGCTTGGCCTGATGCTGGTGAATCCAGCGCTTCCAAACGCTTATGCTGTTGCCAATGGTTCGGCTCAGGCATTGACGATGTTTGGTTTTATTCCGGTTGTCGGGTATCAAGGCTCCGTGCTCCCGGCCTTTTTCGTAGGGCTTCTCGGCGCGAAATTTGAAAGATATTTAAGAAAACGGGTTCCCGAAGCGTTGGACTTGATCGTTACACCATTTATTACGCTGTTAGTAATGATTACGTTGGGGTTATTCGTTATTGGACCGGTTTTCCACTCCTTAGAGGAGGTCGTGCTGCATGGAACGACATTTATCCTGGATTTGCCTTACGGTATCGCCGGACTTTTGATTGGTTTCTTCCAGCAAATCATTGTCGTAACCGGTGTGCATCACATTTTCAACTTCCTGGAAATTCAGCTGCTCGAAAAGCTGGGGTCCAATCCGTTTAACGCGATTATTACTTGTGCGATGGCTGCCCAAGGGGCCGCATGTTTGGCAGTTGGTTTGAAGACGAAAAATATGAAGCTCAAGGCGCTAGCCCTGCCGTCATCGCTTTCCGCTTTCCTGGGAATTACGGAGCCGGCAATCTTCGGTGTCAACCTGCGTTATATGAAGCCTTTTGTAATGGGTCTGATCGGTGGTGCTGTCGGTGGTTTCATGGCATCCTTGTTCGGGCTGGCAGCGACCGGCATGTCGGTAACCGTAATTCCGGGTACGCTGCTCTATTTAAACAGCCAGTTGCCGCTGTACATTTTATGCAACGTGGTTGCAATGGCAATCGCATTCGTACTGACCTGGTTGTTTGGCTACAAGGATGGCATGCTTGAAAAAACGGAGAAGTCCGCAAGCACTGGGGAAGGGCAAGCTACTACACCAGCGAAGGTGACTGCTCCAACTCCAGTAACTTTCACAGCAAGTCCTGCTGACCAACAAGTAGTTAGCTTTCCTTCGCCGATTTCCGGCACCATTGTGAGCCTTGATGCAGTACCGGATCCTGCATTCGCTGAGAAGCACATGGGGGACGGGTACGCAATTGATCCTTCGGAAGGTAAGGTTTATGCCCCTTTTGACGGTACGGTAGCCCACTTGATTGAAAAAAGCAAACACGCCGTTATCCTTGGGAATGAAAGCGGTGTTCAGCTGCTCATTCACATCGGCATCGATACGGTTTCGATGAAAGGCAATGGATTCACTACGCATGTTCAAACGGGTGACACGGTGAAGGCGGGACAATTGCTGATCGAATTTGATATCGACAAAATAAAACAGGCAGGTTTATCGGCAATCACCCCTGTCATTATTCCTTCGGGAGCGGATCAGGTTCCGGCAATAACAGTAAACTCGGGTAAACAAGTGCGTGCGAACCAGGAAGTTGTTCTGGCGGTTCGCTAACCCTTGCAATTACTATAATGAACGAAAAAGGCCATAGTCATATGGTCTTTTTTGTGTTTTATCTAAGCGGGTAGAACCGTGTATTTGACTATGCGTCGTAGTTCGTTGACCTGTGGCTTTTTTCTGGGGTTTTCTAAGTATAGCGTCTGATTTATGGACAATATAAAGATTTGTCTTTTAACCCACCCCTTCCTTAAGATGGATTTAGATCATAAAAATTTGAAGGAAGAAGGTGGATGGATGCGAACAGTTCAGGAATTGGAAAACATCTTAGCGGAGCCGTCCGAGAAACTGATGCAGGATTTGGCGAGCCTGGATGGAGATCTGCTATTGCTTGGCGTAGGCGGGAAAATGGGACCTACACTGGCAAAGCTGGCGGTTAACGCGATTCGAAAAGCGGGTCTCTCCAAAAAAGTGATCGGAGCTTCGCGGTTTTCGAATGGCTCCTTGAAGGAGGAGCTTGAGGCGTCGGGGGTGGAGACGATCTCCGTGGATCTCTTGGACGATCAAGAGCTGCAAAAGCTGCCGAACGTGCGCAATGTGCTGTATATGGCGGGAAACAAATTCGGCACCGCTGGCAACGAGCATTTTACTTGGGCGATGAATGCGTATCTCCCCGGACGGGTGGCGGAAAAGTTTCACGACTCGCGGATCGTCGTCTTTTCTACAGGAAACGTATATCCGCTTACGCCAGTCGGGTCGGGAGGAGCCTCGGAGGACCATTCCCCTGGGCCGATCGGAGAATACGGGCAATCCTGTCTGGGCCGTGAGAGGGTATTTGAGCATTTTGCACGAAAAAATGGAACCCCTATGGCCATCTACCGCCTCAACTACGCGATAGATCTTAGATACGGCATACTGCTCGAAATCGCCAAAGCCGTAAAAGCGGGGACACCGGTAGATCTTACAATGGGACACGCCAACTGTATATGGCAGGGAGATGCCAACGAGATTGCGCTACGGGCGCTAACCGTTTGTGCTACTCCACCGACCGTGATCAACGTAACGGGACCGGAGACGATCTCGCTGCGCTGGGTAGCCGAGGAATTCGGCAGAAGGCTGGGTGCGGAGCCAGTCCTTACTGGGGACGAGGCACCGACGGCGTTACTGAGCAATGCGGGAAGATGCCACCAACTGTTCGGCTATCCCAAGGTCAGCCTGCGGCAAATGATCGATTGGATCGCGGACTGGCTGGAAAATGGCGGTGATACCTGGAACAAGCCGACACACTTTCAGGAGCGGGAGGGGAAGTATTAATGGCGGATACAGCTGTCCGATTGTCGGATGCAAAAAAGAGGGCGCTGCATGAAGGTTTAGTGATTCCTGCGCATCCCCTTGCGTTAACTGAAGACAGAAAGCTCGATGAACGTCGGCAGCGAGCTTTGACGCGTTATTACGCAGGTAGCGGTGCAGGCGGGATTGCTGTTGCAGTGCATTCCACACAGTTTGAAATCCGCGATCCCTCCGTCGCGTTGTTTGAAACCGTGCTTCGGCTGGCAGCGGAGGAGGCGGCCGAGGTCCGGGAGCAGCGTCCTTTTTTCTTAATTGCCGGGATTTGCGGTTCGCTGGAACAAGCGCTTCAAGAAGCGAAGACGGCGGCCGCTCTAGGCTACGATGCGGGGCTTATCAGTATGGGAGGGCTGCCGGAGCTTACGGAGGAGGAGCACTTGGAAAGAGTCCGAGCGCTCTCCGAAGTGATTCCGGTGTTTGGTTTTTACCTTCAGCCCTCCGTTGGCGGAAGAACGTTCAGCTACTCTTTCTGGCGAGCGTTTGCGGAAATCCCGGGTGTGATCGGGATCAAGATGGCCCCTTTTAATCGATATCAAACGCTAGATGTAGTGCGAGCGGTGATGGAATCCGAGCGGTGTGACGACATCGCTCTTTATACGGGCAATGACGACAACATCGTCAATGATCTGTTGACTGTATTCCGATTTCCGGTGAACGGCAAGCCGGTAGAAAAGCGAATTGTCGGCGGGCTGCTCGGCCATTGGGCCGTATGGACTCGTAAAGCGGTCGAGCTGCTGGAGGAGATCAAGACAGTTCGGAGTCTGCCAGAAATTTCTGCCGAATGGTTGACTCGGAATATGGAAATTACCGATAGCAATGCCGCATTTTTTGACCCTGCCCATCATTTTCATGGGTGCATCCCGGGAATTCATGAAGTGCTGCGAAGACAAGGGCTATTGGAAGGCCGCTGGTGCCTGAATCCTGAGGAGGAGCTGTCGCCGGGCCAAATGGAGGAAATCGATAGAGTTTACCGGATGTATCCGCATTTGCACGACGATGCATTTGTTGCTGAAAATTTGTCTCGGTGGCTGGGGGAATAGTTTTGAAATAAAGACGATATAAAGACTTGTCTTTTAATCCATCCTGTTCCATCATCATAAGTAAATGGAAGTGACACCGCAGAGGAGAAAGGAACTTAGGAGGGGGCTCATATGTCTGACGTTTACCGTACATCTGCAGAGAATGGAATTCGCATTGCCCTGATTGGGCCAACGCCGATGGTTGAGATCATGAAGCGGGCGGTTAAAGGTTTTCCATCTTTCGTAACCGTAGCGGGAACCTACCAGAAGCCAGAGGAAGCGGTCCAGTTGACGGAGGAGCTCATGAAGGAAGCCGAAGTACTGCTGTTTTCGGGGCCAATCTCTTATGGGCTATGTATTGAACAGTTGTCGATCCCTAAGCCCGCTCACTTCGTGCCTTTGACCGGTTCGGGGTTATACCGCGCGTTATATAGGTTAAATCGGACATATGGTTTGGTCTCTTTATCCATTGACACCCTTACGGAGCATGTCTTTACCGGAACGTTCCGAGAACTCGGAGAGCCCATGCCTGATATGGTTTTCTGTCCGTCTACAAAGGTAGACACGGAGGAATTGGTTCGGTTTCATGAAAGCCAGTTCCGGTCCGGCCGGGCTAAGGCCGCGCTAACCGCGCTGAGTTCTGTCTCAGAGGAACTGAACCGGCGAGGAGTGCCGAACGAGTGGATTATGCCTACGGAGCAGGATGTCATTGTAGCTTTGGAAAGAGCGCTGCTGTCGACCGAAACCCGTAAAAGCAAGGAAGCACAGGTAGTAGTTGGACTTATTCAGGTGAACGGTTTTCCGAAGCTGGCCGATGTTCGTAAATCCGAGCACGAGGTGCAGCGGCTCAAGCTGGACATACATCGGATGATGCTGGAGTACGTGGAGACGCTGGAGGGGCACTTGACTGCTTTAGGCGGTGAAGAGTACCTATTCGTCACGACTAGAGGGACCTTTGAGAGACTGACCGGAGGATATAAGTATATTCCTTTGGCTAAAACGGCTCACGCCTCCTTCGGCCTGTTTCTTAGCATCGGGATTGGCTTCGGCCGAAGCGCCAACGATGCCGGCACCCATGCCCGTATTGCGCTTCGGCAAGCACAAGAAGCTGGCGGAGATAGCTGCTTTATCGTCCGGGAGGACGAAAGCGTGATCGGCCCTCTGGAGATGGGCCGTCCACTGGAGTCCGGATTGGCTCTCATCGAGGCCTCCCTGCTCAAACAAGCCGAGGAAGCCGGGCTGACCGCCGCGTATTTGAGCCGTATTGTCGGCCAGATTGCTCGGAAAGGCAAAGTCGATTACAACGTGCATGATCTCGCTTATGTACTGGGAATTACCGTGCGCAGCACACATCGGCTGCTGCTCAACTGGATCGATGCCGGGATGGTGGAAATCACCGGCGAAGAGAGAGGCAAGGGGAAGGGGAGACCGAAGCAGATTTATCGGTTCACTTTTTTGCAGGAGCTTGTCCGTTAGTGTTCATAACTAGTCTGTGTGTCAGGGCGATCCCATAAGTATAGAGTAGTACCTTCTTAATTTAAGGAGCGATAGCGCTATGAGTAAATTGAAAATTGGCCTCATTGGGGCCGGCTCGATTTCGGACCTGCATTTGAAAGCATACCGGGATAACCCGGAGGTGGAGCTCTATGCCGTTAGCGACTTGAACGAAGCTCGGGCCAAAGCAAAAGCAGAGGCTTACGGGATCGCGAATACCCGCGCATTCACGAATTACCAGGATCTTCTGGCCCTTTCAGAACTCGATGCGGTTAGCATTTGTACCCTAAACAATACGCATGCCGAAGTGAGTATCGCCGCTCTTGAGGCGGGCAAGCATGTGCTCATCGAAAAACCGCTGTGCCAAACGGTGGAGGAGGCGCTGCGCATCGAGGAAGCGGTGCGAACCAGCGGACGCGTGCTGCAGGTAGGCTTTGTCCGCCGGCATGGCAGTAACACGCAAATTCTGAAGAAGTTTATTGATGCAGGGGACTTGGGAGACATCTACTACGCTAAAGCTTCCTGCCTGCGGCGGTTTGGAAATCCCGGAGGCTGGTTCGCTGACAAGAAGCGCTCCGGCGGCGGGCCGGTTATCGATCTTGGCGTACATATTATCGACATATGCTGGTATTTGATGGGGCGTCCCAAAGTCAAATCGGTATCGGCCAATACGTACCACCGTCTTGGAAACCGCTCTAATGTGCAGCATCTTTCTTTCTATAAAACAGCCGATTATGATGCGTCGCTCAACACAGTAGAAGATCTCGCTAATGCCTTGATCCGGTTTGAGAATGGAGCTAGTCTGATGCTAGACGTTAGCTTTACGCTTCACGCCAAATCGGATGAGCTGAGCGTGAAGCTGTACGGGGAAAAAGGCGGTGCCGAGCTCGAGCCGGAGCTGCTGTTGGTGTCCGAAAAGTACGATACGATTTTAAACATGTCCCCGCAGATTGACAGCCGTTCCTTTGATGCTGGCGTTGCATTCAGCCGTGAAATCAATCATTTTGTAGACAGTATTCTTGGCCGTACAGAACCGTTAAGTCCAGTCGAGGATGGCGTGGAGATCATGAAAATATTGTGTGCGATTTATGAGTCAGGGGAGCAGGGCCGGGAAATTATCTTTTCCTAAACAAATCGGGGGAGGAAATATCATGTTAATGCCATTAACTAATAAAATTGGCGTGATCGTGGACAGCTTCGGGCTTGGGGTTCGGGAAGGGCTCAAAAAAGCGAAGGAAGTCGGAGCGGAAGGTGTGCAAATCTGGGCGGTTTCCGGAGAAATGGATCCGGCGAATCTGTCGGCGGAGGCTCGAAAAGAGCTGAAAAGCTATATTGAAAGCTTAGGTCTGGAGATATCGGCGTTGTGCGGCGACTTGGGCGGTCATGGTTTCCAGGACGCCCGGGAAAATCCAGCAAAAATCGAAAAATCCAAGCGTATTCTTGACTTGGCCTTGGACCTGGGCTGCAACGTGGTGACGACGCATATCGGCATCGTTCCGGAAGACCCAGCGGACCCGATATATGTAACGATGCAGGAGGCATGCTCGGAGCTGTGCCGTTATGCCTCCGAAATGAACGGCTATTTTGCCGTGGAGACGGGGCCGGAGCGGGCCGCCCATTTGAAGGCGTTTCTGGATACGCTTGGTGGCAAAGGGGTAGCCGTCAACTTTGATCCGGCCAATATGGTGATGGTTACAGGGGATGATCCGGCGGAAGGCGTACGCATCCTGAAGGATTATATCGTGCATACTCACGCGAAGGATGGTATTCGGCTGCAGGAAGCCGATCCGCGGATTATATATGGAATGCTAGGCTTTGAGCCGCTCGATCATGAAAAGATTGCCGAGATGGTAAGCTCCGGTGGGTACTTCCGGGAGCTCCCGTTAGGCGAAGGTGACGTTGACTTCGAAAGTTATTTTGCCGCACTGCAGGAAATCGGGTATACCGGCTATCTGACGATCGAAAGAGAGGTTGGAGATTCTCCCGAGGAGGATATCCGCAAATCGATCGCTTTTATTCAGCAATTTCGTTCGTAGAGGCTAGGGGGCGCTCATGCTGAAAATAGGAATGATCGGTCTTGATACCTCCCATTCGGTAGCCTTTACTGAACTTCTGCACAATAGCACCGGGCCCTATTATGTGCCTGGCGGACAGGTCGTGGCGGCTTTTCCCGGGGGTACGCCTGATTTTCCTTTCGGGGCAGCTAGGGTAAAGGGTTTTACGGACGAAATGTCCGGAAAGTATGGCGTACGAATATGTGAATCGATAGAGGCTGTTGCTGAAGCTTCCGATGTAATACTGCTGGAATCTGCGGATGGAAGAGTGCATTTGAAACAGTTCGAGGTTTTGGCTCCATATGGAAAGCCAGTGTTTATCGACAAGCCACTTGCCGTATCCTACCAGGATGCGATGCGTATTGCGGAGATGGCAGAACGGTATTCGATTAAGCTGATGAGCAGTTCGGCTTTGCGTTATTCGGAGGAACTGGTGGGGGCTTTGGAGGACCCAAGTTTCGCTTCCGGGCTTACCGGTGCCGAAGCCTTCGGCCCGATGGAGATGCTGGAGGGGCAGCCCGGGTACTTCTGGTACGGTATCCATACGGCGGAGATGCTTTACCGGATCTTGGGGAAGGGGTGCCGGCAGGTGTCGGCTGTTTCTTGGCCGCAGCATGATCTCATCACCGGGGAGTGGGAGGATGGGCGGATCGGAACGATCCGCGGAGCCCGCGAGGGGATGAAAGGCTTCGGCGCACTGCTCTACAGTACGCAAGGTCCGAGATTGGTTGATGTGACAAAGGATAAGAAGCCTTTTTACGCCGGTCTAGTGGAACGTATCATGGATATGTTTATGACAGGTAAGATTGATGTGCCAATCAATGAAACGCTGGAAATCGTTCGATTTCTGGAGGCTGCGAATGAAAGCGCCTCACGGGGCGGGGTGCCGGTGAAGTTATAGACTGTGTTATTTAACCGGTACATTTATGAACATCAAAAACCGCTGGAGATCGTTCCTACCAGCGGTTTTTTGAGAACTTCGTCTGCTATCGCTTGCTTACTGTTGAAGTAACTTACTTTGATCGAACTCACTAGATGTATTTTATACAGTTAAAAACCGCCTTACCCCCAACATTAGGCCTTTAATTGCAGAAAGTGCAGCTAAAAGGCGCAAAATCGCCCTGTCTAAACGAATTGCCCCATTCTAAATGTACTTTTTACAATTAAAATCCATAAATGAACAATTCTTCTTGAAATAGTTGTACTAAATACATTTAGTGGGCGTTGGTAAGGCATATTCATAGTCTTGTGGTGAATGAAGGTGGCCACCATAAAAAAACGTCCGGATATTTTTCCGGACGGTTTTCTTTCACGGGTGCAGACTACGACTACTTTACCTATTTCCACTGCGCTTCTGTATATCCGCTTTCCTTAAGCGCGTCATTAACTTCCTTAATGATTTGCGCGCCGCCCTTGTCGGACCATTCCTTGACCATCTGATCCCAATCGGATACCGGCTTTTCACCGAAAATCATTTTGGTTTGCTCGGTGTACAAATACTTGTTCAGCTCGGTGTCCTTAACAGCCCGCGTCTCGGAGAAGACGGAGTTGATCGGATTGATTAAGTGTTTCGTTTCAGCGTGCATTTTTTCGAGGCTTGCAGCCAGGTCTTTTAAGAGGGGTACTGAATATTCCTTGGAATATCCGTTCGCTGCATCGTTCGGCGCCCACATCCGATTGTCAGGCAAGTAGTTAAATGGTGCTAGACCTTTTTCCTCAAGCTCGCGGATCACACTACCGTTCTCAATCCGATACCCTTGGCCTTCTTTCCCGTTAAGCCAGTCGAAATCCGCATTGGAGGCGTTCCGCTCTTCCACCGGGAAGAACTTGCGGCCATAATCGATCATCTCAAGAATTTTCTTTACCTTTTCTGGATCGCTTGACAGCTTCGAGCTCAGCATAACAATGCCGTAATAGCCTGGGGAGGAGACGAAGCCCTGCGAGTCATCAGGCGCCTTAAAGGCTGGAATCGGTACAATGTTAGCCTTTGGATTGACATCGACAAGGCCTTGCATGAAGGTTGGGTTCATCCCCCGCGGTGTACCGATGAAAATGCCGGCTTTGCCAGAGTAGAATTCTTTATTCGTTTGGGCCCAGTTCATTAGCGCAAAGTCCTCGGTGATCGCTCCTTCTTTATACAAGTCTGCGAGCCATTGAATATGACTTTTGCGAGCTTCGGAGATCATCCCAGGGATGAGCTGGCCGTCTTTATTTTTATGGTACCAAGCGTCCAAATCCCAATATGCGCCCATGCTGTAACTAGGATTAATGTTCTGGGACATGGCGATGCCATAGGTATCGTTCTTGCCGTTGCCATCCGGATCGTTCTTCGTGAAGGCAAGAGCTACCTTTTTCAGTTCTTCGTAGTTTTGCGGAACCTGCAGGCCCAGCTTATCCAGCCAGTCTTTGCGAATGACAGGAGTGAGCTGATAAGTTTCGGTCAAGTATTTTTGAACCGCAAAAATTTTGTCGTCTACGGTTACAGCCTTGCGGACATTATCTGGAATCAGCTTCAACGTTTCATAGCTGTCGAAATATTCATTTATAGGAAGAAAGGCACCTTGTTTGGCCCACTTGTAAAAATTCGAGTCAGGACCTTCCATGACGATGATGTCGGGAATGTCACCGGAGGCGACAATAGCGCTCAGCTTCTGGTCATAGTCCGACCGGACGACATATTGGGGTTTGAAATCCACATTAAATTTCTCATTAATCATTTGAATGCCGGGTCCCCCAGTTGGCGGAACGGCATTATAACGAAAATCGATCATCGTAATGGTGGGCTTCTTCGCAGTCTCTGTCTTGGCGGAAGGGGAAGGGGTGGTTTTCGCTTCTCCATTCGGTTTATTGCTGTTGCATGCAGCCGCCGTAAATACCATAACCGTAGCAAGAATGGCCGTTAAGGACGTTTTCCATTTCAATTTCATATGACAACCCCTCTTCCTTCTTTAATATAGACTGAACCGTTTCATGTGTTCACACAAAGATGTCCAAGAATGTTATACATAGACAAGCGAATTTGAAGAGCAGGGCGTCAGCCTTTTACAGAACCGAGCATCACCCCCTTGGTGAAGTGCTTTTGCAGAAACGGATAAACAGCAAGAATCGGAAGTGTCGCAACAATGATGGCGGCCATTTGTATCGTCTCCGAAGGAGGGGCGTTTTCCAGCAAAATTTGTCCTCCGCTTAAAGATGTCTGGGCTTCACCCACCACCACGATTTGCCGCAAGATGACCTGAATCGGCCACTTCTCCGGGGTATTGAGGTACAAAATTCCGGCAAAATAATTGTTCCAATGAGCTACGGCGTAAAACAGGGCAAAAGCGGCCATGGAAGGCTTGGAAAGAGGCAGTATGATCCGGCTGAATATGTGCAAATCGTTCGCCCCGTCAATGACCGCAGCTTCGTGAAGCTCACTAGGAATACTCATGAAAAACTGGCGCATGACAATCAAGTTAAACGGGCTGATCGCCGTAGGGAGAATGAGGGACCAGAGCGAATCGATAAGTCCGGTCTCTTTTACAATAAGATAAGTAGGAATCATACCGGCCGAGAATAGCAGGGTAAAGAGGACGAGCATCATGACAAACCGCTGCCCGATCACCGGCCTGGACAGGGTATAGGCCATGGTGGCTGTAAATATCAAATTGACGCAGGTACCTATAATAGTCAGAAAAATAGTGACCAGCACCGAGCGGACGAAGGAGCCGGAAGCGAAAATGTACTCATAAGCGCTCAGTACCCATTCCCGAGGGAACCAGATGATATCCTTCTCTAGAAATTCCTTGTACGAGGCGAAGGATGTCGCCACCACGTACCAAAAGGGGAGGAACATGATCAAGGCTATCAGCCCCAGAAGGACGACATTAACGGCGTCGATGATGCGCTCGCTCCATGGACGTATTTTCATATCCTGGGTTTCTCCTTTCCATGAAAAATAATCAATAGACGCCTTCTTCGCCGAACCGTTTGGCAAGGAAGTTCGCGAATACGACGAGCACAAGCCCAACCGTCCCTTTAAAGAGGCCGACGGCGGTAGCGAAGCTGTAGTCCGATTGCTGAATGCCTTTATGGAAAACGTAAGTATCCAGCACGTTCCCTGTATCCATATTGAACGGGTTCAGCATGAGAAAGATTTGCTCAAAGCCGCTGTCCAGCACACTGCCCAGACGTAGGATCAGCAAAATGACGATGGTGCTCCGAATCGCCGGAAGCGTAATATGCCAAATTTGCCGAAACCGGTTGGCTCCGTCCATAACGGCTGCTTCGTAGAGCTGCGGATTCACCCCGGCCAATGCGGCTAGGAAAATAATCGTGCCCCAGCCGGCCTCCTTCCAGATGACCTGCAAGACGACAATCGGCTTGAAATAATCCGGGTTGGTCAGATAAGGGACGGAGTCCCAGCCAAACCACTGCTGCGTTAAATTGTTGATCAGACCGTCACCTTTTAAAAAAACGACGCAGATCCCGATAACAACGACCCAGGAAAGAAAGTGGGGCAAATAGACGACCGATTGGATAATTCTTTTGTAAACCTGGCTGCGCAGCTCGTTTAGCATAAGTGCCAGTAAAATCGGCACAGGAAAAGCAAAGGCAATTTGCAGAAAAGAGATCGTCAACGTGTTCCAAAGCACCCTTAAGATTTCGGGATCTTCAAAGATCCGCCGGAAATGCATCAAACCGACCCAAGGGCTCCCCCGAATTCCTTGAAACGGGCTGAAATCAATAAAGGCCATATAGAGTCCCGCCATAGGCGCATACCGGTAAATGAGAAAGTAAAGCAAACCGGGGAGCCCAATCAAGATCAGATAGCGGTCTTTCCATATTCTCCGAAACAGCTTGTTTGGCTGCGGTCTCCGGTTCAGGGATTGAACCGGTTGAAGCACGGGCTGTTTATTCATTCATGGGCTTCCTCCTTTGGATCGTCTTTGACGCTTAGGGCTATTTCCATTATGGTGGGCGGCCGATTTTATGTGCAATTTTCCATTTTTGCCACGCTGCAAAGGAAGATAAATGCATGCAAAAAAAGAAAAAGCCGCTCTAGGAGCGGTCTCTAGGAGCGGTTTGATGCTCGTTCATGCTGCAGTTTTCGGTATTCTCCTGGCGGGATTTGCACGATCTGCTTAAAAATCCGGGTAAAGTTTTGAACCGATGTGTAGGAGAGCTTCCTCGCGATATCCTTGATCGGCATATCCGTATATGCAAGCCATTCCTTAGCTTTGTCCATACGGTAGCTGATCAAATAATCAATGAAGCTCAGACCGGTTTGCTCTTTAAACATTCTGCTCAGTTGGGAGGAGGACAACTGATATCGGTCCGCCATTATTTGCAGAGACAAATCCGTATCATAATGCTCATGGATGTGACGAAGCACATCACTTATGATTCGCTCCGGCTGTTTAGCCGGGGATTGTGAAATGTTTTCCGCGACTTTGACGAAGATCACATCCGTCAACCAACGCGTGATCTCCTCAACGTTGGTCATCGCATAAACACGTTTGTATGGATTTTCACCGAATATGGTTTCCGGATTAAGGCCCCATTCCTGTATATGGGACTGAAGCTCTCCAACAAAGTGAGCAAAAAAACCGTGTACAGCCTCAGGGTGGCTGGCCACACGTGACACTTCAGCTACCCACTCCTGCATCAGCGCGGCGGCTTCGTCAGCCTCCCCTTGCATGACCATGGGTAGTATGCGTTTGCGAAGCTTGGACAGATCACTACCCGATTGTTTCAGACTTGGCTCTATTCGTTCCGGGGTAAGTAGCTTTCGACAGCCTATAAGCAGACGATATGTTAGCATTTCTTCAGCCTCTAGGTAAGCTTCTGAAATGTCAGTGAATAGACTAACGGGCGAGCTGCAGGCCATCGATATGCTCACCGGAAAGTATTGATCTGCCGCCTGGAGAAGACATTCTCCCGTATGGTGCAGGGAGGTCAAAGCGTTATCGCTTTTATCCAGGAAGACTATGATGGCCACTTGCCCGGATAACGTTACCGCGGATAAGCAGGTAAAGCTGTCCTGAAAAAATTCCTCGGCCATTTTGCGCAGTGCATAAACAATTAGTGAGCGGTCTTTTTTCGAATAAATGGTTTGAAGATTGTTGTCCGGATCCAACAGACAGACGCAAAATCTCGAATCAAGTAGTGTCAGATTGAGTGCCTCTGCCCGAACCTCTGCTTCCCGGTGAGACCATTCTCCCCGCAGCAGCTGGAGAGTGAAGTTTTCTTTCATGTAAGGCGTCTGCTCATGCAGTTTTCGCTCTAAGCTTTCATTGTGTGAGAGCATTCCGGTGACCCACGTATCCAAGGTGCCCCATTCGTCAAGCTTATTTCCTTCTGAAGTTGAACCGGATACTGGGACGAAGCGCTGAAGCAGCTTTTGCACGGGAACATAGAAACGATAGGCGCCGACTCTTGCAATGAGAATCGAAAAGAGCGCGAGCAAGGCCATCATTCCGTAGGTTAAGGTAATAATTCTTTTGGACTGCCGATCCAGCTCGTTTTTCGGAGTAAGAGCCACATACGTCCAATGTGTCGCTTCTGATTGGTGCAAGGTTACGACATAGTCAACTCCGTTCCATTGTGTATCGATATCTGCGGCTCCGTTTTCACGCCACAATGGGAGTGAAGCAGAGAGGAGGCTCATTTTCGAACCGATTTCATTCTGGTTCCGGCTAATTAGAACTCTGTCCTCACCATCAAATACATAGAGAAGGCGACCTCCGCTTAAAGGAACGTTTTCGGAGAAGCTGCTGAGTACATTTTTGTCGACATGCATCATAAGGATGCCGTTACCACGAGACTCTGAAAAGATCGGTACTGGGCGAAGATACAGCAGCTCCCGCTGCCCGGGGTATGTGCCCGGCGGGATCGTCTCGGATCGAAAATAGGGAGGGAGCCGGTCGAGCAGATCGCGATACGGAAAATCGGCCAGGTTAATAAATCCCAGCTTATTGTTGTATATCTTACCGTATGGCAAAAAAAACACCGACACATCATAAGGTATTTTTGAAATACCGCGCTGCATTTGAATTGTATCGACCATCTCCAGCATCGTATCAAACGATTTGGCCGACGGGCCGGATTTGGCGTATACGGCTTTTTCCAAAACCGGATTGTTGGCAAGCTGAATAGAGGCTGTGTCGAGGTCCTCCCAGAAAGCCTCCACCTGACGCTGAACTTCTTGCAAAATAAATTGATGATTCTGGTTCACTTCGTCTCGGATCATCACTGCCGCCATACGACTGGATAGGAAGCCGATGATAAAAACGGGAAGCAGGCTGATGAGCAGGGAGTAGAAGAACAGCTTCCTCTTGAAAGAAGGCTTCCTGAATGAATTCAGCTTTGTCAGCAAAGGCTGCCCTCCTTATAAAATTAAGTTGCAGTTAACACTCCGTTCACATTTTGTCTAACTTTATCGTAGATCGGAGGAATCAAAGCTGTCAATCATTTCTGTGAAAATATACTCCATAATTCGAACATTAAGTGGGTATATTCTTCCCTTTTCATGTTATGATGGTGGCAAATTGTGTGACTAAAAGGAGGACAACGAACATGGATCGGTGTATGATTAGCAGCCTGGTGCGGCGGATAAAGCCTTATTTCAATGGCTTGCTGGTAGAAATGAGTTTAATTATTAGTTCATGATGGGGTTTGCAGAGTAATGTGTCTTTAAATTGAGGAAAAAATGTTCCTGGTACTATTTCATAGTGAAACAATTCTCCATAGGCATATATAATGGAACCAGAAGTTCGGGGGCTAAGAAAGCTCCTCGGAAAGGGGGAGGTTATCTCGATGAAAAAAATTGTTGTAAGCGGTGGCAAAGCTGCTCTGGTGGAAGATATGGAACCCGCCTTGTCGGATGAAAATCCCCACCGTGTACTGGTTCGCATCAAGTATTCCTCAATCAGTCCCGGCACGGAACTGGGCTTGATTCACAATCCGCAAATCCCGGACGGGTTTCAGCTCGGCTATAGTGGCTCCGGGCAGGTTGAGGCTGTAGGTTCAGCTGTACGAACTGTTAAGCCGGGAGATTGGGTGGCTGTCTACGGGGGCCCATATGTATATCATGGCGAAAAATTGTCCGTACCCGAGTCGTTAGTAATGCCGCTGCAATCGGATCGCCATCTCCGCGAAGCGGCCTATGTGGGACTTGGCGCCGTGGCTGTTCATAGCGTTCGCAGAATGAAGCTCGAATTCGGTGAGACCGTTTGGGTTGTAGGTCTGGGTTTCCTTGGGCTGTTAATTGCTCAAATTTGCAAAAACGCCAATTACCGAGTGTTCGCCACCGACATGAATCCTGCGCGCTGCGAGCTGGCACGGGCTGCCGGTATTGTTGATGTGTATGCGGCGAACGATCCTATGCTGGATGAACATATCGATGCATTTACAGCCGGGCACGGGTTTGACGCGATCGCGTTATGTGCCCATTCCACGAAACCGGGACTGATTGAGCAGTCGATGACCAAGCTCGCTTTCCGCGGGACCTATGCGCTTGTTGGCAATGTGTCGATTGAGTTTCCGCGCGAGCTCTTTTTTCAAAAGGAAGGGGATTTCGTGATTGCCCGGGGCGCAGGCCCAGGCCGATATGATCCACAGTATGAAAATGATTGCATCGACTATCCCAAATCCTATGTGCGCTGGACGGAGGGGCGTAATATGCAGGAGTTCATCCGTCAGGTGGAAGCAGGGGCTTTGGAGCTGGATAGGCTGATCACCCACGAATTTGCGCTTGATGAGGCGGAGCGGGCTTATGAGGTATTGGAGCGCGAAGCGGGTTCGGCTCTGGGTGTATTACTTCGATACGGAGGGTAAGTAGGAAAAAGGCAGGGCAGCCTCTTAATGAATAGCCTGAAAGGGCTGCTTTGCCGCCGTTATAATTTTACGAACTGATCTGATCCAAACCCGCTTCAAACGGCCCAATTCCTTGCAGCTTCATGTAATTCATGTATTCGCGGTATAACACAGCGGAGGATTCATGACCGGCAAAAACCGCGCTGTTTTCCTTGTTCATCAGGCCTAAGTATTGGTAACAAAGCAACTTATCCACCAGAGGAGAGACGGTTTCGATTTGTAGCCGTACTCGTTCAAAATCGGCCGGCATCAGCACCTTGCCTTGAAAACGGAATAGCTCGATGTCAGCCCAGAGAGGTTTTGCCGCCCGTTCATGAGCTTCCCGTAAACCGGAAAAGGTACGGTAGACGTCCTCAACCGTGGTACGATTTACACCAATCTCATCCTGATATGCGATATAGTCAACATCAAGGCTGCGCAGCTGACTCACAAATCGGTCGTCCGGAATAACAGAACGCGTCCCGTAGGGGGCGATTAACACCTTAGAAGGTCCAAGGCGTCGGACAAAATCGGCCAAATCGTTGGCATAAGCGATATACGGCTCCGGGAAGTAATTGTGAATGGCAGCTTCCACAGGAAAGTACCACCCGGTAAAGGAGGGATGATGTCCATACTTTGAGGCCAGTTCCTCAGCAACGCTGTATTTTAAAGCATTATGTTCGCCCTCAGTGGATAAGCTGCCCATGATCGGAGTGGTGAAAAAGCCTAAACCGACATAAAGGGAAAGTCCTAACCGATCAGCCGCAGATAGAACGGCCTCCATGGGATCCGAACAAACGGTATCCCACCGGAGAGGAAAAACCTCAGATGGATAAAAAGCTTTGCCGTGCAGCGCCACACTAAGCAGCACCAGCGTATCCATTCCTGCTTCGGCCATCTCTGTCAGCTTCAAATCCCAATCCTCGGCCGTAAACTGCTGAGTCGCTGCATTCCAGGTGTCTCCTTCATACGGGTTGCAATGGAAAAAATCGAACCAAGTACCAGTCAGCGGCTTCATCTTCATCACGTTCCTCCTCATGTTTTTATGACGAATAAAATCTCCCGGAATATAAACTTAAAGCAAAATATTTCTCCGTAATTCACACTCATTATAGAATTTAAGCCATCATCCTGTAAACGATTAACAAGATGAAAACCTTAAATATTATTTAAAAATGTGCTTACTTACTGCGAAGCAGATTGGAGGATGGACCATGGTTCGTATCAACCGGATCGATGTTTATCCGCTCCGATTCCCTATGAAGCAAAGCTTCCGGATCTCGGGCGGGACGGTAGGAGCCCTTTCGGAGGGCGCCCCGCATGTGTATGTTTGCGTCACCGGGGACAATGGGATGTGCGGCTGGGGGGAAGCGCGGCCAAGCCCCAAGTGGAGCTACGAAACACCGGAAACGGTCGTCTCCGTCATTAACCGTTACTGGAAGCCAGTACTCGTGGGCGAGAGAGCCGATGATTTGCTCAGGCTGCAACGGCTGATAGCGAAAGAGACCGCTGGCAGTCTGCATCCCGGTCATCCGATAGCTCGTGCCGCGGTAGATACCGCGCTGCATGATCTTCTCGCCAAAAGCCTCGGCATTCCGCTGCCTGGATTGTGGCAATCGTCTCCAGAAGGAGAGATGTCTCTTTCTTACCTGATCAGCACGGACGATCCCTTCATTGCGGCCGAAAAAGCAAGAGCCGCTAAAGACGAAGGATACAAGGGTGTTGACGTCAAGATTGGCCTTAACCCCGCTTTGGATATCGAGATCCTCGAAGCCGTCAAAGCAGAGGCCCCCGGTTTGTTCTTTCGAGTAGATGCAAATCAAGCCTATACGCTCCATGAAGCGAGGATACTCGCACAGCAGATGGCCAGAATTGGCGTTGATGTGTTTGAGCAGCCGCTTCCGGCAGGACAACTGACAGCCTGCGCCGAGCTGCGCCGTAAATCCCCCGTTCCTATCGCTCTCGATGAGAGCATCTGGTCTCCGGCCGGGCTGATCGAGGCGATTCGCTGCGAAGCCTGCGACTATGCTGTTATCAAGCTGACCAAAATGGGTGGTTTGGCTGGGGCCAAGCTATGCGGGGAAATTGCTAGAGAGAGCGGGCTTGGACTACTTGGCGGCGGGCTTACGGAATCCAAGCTCGGGTTTATGGCGTCGGCTCATCTTTTCAGATATTTGGATATCAGGCCACCGGTGGATCTGAACGGTCCATTTTTCCTGCAGGATGACGCTGTGGATGGGGAGTGGCCCCTTCAAGGCGATTCTGTTGTTCTGGCTGAAGCTCCCGGCATCGGTTGCTATATTAATTCATCCAAACTGGAGCTTTACCTGGACCGTAAATTGTCTCTCGGAGGTGATGAGCTAACGTGAAGTTCTATATCAGCGCCGATATGGAGGGGATCGGAGGGGTTGTGTTAAGAGAACAGCTCGTTAGGGGAGAGTCCCTTTATGAGGAAGCAAGACATCTTCTAACCGCTGAAGTAAATACCGTTGTTGAAGCCCTTGCGGTAGAAGGCGCGGAGCAGATTATTGTGAAGGATGCCCATGGGAGTGGATTTAACCTTATGCCGGAGCTTCTTCATCCGGCCGCACAATATGTCATGGGAGCTACGCGTGTAGAAAATCGCTTTCCCGGTCTTGATGGAGGTTTTACTGGCGCGATTTTGCTTGGCTATCATGCAATGGGAGGAACGATGAGGGCGGTTCGCGACCACACGATGACCTCTGAGGGGTGGCAATCCTTAAAGCTAAACGGCCGGGACATCGGGGAAATCGGCCTTGATGCTCGCTTGTTCGGCCTGCACGGGGTACCCGTTCTCCTCGTGACCGGAGATGATTCCACCTGTGCCGAGGCCTTGCGCGAACTTGAAGGGGTTCCAGTCGTTTCGACTAAAACTGCGGCCGGGCGCCATTCCGCTTTACTCAAAGCACCCGCCCGGGTCAAGGAGGAGATGAGGTTAGCTGTTGCTGCAGCAGTACGTGATCGAGGGGGCAGACGTCCCGTGGTTCCGGATGGCCCTTATGAGCTGGAAATCCGCTTCCTCCATACAGACCAGGCGGATCGCCGTCGGTATGATGGCTCTACGGCATGGCGTAAGGACGGATTGACTGCCGTTTACCGGTCCGATGACTTTTTACGCTTATTGTCTGAGGCTTTTGGATAGAACGATTTTTTATACGATGGACTAAATCTATTAATTAGGAGGGTTCCGAGGATGAAATGGAAGAAGACCATGAATGTATTGCTGCTAGCAGCCATGATTGTAAGCTTGGGCGGACCTCAAGCGGTCAAAGCATACGAGGATGAAGAAAATGATGAAGGTTTGCAAATGTCCCATGAAGTCGTCAATTTAGCGCTGGGCAAGCCTTATACGCTCGAAACTCCTTATCCCGTAGACAGCCATTTTAAGGCGACAGAACAGGCCTATTCCGATGAAAATGGAAGCAGCCTCACCGACGGAGTGTTTGGAAGCACGTCATTTAAAGATTCGGCTTATGTCGGGAGAATTTGGCAAGCGAGCCGTACCGTCACGATTGATTTAGGCCAAAAGGCATCGGTCAAGGAAATCCGTTTATCCATGCTTCATGATTTGCCAAACGGCATTTTTTTCCCGAAAGGGATTGAATTCTCGATCTCCGTAAATGGAAAGGCTTGGAGAAATCTGGGGGAAGTTGCAAACAGCTATCCCACCACTACGCCGGGACCTGTAAAGCAAGTATATTCGATGAAAGATAAAGGGACGCAGGTTCGTTATGTTAAGGTCGAAATCCCAGTTGTCTCTTGGGCGTTCTTCGACGAAATCGAAGTGATGGGGAGCTGGGGCTCTCGCGGGGCTAAGCTAATTCCGACACCTCCACAGCCAAATCCCAATAAAGGATATCCTGCGCAAGGTTCTGCTCAAGCAGCTGGCATCAATCATGAGGTGTTAATTTATAGCGGGGAATGGCAGTATCAGCCGAGTGATTGGATTTCTTTTACGAAGGAGGATTTTAAGCCATACGTCACTTATGTGGATGGAGAAATGAAGCCTAAAGATTATTTGTTCGACGGATTCTTGTTCATTCCGTACGCTCCATTGCTGGACGGGGCCAATTACGGGCCGACAACCGGAAAACCTACGAATAAAAGCCACTTCGTGAAGTTTCTTGATCGGCTCTTTAGGGACGATTACGAGTTAGGGGCATTAAATGAGGCGGTAAAAGAGGCCAAGTCTACCTTGCCTGATCGCAATTACGAGGCCAAAGTTGTCATTACGATCCCCTATCCGCGGCTTGACCAAAGCGATTTTGGGGATGTCGACGGCGATGGCGTCAGTGAAAACTTGAACGTCAAGGAGGTAGGGGAGCAGACGGCGCTGGCCAATCGACTTAAGGTCACCAAGTGGTACGTGGACGAAGTCTACAAGCGCTGGCAGGAAAAAGGCTACAGCGACCTGAAGCTCGCCTCGTTTTACTGGTATAACGAATATATCGCCCACCAACTGAGCGAGCTCGATCATGAACTAGTGAAGCAAACCGGGGACTATGTCCGCAGTAAGGGGGCGACCTTCCAGTGGATTCCTTATTATTTTGCTAGAGGCTGGGACGATTGGAAGGAAAATGGCTTCGATTCCGCATTGATGCAGCCAAACTACTTGTTCCACGCTAACGCTACGGTTGATCGGCTGGACACGATCGCAAAAGCGGCCTATGAGAATGGCTTAGGCGTTGAGATTGAACTGTCGGATGCGGTTCTGACCAATGAAACCCTGCGGAGCCGATATTATGAATACCTGCAAAAAGGTGAAGAGTTCCACTACAAGCAGCAATCCTACAGCGCCTTCTACCAGCAGGTCAAGACCTTGTGGAAGGCGGCCCGTTCCACCAACCCGGTTGAAAGAGAAGTCTATGATCGGACTTATGATTATATGAAAGGGAGATAGTAACTCTCTGAACATATGTAGATAATAGATACCCCGGTTCCTTAATTGGTTCTGGGGTTGTTTTTTTGAGGGAGGGGAGCATTTCATAGCCACAATATACCATAGATGATAAAATATAATAATTGGTAACTTAGCTTAGATGGTTGAAACCATGCTTCGGTCAGAGGATTATTGATGCTCCATAGGGGGTATAAACATGGCAGTAAAAATATGCAAAAGCTGCGGTGAAGCCAACAAGGAAACGGCCCATATTTGCATTGTGTGCGGCAGTTCACTCCAAGATGTCGATCCAGTAGGGACGTTGGATGATGACAAAAAATTCGAGAGAATGTTACTAGGTTCCAAAAACAAAGTAACCACATGCAGCATTTGCAACGAAACCGTAGAACCTGATGCTCAAAAATGTAAATACTGCGGGGCCTGGATCACCCGCTCTAAGCCGACCGTCACCTACCATGAACCCGAATACACCCAAAGTCGTTCAGACGGATGTGCCGTTGCCCTAATATTTGTAGCCACCTTTTTCATACCTCTCGTAGGCCTGATTGTAGGCGGAATCTTCGCATTTAGCGAGGACGAAGACAAGAAAAGTCTAGGCAAAGCGCTGCTCATATTTGGTTTGATAATGATTGCGTTGGCTATTTTGGTGGGTTTGGTTTGGGGATGAGCAAGTGGGGGAAGGAGTCTCTAAATAAGTAGCTCCATATTCGCTTAATATGGTTGGTATGGATATTACACGAATTCGCAAATCCACTGTGGCAGGAGGGATGGGTGAATTCGGGGGAAAGACGTTATAAGAAATCCCCGCAATGATTATTAGAAAAAATAAAAAAACCTGACCTACAGGAGGACTATGGTATACCTGGAGAAAGAAGATGTTTTAAGACTTAAAGAATTAGGTTTTAGATCTCCCTATGAAACAGGCGAGGTTTATGCTTACGAATATTACAGTTACAAAAATGAAGAATGGTCTCTTGGAGGGCAAATTACAGGCAATGAATCACTGCTAGCACCACAGGAAGTCTATAAACAAGGGTTAAAATTATATACTATTGATGAGATATTTGACTGGATACATGTTAATGGTTATGGGATGAGGCTTATAAAGAACATTGGTTCAGGATTTAAATTTATAGTTTTTGATGATGAAGGCATTGAATATAAAGGGAGCGGCGGTACTTTAACCAAGGCGATTTTTAATACAATTGAAAAGCTATTAATAAAGCGAAATGAAAACCGTTAGTTAACAAGACTCTAAAGAATATGGGAAGGCAATTCGAAGAAGGTGGGGACATCTAATAACACTGTATTCACACGGCGGTCCTGACGGCCCTTGGTCTGCGAGAGGATTTTCGAGGAAGCGGAATCAGCAGACAACCCTGCACTGGCTAAGTCCGTCGGACCCGGGGCTGGCGCCCCTTAAGCCAGTGAGGGTTCGTGAATACAACAACGTTATCTGAAACATCCGCAAAGTAAATTACTCAAAAAGCAGGTGAATCTTATGATGGTATCGTTCGAGGAAGTAATAAAATTTCTCTGTGTTGGTGGGCAAATAGATGGTTTAAGATTTGGCTCTGTCCCGCAAGTACTAATATCAAATTCGGAACAAAACGTATTAGAACTAAAAGGTCAAATCTATATAAATCTTGCTTCAAGATGGAGTATTTTCAAAAGCATGCCTTTTGAATTCCCAAAGAATGAAGAGGATATCGAAGATATTAAGGAATATGAAGAATTGCTAATGATATTGGAGTTTAGGAATAAATTAATTGTAAATGCAACTGTCTCGATTGAAGCTTCTGGATTGATATTAGAATTTAGTGATGGGTCAGTTTTTTATATGCATGGGTATAACGAACAATATGAGAGCTGGGACATTGGGGTCGCGTTTAATCCTAGGTGCGAACATTGGCAGGTAATATCAATGCCAGGTGGAGAAATTGTAGGGATAATTCCAGATAAATATAGAGAGAAATTTGTAAGTAATTCATAGTAGGCGGATGCATCAGATAACACCGTATTCACGCGTCGCAGCCTCACGGCTGCTCGGTCCGCCCGAGGCATTTCGAGAAGTAGTTTCAGGCGGACAACCCTGCGAGGCTAAGTGGCAGAGCCACCCGGCAACAAGCTGCCTTAAGCCTCTTGGGTTTGTGAATACAACAACGTTATAGGAAATACTTGCAAATTTAAAACATATAACTCATTAAGGATTTAGGTGAATTCGGTGGATATTCGCGAATTAATTCCAAAACATAAGCAAGACTATGGAAGAGTAGAACAATTAAAAACAAAAACACTCGAAGAAATGAAACCAATATTACCTGATTTACTTAAGTGGTTGCAGGATATGAATTGGCCAATTGCTCAAGATATAGAAAACATTGTAATTAACTATCAAGAAGATCTATTGCCACACTTAAAGGAAATATTTAATACAAATGATGGGGAATGGAAGTATTTTATACTTCATGGTTTAGTAAGTAGGTTACCAAAACATATTATAAAAGAATTAAAACCTGATTTAATTCGAATGAAAGATTTCCCGACGAAAGATGAGATCGTTTCTGAAATAAATGATATAGTGACAGAACTATTAGAGAAGTCATAATTAGTGGATCAGGAGGGCAAGTACTTCCGATAACACCGTATTCACGCATCGGGGCTATCGCCCCTCGGTTGTCCAGATTTATAATCATGGAAGAAGCTCAGACAACAAACGCCCCAGCCTAAGATAACAGCTATCTAAGGCTGGGGCGTTTCGTGAATACCAGAACGTTAGGCGAACGAAGTTCTTAGTTGAGGAGGAGTTTATATGATATTAGAAAAAGTTATAAATAGAATTGTAATACAAAGTGAATATAAGGATTTTGTTAATAAGTATATAGATCATATACTTACCGAATTTAAAGGTAAGATTCATAGCATTTATATGTGTGGCTCGATTCCAAAAGGAACTGCTAAACCTTTTAAGTCAGATGCAGACTTTACTATTGTATGTGTAAATCCCAAAGATATTGATTACGAAAGATTGTCAAACATTAAAGACAGGCTTTTGGAAGAATATCCAGTAGTAACTAAGATTGATACGATCATTTGCTCGATTGACGATGTATTAAGTAAACCGAATGAGTGGGGTTTTTGGGTTAAGATAATTTGTGTTTGCATATATGGTCATGACGTTGGTGAAAAAGTACCACCGATAATTATTTCTCCAGAGTTCATTTTAGACTTAAATACAGAGACCAAGGAGGAAGTAAATCGTATACATCGTTTACTTTCTAATGCTAGTGATAACACAATGAAAACTAGATATATTAAAGGTTATTCTAAGAGATTAATTCGTGCATTATACTCTTTGGTTTTAGAAGATACAGGTGTATGGCAAGATGACATTATTAAGATGAAGAATGCCATATTAAACTATTGCGAGATTGACCCCGCTTTAGTTGATTATCTGTATGCTTGTTATTTGGATAGTAATGTACCTGTTGAAGAGTTTCTGGGAATTGCAGATGAAGTATATAGCTATTTTGAGAACGCTTTAAATACAATGGCTGCTTCCAGAACTTCCTTCGGCTAACATCATATTGACGCTCCGGGTCACTCTGAGAAGCGAGTGACCACATCCAGCCCCCTAAGCCCGTCGGGACGTCACTACATTAGGAGTTCGGCAAGCCTCATAACTATAAGCAACGACTCTAAGGGGCCAGGACGTCGTCAATACAAAACGTTATCTGAAACCGGTGCTTATATACTTTTGGGAGGAATACTCATGGAAGCCATCTATTTAGTTGAACCATCTACACTTTACAAGGAAGCATATATTGATATGGTTCAAGAGTGGAGTAGCACTGGAGAGCGTATGATACCATTTGTTTTACGGTATGATTATTCTGATTTTGATAAATTACTAACGGAAATGAATAGATTAAGAACTTCTAAGGATCTAGCTGAAGGCAAGGTGAATAGTTCAACATTTTGGCTTTTTGATCAGAATAAAGACAGAATTATAGGAGCTACGAATATAAGACATACACTAAATGCTTCATTACTAGAAAGTGGTGGACATATTGGGTATGGTATAAGGCCAAGTGAAAGAAGAAGAGGTTATGCAACAACATTATTAAAGTTAGCTTTAAAGAAAGCATTGGATATTGGAATAGATAAAGCCTTAGTTACTTGTGACTATGACAATATAGGTTCTGCTAGGACAATAAAGAATAATGGCGGAAAATTTGAATCTGAAGTTAAGATAGACGGAATAATAATCCAAAGATATTGGATAAGAGCAAGATCTTTTGAGTAGTTCGAAGAAGGCATCGGCTACAGATAACATCGCATTCAACGCTGCGGGCCGGGACACCCGACCCTTGGTCCGAAAGAGGCATTTCGTGGAAGCCGTGTCACCGGACAAATTCAACCGGCTAAGTGGCAGAGCCACCCGGCACTACGTGCCTTAAGCCGCTTGAACGTCGTGAATGCGGAAACGTTATCGTAAATCAGCGCAAGAAATAATACTCGTTTTTTCACGGAGGTGTCATTCAAATGGATAACATTTTTGATGAATGTTATGCAAATGAAATTATAGGCCGTATCAAACAATTACGTCCGGATTCACAACGAAATTGGGGCAAAATGAATGTTGCTCAAATGTTAGCCCATTGCTCTTCGTTTCAGGATGTAGCGATGGGAAACTCTACTTCTTCAAGAAGTTGGCTTGGGATATTAATAGGAAAGTTTGTGAAGCCCATGTTCTATAACGATAAGCCGCTTCCAAAAAATATGTCTACGATTCCGACTATCATGATTGTTGATAAAAAAGAATTTGATAAAGAAAAAGAAATTTTAATTCAAAAAATAATTGTGTTTCAAAAAAATGGACCTGAAAAATGTACAAAAATCCCACATCCTTTCTTTGGGAAACTTTCTCCTGAAGAATGGGGCATGGGCATATATAAACATCTAGACCATCATTTAAAACAGTTTAGCATATAAGATAATAATAATGATGTTGGCTATTCAGAGTAGGCGCTGACATCCGATAACAATGTGTTCACGCATCGGCGGACAAGCCGCCTCGATCGCCAGGAGATAGGTCAGGGAAGTAGATTCAGGCGTCACATCCGACCCACCTAACCACATCGCGGCCGGCTCCTATGGAGCCTTAAGGTGGTGGGACGTCGCGAACACGGAAACGTTATCTGCTATTACTGCAACAATATATAAAAGCACCTAATTAATGATTAGATTTTACTCTCGAAAGGAAAAGAAAAAATGAGAACATACAAGGGATTATTATCATACAATATATTATTTATTCTTATAATCTTTTCGTCACTAATTCGATTTGGTAACCGAATTCAAAGTGTTATGTATTTGATTGAACTAGAAAAAAGCACAATTGATAAATTAGACTTTTCATATTTAACACTTGCAATTTATGCGAGTAACGACACATAAAATATATTGTTATCCGATTTTGGTTGCATTAATTGGTATTGCAATAAATATATTGGATATATTACTTTACAAGTTTATTAATAGGAAAAGAACTTGAAGAAATAGTTAAACATAAACAGGAAAGATTTTGTTGATTATTCGATGATGGCAGTAACAGCAGATAACATCGCATTCAACGCAGCGGGCCGAGGCAAGCTCGCCCATTGGTCCGGAAGAGGCATTTCGGGGAAGTGGATTCACCCGGCTAAGTGGCGGAGCCAACCGGACCTACGGTCCTTAAGCCGCTTGAACGTCGGGGAATACGGAAACGTTAGGTGAAATCCTAGGTATCAATTTATTATTGATTAGTTATTTCAGAAAGGTAAAGTTATGGACAAGAAAGAGTTAGAACAATTAATTGAAAGTAATGGATTAGGGAGTGTTTCCAAAGCATTATTAAATTTGTCAAGAGACTCAATTAGAATCACTACAGATAATAAAAACGATGAAAATATCAATATAGGGAGATCTAAGTTTGGTGGTCGTCCTGATGTTCCTCAAGGATTTTTATGGCCACAGAATGATGCCGGTCAACCACTATATTTTATTTGTCAACTAAACTTAAATGAGGTAAAGCCATTTGATTTGAGTGATTTATTACCTAGTAGTGGAATTCTTTCGTTCTTTTATGATGCGCTTGAGCAACCATGGGGGTATGACCCAAACGATAAAAATGGATTTAGAATTTTATTTTTTTCTCAAGAGCCAAGCCAATTAATTAGGATAGAGGAGCCAACAATATTTCTCGAACAAGGAACCTTTGGTTCTTGTGAATTGAACTATATAAGTGAAGTTTGCTTACCTCCATGGGAATCTCCTTTTATAGATAACCTAAATTTAGACCAAGAAAAATCAGATAATTATTTTGAACTGCAGCAGCAATTAACCGGTCAGGCAGTACAAGATGGATTAATTCATAGAATACAAGGCTACCCGGATAATATCCAAGGAGATATGTACTTAGAATGTCAGTTAGTAACAAATGGTTTATATTGTGGTGATGGCACTGGGTATAACAACCCAGCAAGAAATGAACTAGAGAAAGGGGTTTATGATTGGATATTATTACTACAAATCGATTCTGAAGAAGAAATTGGTTTTATGTGGGGGGATGTGGGGAGATTGTATTTTTGGATTAGAGAGAAAGACCTGAAAGAGAAAAACTTTGAGAATCCATGGGTTATACTTCAATGTGGATAAAACCTATGTAAGTTAAACTGTCCAGACTTCACCTAACACCACATTCACGCTGCGGCGGCTGGTGCCGACCTTGGTCTGCCCGAGGCATCTCAAAGAAGCGGAATCAGGCAGACAACCCTGCGAGGCTAAGTCTGACGACCCGGCGCTACGACCTTAAGCCTCTCGGGTTCGTGAATACAAGAACGTTATCTGCAACCAGCGAAAGGAGAATTAATGAAAACTTATATAAGATATCCCTTGAATATTAGGTTAATTATCAGCATGTCGATTCTGACTTTATTAAGTATTTTCAATATCATTATAACAAGTAACAAATCCCAAAAATTACTTTATATAGTTTTTTGTATTATCTATTTATTGATTATTGCTATAGCTGTTATAAGGAGATTTTTAAAGCCCAGGCTATTACAGCTCGATAGTAGAGTTTTAATTATTAATAACAATCAATTCGAAGCCAAAGAAATATCCCAGATATTTATTGATGGTAAGTACATAATTGGTATTAAACCAAAGAAGAATAGAATAGTTCCAATTGCATTATGTTTTAAAATTATTAACACCAATAACGAGATATACACATTAATAGATTGGGCGAAGAATAACAATATTGAAGTGATCAATAAGACATTTATGAAATGGATTTAAGAAATTGATAGTATTTCAAAGAGGCCGCTGGTATCAGATAACGCCGCATTCACGCTTAGGGGGCAATGCCCTTGGTCCGCTAGAAGTTTTTTCGGAGAAGCGGAATCAACGGACTACCCTGACCGGCTAAGTCTGATGACCCGCGCTGCGCGCTTAAGCCAGTGAGGGTTCGTGAATACAAGAACGTTAGACGAAACCGGACGTTAATATTTTGAAAGGAGAATTCTTTGAAGTTGAAAAAAACACTATTATTTATAATTCTGGTAGTGTTACTTTGTGCTAGTTGTACTAATAACCATGAAATAAAGGTCACACATGAGGATATAGATGATATTTCGTTAACATTGGATAGTAAATCAGAAAGTTCAAATGGTTTGAATTTTGTTTTGAAATTACAAAACAACTCGAGGTACATTATAAAACAGAATAATGTTAATTTAAGTTTTCCAATAAAAATAGACAATGGAACAAAAGGAAATGATTTTAAGATCGAGTCAAAGGGTAATAAACTTGATA
The DNA here is from genome assembly GCF_042678945.1 of Paenibacillus puldeungensis. NCBI lineage: Bacteria > Bacillati > Bacillota > Bacilli > Caryophanales > Paenibacillaceae > Paenibacillus > Paenibacillus puldeungensis. The sequence goes on along the minus strand of NZ_JBHTLM010000012.1, from coordinate 31,991 downwards.
TTCATCCGGGGGAAGAGTTGTTTCTTACAGTTTTTGCTCCTATGGAAATGTATGAAGGGAATAACAATATAGATCTCGATAATCCATACATTGAAATCAATGGATATATTAATGAAGTTGAAGGAATAATGCATTTCCATAAGGGTGGAGGATATAAGACAATGGAGGATTTTTAAAGATCGGCTTTGAAGTGTCCGGCATCATATTACACCGCATTCACGCTTAGGGCAATTCGCCCCTCGGTTGTCAGATGTATAATTCAAGGAAGAAGCTCAAACAACAAACGACCTAGCCTAAGATAAGAGCTATCTAAGGTTGAATCGTTTCGTGAATACAACAACGTTAGGTGAAAGATCAGCAATAAGTCATATCATCTAAGCTTGGGATTTCATTTGAAAGGAAACCTGAATGGAAGAGATCATTAAAGTAAACGGAATCGGCCATTTTGAGTATAGCACTGAACTATATTCATATATACACAATGAGGGAAAGGTGCATTGGGCACTGAAAATGGTGGATGAAAGCACTGATATTGAAGAATTAATACGGAAAGCCGAATTGTTGTTTATTGAATTAGAGAGTTTCGAGGAGGCAGCAAAAATAAAAATCGCTGAGAAGTTGATAGACTTTAAGAATGAATTTTGGCCAGAATATGATGAGAATGATGCTGAACTTGATTGGGATGCTGTAGATGCAGGCGAATTTGACATAACAATAGAAGAGTTTGTTGAATTAATTAGTTTGATAGAAATAGAGATTCGATCCAATGAAATTTATTGTGAATATCTAGATGGGGATTTATTTGGTGGGCACAGAATCCACGCTCACTTTAGCGATGATTATAATCTTAATAAAGCAGAAATATAGATGTGAATAGTTCGAAGAGGGCTGATCCATCACATAACACAGTATTCACGCTTCAGGGCTATCGCCCTTTGGTTGTCAGAAGTATAAGAGGCTCAGACAACAAACGACTCAGCCTAAGATAAGAGCTATCTAGGGCTGGGTTGTTTCGTGAATACAAGAACGTTATAGGGAATTACTGCAGAACGAGTATATTAGGGAGGTTATATTGTGGGAGTAGATTGGTATGATATGATCGCCAGAAGAAATGGCGGTTATAAAGGAAGATCAATATTTTTTACAGAAGGAATATCCGCAGAAGAAGTTTTTGAAAAACGATTAATGAGTATGTTACCGAAGTTTCAATCTGTACTGGATGCGGGCTGTGGTCACGGCGATTTCACACTAAATATGTCAAAATACGCCAAGAAAATTATTGGATTTGATAACTCCATTGAAATGATTAGAATTGCCCAAGAATCGTTAGTTTTGAGTCATGTAAAGAATGTAGAATTCATTTATGCAACAACCAAAGTTGAGATGCCTTTTCATGATGAACAGTTTGATCTTATTTATGACAGAAGAGGACCAACTTCCATTTTAAATCACAGTAGATTGCTGACATCAGGAGGAATTATTTATGGAATTCATAATAATGTGGATATAGTAAGACAACGATTAGCTTCTAATGGCTATGTAAATATAGAAATTGAAGAATACAATGAGGCGGTCTTTTATTTTCCTAATGAAATGGAGTTTGCAAAATTCCTTTCTGATATACCAGGTAATCCGGACTACACGTTACCGGAGCTGAAAAGTGATTTTGAGAAGAAACTAAAAGAAAGTATGATTGACGGGAAAATCGGTGTTAAAGAATTGAAATACATATGGAAAGCGACAAAACCATAATGTGAGTATCTCGGAGAAGGCAGCCACATCCTATAACACAATATTTACGCATCGGGGCTATCACCCCTTGGTTGTCAGATGTATAATCATGGAAGAATCTTAGACAACAAACGCCACAGCCTAAGATAAGAGCTATCTAAGGCTGTGGCATTTCGTGATTACAACAACGTTAAACGAAATTAACGGGTTTAAGATCCAAGAATAGAGAACAGTTGTTCTTCACCTTATTGGTAGATGATGGTACAATAGGAAAGACAATTGAATCTTGGGTGGGCATGGTTTCCCTTCGAAAGGAGGTGAAGCCATGGAAGTTAAAGATGTGTTGACGATCATGTTTTTATTTGGATCATTCATCCTCGCACTTCTAACTTACATTAATTCGAACAACAAGAGAAAGTAAAAACCCACCCCAAGGTTAGCGCCGAAGGTGGGTTTTTATTCTGATCGCTTAGAAGGGAATAAACCATCCAAGCCAATTGTTGAGCCGAGTGTTAGCCGCACTCGGCTTCTTTAAAAGTATGATAACACAATTGGTAAAAGAAGTGAACCAGGAGAGTCCATTAAAGAATATTCAAAGGCACATTAAAAGCGATAAAATAACTTGAAATAAAAATCGTATTAAAGGCGTATTAAGGACGTTATAAAAGTATTTTTTGAATGACATCAATACGTTTGTAAGTAGCACAAAGAAGCGTTAACTTCGTCTAACACCGCATTCACGCATCGGGTCTCTAATGATCCCTCGGTCGCCAGGAGAATTTGCAGAGAAGCGAATCAGGCGACAACTTGCACTACCTAACCGCGTCGCGGCCGGCTCTTCAGCCTCAAGGTAGTGAAGGTTCGTGAATGCCAAACGTTAGGTGAAATTAACGAGATTAAAACATTACAAAGACTTATAAAAACCCGAACAATTGTTCTTCATTATACTGGTATATTATGGTATAATAGTAAAAGACAATTGAATCTTGGGTGGGCATAGTATCCCTTCGAGAGGAGATGATACTATGGAAGTAAAAGATGCAATAACGATTATGTTCCTTTTAGGAATGTTTATTCTTGCTCTTTTAACATACATCAGTAATAACAACAAGAGAAAGTAAGAACCCACCCCAAGGTTAGCGCCAAAGGTGGATTCTTATTCTTTTTCGACAGTAGAAGGATAATCCCATCCAAGCCAGTTGTTTTGCCGAGTGTTTGCCGCACTCAGCTTCTTTAAGATAAGATAACACAATTGGAAAAAGAAGTGAACAAATAGAGATAAGTAAAACACTTTTAAAGAAAGTAATGACCTACTAAAAACTCTTTGAAAGGAACCAAAGGAATTGTGTGACTAATATGATAAAGCGTTAACTTCGTCTTATACAGTATTCACGCTTCGGGGCATTCACCCTCGGTCCGCAAATGCATTTTCAAGTAGTTGAATCTGCGGACACAACCATTCCCCTAAGATAAGAGCTATTTAAGAGGAATGGACGTCGTGAATACGAGAACGTTATCTGAAAGATCGGCTAAAACACATAAAAGAGTGCGACCATGGAGGTATGATAATGAATCGTCTAATGATCATGACGGTCGGAAAAACACATAGCGGCAAGACTACATTTGCAAATGAATTAGAATCAATTTTACAAGAAGCTATTGTCATAGATCAGGACAATCATGCTGAATTTATCAATAAACACTATATGAAACTACGTCCCCAAGAAGGACCAAACAAGTTGAAATTCACCGTAACTAATACGATTGTTGAGTATGCTATAGAGCAAAGTCATTTTCATATCATTTTAAGTAATTCCAACCTTCATAATCCAGCACGTTCAAATGTCCTCCGTTATTTTTATGAGAAAGGATTTAAATGTATTATTGTGTACTTTGATTTACCAACCGAAGTGTTGATAGAACGAATAGAAAAAACAAACCGACCTAAGACCATCTTTCGAAATGCTTCGAGTTATCAGGAAGTGTTGGAGAGACAGGAAATGTCGAAACCAGAGGAACCCAGTGAAGATGTAGTGAATCATTTATTTGTCATTAAGGATCCAAATGAGATATCAGATGTAATTCAACAAATTAAAACAATCAGTGAGTCTTCAATATAACTAAAAATCATAGTAGGCTTATTCAAACAATGTGTTCACGTATCGGCAGTCAAGCTGCCTCGGTCGCCAGAAGATAAGTCAGGGAAGTTGATTCAAACGACACATCCGCACCATCCAACTGCATCGCGGCCAGTCACCTCGTTCTTTTAGGGTGGTGGGACGTCGTGAACACGGAACCGTTATCGGAAATCAGCGAAAATAATCAGAAATAAAAATCAATTAAGTTCGTTGGTGAACCTTAACTAACGAGCAACAAAAAGAATAAATAACCATTAAAGGTAAAATCTAGCTAAGCGAAAACGACGCTATACACCTTTTTAGAATGGATTGATTTTGATGAAGAAAAGGTTAGCAATTAGTGGACTTATTGTGTTAAGTTTTATTATTATTTTGCATTTGTGGAACTCATACAAACCGGGATTTGTTTATGAAAATGGAACGTGGAACTACGTTTCCTATGATACAGGCGTTGGTAGAAGAGTTACTCCGATAAATGTAAAAAAAGATGAATTCAAAATTTTAAAATACCATGGTTTCGCAAGAGATAACACAAGTGTGTATTTTAAAAGCGAAAAAATAGAAGGGTCTGATCCGGATACATTTCAAATCATTAGCGACAAAGGCAGATATCGTTATGCAAAAGATAAGAATAAAGTATATATTTACGCGAGTGATGACTGGTCAGTATATAAAGTAATTAATGCAGACCCTAATAGTTTTGAAGTTATAGAGTTTCCATATTCAAAAGATAAAAACGACGCATTCTGTGGGAATTTACCTCTTTATGTAGATGATGTTTCTAAATTTGAAGTCATCGAGAATACAGGTTTTGCAGTAATGTCTTCGGTTAACAGTTTTTTGGGTACTGAATCTGATCCGAGAGATAGTTCTTCTGAGTATGAACGTAATAAGCATGAGTACAATCGTAAAAAGTATGGTTTCATTACTGATTGGGTTTTTTACTCTGAAGATGGAAGAGCAAAAACTGAAAAACTTAAGTATGAAGGATATAGATTAGTAGAAGATAATAGATAAAGTGTTCAATTTTTTGTATGCAAACTAATTATTCAACTAACTGGTATGATAGTTAAAGAACTATTGTAAGTAATTCAAAGCAATCGCTGACATCCGATAACATCGCATTCAACGCTGAGGGTCGGGACAAGCCCGACCCTTGGTCCGTAAGAGGCATATCGGGGAAGCAAAGTCACCTGACATATTCAAACGGCTAAGTAGCGGAGCAGCCCGGACCTACGGTCTTTAAACAGCTTGAACGTCGAGAATGCGGAAACGTTATAGGAAATCAGCGTAAAAACATAATAGTCAGCAGAATCACATTACCATGATTTGTTTGATTTGCTTAGTAGTACAACTAAGAATTCTTTAGAACATAGGAGAGTAATATGGACCCCAAAATAAAATCGATATTCAAGGATGAGTACGTTAAGGAAGGCGCCGCACGTTTTGGTTTGAATCAAGCTGCGCTTTCTCTCATTGGAGGATTTCAAAATTTTATATTCTATTATACTGTCAATGGGCGTAAATACATTCTTCGGTTCACCCCCAGTTCTCTACGTGATCAGGAAGGTATTGAAGCCGAAATAGAATGGATTCGTTATCTTGCTGTGAATGGGATGTCGGTCTCAGAACCAGTTCCTTCGACGCAAGGTGTATATGTTGAACGTGTTTTTGGAGACATAGTTGATTTCTTCGTTACCTCATTTCTATACGCTCCCGGTCGTAAGATCGGATACCCAGAATGCTTAGGCAATTCATTACTTTATGAGCAGTGCGGCCGAATAACGGGTCAACTTCATGAATTATCCAAGCGTTACAAACCGCTGGCAAGAAGACACTCGTGGGAGCGCAATGAGTACCTATTGCGGGCACGGGAGTATATACCTCCAGAGCATACATCTGTATTGCTTGCCCTCGATGAATTAATTGAACGTTTGAATAGATTATCTGTTTCATCTGACAATTTCGGCTTGATTCACGGGGATATTAACGTGGGCAATTTTACTGTCGATGAAACAGGCGGAATTATACTTTTTGATTTCGATGAATGCCAATACAGTTGGTTTGCGGAAGACATTGCCATACAACTTTATTATTTTCTTTATGTTTTCGGCGAAGATTCGAAGTTCGATCGGAAGGTCCAGTACGAATTATTTATTGAGCATTTCATACGAGGCTATACGGAGGATGGCCGACAGCTACCCGACGGTTGGAAAGAACAGTTACCACTCTTTCTAAAGCTTCGCGAAATAATTGTAATAGTAGGAATGTACCGGAGCTGGGATTTACGTCAGCCGGATGACTGGACTCTGGATTTTCTACGAGATAGTCATATGCGGATAATCAATGGCCGCTCATTGATTGATGATTTCGTTTAGGATTGGAGTAATTAAATATATATTTCGAAGAAGACGCTGACATCCTATAACAATGTGTTCACGCATCGGTAGACAAGCTGCCTCGGTCCCGGGAGTTAAGTCCGGGAAGTAATTGCCGGGACACATCCACAACACCTAACCGCATCGCGGCCGCTCACTTCGTTCGCTTAAGGTGGTGGGACGTCGTGAACACGGAAACGTTAGATGAAAACAGATGGATTATACGAAAGAGGTGAATCATGGAAACAGAGATTATTCAATGTGCGAAAGAACTTTCAGAAAAATTAATTAAACAAGCTGGACTCATAGCCAAAGAGAAATTTGGTAACATTGAACATTTAAGGGCCAAGGATAGCTTTGGTGATGTCGTGACTGAAGTAGATCATATGGCTGAGGCAATCATATTGAAAGGTATACAAAGCGCTTTTCCATATCATCAAATTCATAGCGAAGAAGCAGGGGATAACGGGATAAGATCAGACTGGTTATGGTTAATTGATCCATTGGATGGGACAAATAACTTTGCAATTGGTCTGCCTGTGTTCAGTACCTCAATTACTTTGATGTATAAGAAAGAGCCAGTTCTTGGTGTTGTATATGAACCAATGACGGACAGACTTTTTGAATCTTGCATTAATGAAGGCGCTCATTGCAATGGAACAAAAATGAAAATGAAAAGTAATGACAATTTCAGAAGAGGGAATATTGGATGGATTCAAGGACATAACGTCCAAAACGACATTAGAGCAGTTACATTAAGACAACATATCGATTTGAACTGTAAGAGAATGATGAGATTATGGGCACCGACATTACAATGGTGCATGCTTGCTAAAGGCGATATAGATGGAATTGTCCTTTACAATTCCGCAGGAGATGACCTTTACTCAGGAATTTTAATGGTAAAAGAAGCAGGGGGAATTGTGACTGATTTTGAGGGTAATCCTTTTACAGGCATGAAAACAGAACCTTACATAATTGCGTGTCATCCTGATCATAAAGATGAACTGATCAAGGTTGTAAAAGAAGGATTGGGATTATTCAATGAAGCCAACTGACTTCATCTAACACTGCATTCACGCTGCGGGGCTATCGCCCCTTGGTTGTCAAGATGTATAATCATGAAAAAAAGCTCGGACAACAAACGCCCCAGCCTAAGATAAGAGTTATCTAAGGCTGGGGCGTTTCGTGAATACTAGAACGTTAACTGAAATCGTCGAGAAACTTAGTACACATATAAAGACCACATAGAGCACTATTGAAATGAGCAATGAGGCATTTCAATGAAGTATTATCCTAATAATGGAATTAGGAATATAATCAAAGAATCGACGACTTCAGGAAACAATGCATTCACACTGCGGATTGGCAAGTCTGTCCTCGGTCTGCACCGAGGAATTTCGGGGAATTCGTTTCAGGCGGACAAAAGCAGTGGACATTTGTGAATTCGGGAAAGTTACCTGAAATTGTCGTGAACTAAATACATATAGTAATTGGTTTTGAGTAACCAGGCATTTTGAAGAAGTAACTGGACTGGAACGTATTTGTAAAAAATTGAGTGATGCACAAATTATTTGTATTTTGTTTGGGAGGGAATATCATGGAGTTTAGAAAAGTTTTTGACAGTATCCCGGAACAATTTGATAAATGGAGACCTCGTTATTGTGAGGAAGTTTTTTCTGATGTTATTCAGTATGCAAAACTTGATAAAGATAAAACAGTTCTTGAAATCGGTCCCGGAACAGGTCAAGCCACTGAACCAATTTTAAAAACAGGTTGTTCGTATTTGGCGATTGAACTTGGAGAACATCTTGCAGAATATACAAAGAATAAGTTTAGTTCATATAACAATTTTCATATTGTAAATGCCGATTTTGAAACATATGACTTTGGACAACAAAAATTTGATTTGGTATATTCTGCTGCGACGATTCAATGGATACCGGAAGAAATCGGTTTCCCAAAAGTTAATAATCTACTAAAAAACGGCGGGACATTTGCAATGATGATGACTAGAACAGATTATAAAACTCCAAACGAAGACTTGTATGCTAGCATACAAGATGTTTATAGTAAGTATTTTTATCCTGACAATAAGTATACTTGTAGCTTAGCTTACAGCAATGTTGATAAATATGGCTTTGTTGATTTTGAATGCCGAAATTATCACAAAACAAGAGAGTTTAATGCAGATGAATTTGTATTGTATACAGGTACGCATTGCGACCATATTGCGTTAAAAGAGCCATATAGAACAAATTTTTTTGAGGGTATAAGAACTGCAATATTAGATGCAGGTAATAAAATAACGCTTAATGATACTATAGTTTTGTATTTAGCAAAAAAACCTTAACTTCCTGTAATGAGCATATTAAGGCGCTGGGATATCGTGAATACAACAAGGTTAGATGAAAGGAACGAAATAATGTATTAGTGGAGGGTATTTATGGAAATTATTTTTCAAGACTCAATAATTCAGCTCATTTCTAAGTGGCGGAGCCACCCGGCGACTATGTCGCCTAAAGCCTTTCGGGTTCGTGAATACAGTAACGTTATAGGAAATTCCGGTAAACCACTTTAAAAACATTGAATTAACCCCCAAAAAAACGAAAAACCATTCCAATAAGAAATTGGGTTATTGCGGTAAAATTGAGAGGTGTAATTTTTGGGTCAGGACAGTACTGAAATAAAGCGAAGGGAGTTTAGATAATAAAATGGCAAACCAGTTGGAATCAGTTTCAAAGTCTTACGATAAAGCTATTGATTTTGGGAGGAGGGGTATTGATTTATACGAAGATCTACCGGAGCATATCACAAATCATCCCGACTACCCTATATTTCAAAGGCTGAAAATGGAAGGCTCGCTTTCCGATAGTGGACGTAAGGAAATCAAGGAGTATCTATCGCCAGATACAAATATGAAATTTGTTGATCTTGGATGCTGTTTAAACCTAATGTTTAATGGGTACGATAAATGGCTCTCAACATATCATGGGGTTGATATAAGCAGTAAAACCATCCAACTCCTTAATGAGTTTGTTACAAAAAGGAAATTGCCTATTGGATCATTATATTGCGGAAGTATACATGAAACACCTTTTGAAGATAATTATTTTGCCATTGGCGCGTGTGTCGGCATACTTGAGTATTTTGAAAAGGACTTTGTTGAAGAAGCAATCATAGAAGCTTATCGAATCATAAAACCTTATGGAAGATTTGTTCTTGATATTCCTAACTTTGATAGTCCAATCTTCCGAATTACAAAGTTAATTGAGGAGCATTTAGGCAGACCTGATAAATTTAATATGTCATCTCAAGAATTTGATACTATGCTTCAGAATTACTTTGAAATAGAAAAAAAAGAAAAAGTAGCCGGTATGATTCAGTATTTCTTAGTATGTAAAAAGTAATTATATACAATGGTTCAAGGCTTTGGGGACGTGTGGATTACATCAGTTATTTTCTGTTCGTAAGAACAAACATTCAATAAAATACTAGGATAATAAGATAACTTGAAAGTGATTTGGGATACATCTCATTTTATATTATAAAAGCTAGAAAAAAACCGGCTTCCTGACGGAGCCTTAAGGCGCTGGGACGTCGTGAATGCGAGAACGTTATCCGAAATTACGGCATAATAAAGATGACAAGGAAGATAAATGATGACTAAAAATCATGAAAGCAAGAAAGAACTCAATAATTTCTTGATTGATGCAATATCCCCAGATGAACGTTGGTTGGTTATATTCGAAGATGATGGGGAAACGGGATATTTGTATTTTTGTAGCTATAATTCTGACAACCAAAAATATAAAATACTTGATCATTTGTGGATATATAACCAAATAAAACCTGCAATTCAAGAATGTAATTTTGTAAATATTGTTTGGTCTCATGATTCTACGAAAGTTTGTTTAGTTGTTGATGGAGAATGCTGGGGAATTCTCGATATAAAGATCAAACGTAAGTTGGCTGCACCTCGAAAAGAAAACAGTATTAAAACCATTGAAAGAATTAAATGGGACAATGGATTGACCCGAAGTGATGGTGATGAATTAAGAACGATATAGTAATGTGTGAGTTTTTCATGGATGGACGTAACATCGCCTAACACCGCATTCACGCTACGGGGGGCAATTGCCCATGGTTCGCCCGAGGGATTTCAGAGGAGTGGATTCAAGTGAACAACCCTGTGATGCTAAGTCTTGACCCGGTACTTCGCGCCTTAAGCCTCTCGGGTTCGTGAATACAAGAACGTTATATGAAATTAATGCATAGGGGGAAAAGATGAAAAACAGATTAATACCGCTAGTTATTATTGCTTTTCTAGTGCTTGTCAGTATTTATTGGGGTGGGTATAGAACTAACGGGTTAAGTGCTGCAAGAGCGAATAGTTTTGTACCAAAAGATGCAATTCTTCTTGATCAGGTAGATTATAACTGGGGTAAAGTCTATATATTTAATTCAAAAGAAAAATCTGTAACAGCTATTAGTAATAAGAAGTTTAGTTTTCTTTGGGTTTCCAGGGCATCAACATATTTCTTCCATAATAGCGATCCTGTGAAAACAATTGGTGGAGTCACTATAGCGGAAGAGGAAGAACAGGCAACTGTGTTTAATAGTAACTGACCCTGAAGTGACTCTGTTAGAAGCAGGGCCTGAAGGAGAAAAGCAAAGAAAAAAAGTGGTATTAGGGGAACCTATTACTTTTTCATGGAATAAAACTATCAATTTGTTGGACTTGACTCCAAAAGCTTTAAACCAGGAGGGAAAGATTCTATATGAATATAGATTTGCAAGACCAAACTATACAAATCTGGAAGAGTTGAGGTGGTACCCAGTTCGAAAATGAGTGACAAACTATTGATGGATATTTCAATGGAGGCATTAACTTCGGATAACATCCTATTCACGTTACGGGGCAACTGCCCCTTGGTTGTCAGATGCATAATTATGGAAGAAACTCAGATAACAAACGACCCAGCCTAAGATAAAGCTATCTAAGGCTGGGTCGTTTCGTGAATATAAGAAAGTTATAAGAAATCACCGCAAAAAATCAAAAAGGAAATGATGATCTTCACACTAAGAAGAACAAAAGGTAGAATTGTACGGAAACAAAGTCGAAAAAAATAAGTAAATATGATGAAATGGAGGATGAAAAATGGCATTTCCAACACATATCGTTTCTGCTGGAGGAATTGTAGAGGATGGGAACGGAAATATCCTATTGGTAAAAGCTCATGATGATGGCTGGGTATATCCTGGTGGAATTACTGAAGTTGGGGAAAATCTAATTGATGGTGTGATTCGTGAAATCAAAGAGGAAAGTGGTATAGATGCGACCGTAAGTCATTTGATTAATATTGTTTCTAGCACAGTGATACATAAGTGGTATGATGGCACAACTGATGTCCCGACGAAGGTCATGTTTGATTTCGTATGTAAAGTTGAAGGAGGAGAGTTAACTACCTCTGACGAAACAAGCGACTGTCGTTGGGTTCCCAAGGACAAAGTATTGGATTTCATTACTCTACCAACCATTAGAACTCGCTATGAAGCTTATTTAAATTATAACGGCTCGGTAAATTATATTGAGTATATTACTCCGACAACGTCAGAATTTAATGTAAAGGTTCAAAGACATGTTTAATTGCACATTTGGGGCAATAGTGTAAGGAGGCAATAGAATAATATATATAAGTATCATAAATTGAGGTCGTAATAGCCATTTTCAAAATAAATCGTGTCTGCATGAGGATTTGTGGAGAGGGAAAGGAACAGTTAAACAGAGTAATTCGAAGAAGGCGGAAACGTTATCTGCAATTCCTCGAATGGCTCTAAATTCAAAAAGGAGGGTGGGAAACTATGACTACCTTTTATCTTGTTCGTCACGGTGAACCAGATTGGGATATTAATGAGAAATACAAACTTAAGGGCCATGGTAGGGATCTAGTCCCTTTAACTCAACTTGGAGTTGAGCAAGTCTATAAGGCATCCAAAGACGAAAGACTTCAGAATGCTCAATTAATACTTTCATCACCGTATACAAGAGCATTGCAAACAGCTGCAATTTTGTCAAAGGAATTATATCTTGAGATTCAGGTTGAGTTTGATTTAAGAGAATGGCAACCCGATCTAACATTTCAATATGATTCATTAGAACAATTGAAAAAACTCGGAACTGATTTTGATTTAAATAACGGAAATTATCCTGTGGGTGAAACCCGACTATGGGAGTCCAAACCAATGATGAAAGCACGAATGGATGGAGTCATCAATAAATATTTGAACTATGATCATGTAATAATTGTAGGGCATGGAATGGCTTTTAGAACTCAATATGAAATTGATGACATTCCGCATGCCTATATTATTGAATATAGAAAATAAAAGAATTTGAGATTAATCCAGGAAGCGAGGAATAGCAGATACACCATATTCACGCATCTGGACTACCGTACCTCGGTTGCCCAGATGTATAATCATGGAAGAAACTCAGACAACAAACGCTCCAGCCTAAGATAAGAGTAATTTATGGCTGGGGCGTTTCGTGAATGCATGAACGTTTAGATGAAACCGCTGCGAGGAATTATTCAAAAACCACTAAGTACTTTGGTTTTGCTATAGGAGATGATTGGTTTGTCAGTTTGTTTTTATGATAACAGCGAAATTATTAACGAACCCAAGATTAGGATAGATAGAGTGTATTGTTTAGACTTCAGTAACTTTAGCGAGGAAACCTGGGATAAACTTGCAGTCATATATTCAAAACTTCCAATGCAAATAATAAATAATAATGTTCAAGCTTGGTTTGGCGAGGAAGGGAAGTCAGAGTATTATCTATATGCTTCAGTGGAACCCTCTGGTTTACAAATTGTTGGTGTATTAAGTTCTGATGATTGGTTTACTTGGGAAGCTATCTTTAATGAGGAGATAAAAGATTTGCCGTCATTTGAATGCTAAGTAACAATAATTTGAATGTAATAAAGGATGCAAGGGCATCGGCGGACAACTGCCTGGGTCCCGGGAGAGATAAGTCGAGGAAGCTATTGCCAGGACTCCTCACCACCTAACCGCGTCGCTGCCGGTCACTATGTGGCCTTAAGGCGGTGGGACCTCGTGAACACGGAAACGTTAGGTGAAACCATTGCAGAGATTTATTTCAAAGGAGCAATTTCATGGAAGATCAATGGAGAATAGCGAAACATGATCCAGAATGGAGAAATCTGTTCCTTGAAACTGGAATGAAATTAAGGGAATCATTGGGGGACCTTGCAGTCCGGATAGATCATGTTGGTTCGACGTCAGTTGTTGGACTAGATGCAAAACCGATCATAGATATTCAGATCTCTGTCCTGGATTTCGAGGATGTACTGGTCTATAAGGATAAAATCAAAGCTGTTGGATTTGTACTTCGTGAAGAAAATCCAGACAAGACGAAGAGATATTTTAGGGAAGTTCCTGGGGCAAGAAGAACTCATATTCACGTAAGACAACTAGGAAGTTTTTCAGAACAAATGACTATACTTTTTAGAGATTATCTTAGGGGGCATCCGGAAGATTGCTTGAGATATGCCGAGGAAAAACATCGATTGATGAAATTATTTAAGAATGAATGGCCTAAATATGTTGAAGGTAAAGATCCGATCGTATGGAATATAATACAAAAGTCTCACATTTGGTCTCAGGAAGTCGGTTGGAAACCAGGTAGGTCAGACTTGTAAGTTTCTCAATGGTGGCAATGGCATCGGCTAACACCGCATCACGCATCGGGGTTAAAGCCCCTCGGTCCGCCTGAAGTTGGCATCAAGGGAGCGAAATCAGGCGGACACACCCGCACCACCTAACTGCGTAGCAGCCGGTCCCTAACGGGACCTTAAGGTGGGTGGGGCGTTGTAAATGCAAGAACCTTAGCCGAAATTTATGCTTGAATAGAAATCAGAAAAGAACTGGAGGTAAATTCATGAGGAAAATTCTCGGTGGAATATCATTCTTATTTTTTGGATTAGTTCTCTATATTACGGCACATATTCAAGCAGTAAATTATTTACCATTAGTTACATCATGGTATTCAGACAAAGGGAAGTATTGGAGTGCCTTAGATGAAACACATAAATTACAGCTAACTTATTATGGAATCACATTTAGTGTGTTAGGGACAATTTAAATTTTGATTGGGTGTTTTGAGGATAAAATTAAGAAAATAGTTAAAACATCAAGTAGTAATCAAAAAAATAAAGAACTTGAAGTTAAGTGAAGGACAAGAAAAGCATTAGAAAAGTAAAATAATAGAACAGAAAATAGGTTGTGAAAGTGTTTCGAGATGGCATAAACTTCAGCTAACACCAAATTCATGCATCGGGCATTCGCCCTCGGTCCGGCAGAAGTAGAGAAGAGAATTCGATTGGAGTAATTCAGTAGCAAAGGAAGCAATTCAACCGGACACATCCTACCACCTAACCGCATCGCGGCCGCCCTTCGGGCTTGAGGTGGTAGGATGTTGTGAATACGAGAATGTTAGGTGAAATGCCTGAAACTCAATAAAATCAAAAAGGATAAAAAGCAAAAAATACCAAAATACGGTGACGATCCTGATTACTTTAGCGAGAAGTGAAATAAATAGAAAGTAAAATTCTGTGAATGAAGTATTATTGGGGGTGGTTTAAATGAATATTGTGAAAGTGAATAGAGGTAATGTGGGAATATTTTCAAGAGTATTAATTGAGGCATCGGAATGGTTGAATTCAAAAGGTCTATCCATGTGGAAAGCTAATGATGTATCAGTACAAGCTTTACTTGAAAAGTATAGTATGGAAGAGATGCGGCTTTGTTATGATGATAGTAACTTGATAGGAGTATATGTTATTCAGTGTTATGATCCCCTTTTTTGGTCTGAATTAAGAAAAAATGAATCTGGATATTTACATAAATTAGCTGTATGTAGAGAATATTGCGGTAAAGGATTTGGCAGAAAGCTAATATATTCTGCTGAACAATTATGTAGAGAACGAGGTATTGAATCACTACGATTGAACTGTGGTACTTTTAGACCAAGACTTCGTAATTTTTATGAAGGTGCAGGGTTTAAAATGCTAGACAGGGTCTTTATCGATAATAGAGACCAAATTAGATATATAAAGAAGTTAGTTTAAAATAATAAATATGTGAAATGCGAGCCGGGACAAGCCCGACCCTTGGTCCGGAAGGGGCATTTCGGGGAAGCTAATTCTCCGGACACATTCAACCGGCTAAGTGGCAGAGCCACCCGGCACTTACGTGCCTTAAGCTGCTTGAACGTCGTGAATGCGGGAATGTTATGTGAAATCAGGATAAATAAAAAATTGAAAGAGTGATATGTATGACTGGATGCAGATATTTATTCCTTTCAATGGAGATAAGATTATAAAGATCCCTCAACCCAAGAATCACAAATATAAATCTGTACCTGAGTTAACAAATCAGAATGTACCTGAAGCCATTTTGTATTACAAAAATAAAGACAGGAAGCCGTACCAATTGCTTACGGTTGGATTTGATAGATTCCGGTTAGATTCTAATGGTAATTATGAAGAAACAGAAGTAGAAAGGAAAATGGCTTTTCATAAATCAAAAAAGAAATGATAATCTCCTTACTAAGTTGTATTGCACATGAACAAAATTGAAAAAATAAGAGAATGTGATGATATGGAGGTTTTAAAAATGGCATTTCCAACACATATCGTTTCTGCTGGCGGAATTGTAGAGGATGGAAACGGAAATATCTTATTGGTAAAAGCTCATGATGATGGCTGGGTATATCCTGGTGGAATTACTGAAGTTGGGGAAAATCTGATTGATGGTGTGATTCGTGAAATCAAAGAGGAGAGTGGAATAGACGCAACCGTAAGCCATTTGATTAATGTTGTTTCAAGCACAGTAATGCATAAGTGGTATGATGGTGCAACTGATGTTCCGACGAAGGTCATGTTTGATTTCGTATGTAAAGTTGAGGGAGGAGAGATTACTACCTCTGATGAAACAAGCGACTGTCGTTGGGTTCCAAGGGACAAAGTCTTGGATTTCATTACTCTACCAACCATTAGAGTTCGCTATGAAGCTTATTTAAATTATACTGGCTCGGTGAATTATATTGAGTATATTACTCCGACAATGTCAGAATTTAACGTAAAGATTCAAAGGCATATTTAATTTAATATGTGGGAAGTAGCGCAAGAGGGCAATTGAATAAATATATGAAAGTATCATGACTAGAGATCGTAATAAGCTAGGCCATTTTGAACGCTAATCGTATTTGCAGGAGGATTTCTGAATGATGGGAGATGAACAGTTAAACTGAATATTTCGTAGAGGGCGTGACATCTTATAACACAGTTTTCACGCTGCGGACCTTTGGCTCTAGGATTGCCCGAAGAGAAAAAAGCGAGGAAGTATACTCAGGCAACCAGCCCTGCGGGGTTAATTGCGCAAGCGTATCCGGCGATGTTGCCGCCTAAGCTTTTTGGGTTCGTGAATACGGGATGTAGTGCGCAACTACTGCAATACATATTAAGAATAAAAACATGAAAAGACATGAGGTGAGTTATGGGCATTTGGTATCATGGATCCCCGCACAATAGACAGTAACAGCGTATAGCACCGTATTCACTCGGCGGGCTTTACGGCTTTTTAGTCTTCAGAGGATTTTCGGGGGGAGTGGAATCATCAGACAGCCCTTCACTGGCTAAGTCCGTCGGACCCGGCGCTTACGCACCCTAAGCCAGTGAAGGTTCGTGAATCAAGAACGTCATATGAAAAAGCAGCGGATCGAAATCATAAATGAAATAAAGAAAGGTGATTCTGATGATCTCATTTACACAAGACAGAGACAAATTTAATTTTAGAGTGGTAGGAATAGTAATACATAATGATAGGATTTTGTTACATACAACCTTAAAGGATGATTTTTGGACCTTGCCAGGTGGTCGTGTGGAATTTCAGGAATCAACTGACAAGACTTTAGTTAGAGAGATCAAGGAAGAATTAGATATAGACATAAAGATAGATCGATTGATTTTCATAAATGAAGACTTTTTTGAATACGACGATTTGAACTATCATGAGATAGGGTTTTATTATTTATTTTCCTTTCCAGAAGGTCATGAGATAGTAGGCATGAACGGAGAATTTAATGGAATAGAGGATGGAGGAAGACTTATCTTCAAGTGGTTCCATATTCAAGAGTTGCAGAATATAGAGGTATATCCAGAGAGATTGAAAGAAGATCTTAAGGATCTTAGTCAGACCAATATCATTAAACATTATATTGAATATCAGTAAGAAATTTTGATTGTATAAACTGTGTGACTTTCACATCATATAATACCCCATTCACGCATCGGGACTATCGCCCCTTGATTGTCCAGATGTATAATCATAAAAGAAGCTCAGACAACAAACGCCCCAGCCTAAGATAAGAGGTATCTAAGGCTTGGGCGTTTCGTGAATACAAGAACGTTATACGAAATCTCAGATGGAACTTGAAGCAAAGAATCCATATGATAAGAATGCTAAAATATTCAAAATACAAATTAATGATGGAAACTTGTGGAATTTGATTAAAGTTGATCAAATCTATTTTGCTACCTATGAATATGAGGATATAACCAATAAGGTGAAATTAGTATCGATAAAATACCCCTCAGAACCAAATGATAATAAAAGTGAAAAATGAATTTGAGAGTCATTCAGGAAGGTTCCACAACAACATTCTTTAGCTCAAGATTGAGGTTTAATGTCATCGGGAATCGTATCGCTGTTTGGAATTAACTCTAATACTACTGATATTGATTACTCATAATTATTGACCATGGATAGGGCTAGGCTTATCAAGCATGATATAACGGATGATATTGGAGATGTCTTCTTTAGAATAAAATAGCTCTTGTTTTTAGGGAGGTAAGATATGGATTACATTTCACCGAAAGAAGCGTTATTAAAGGTGAAACGGTGGCCTAAAGAAACTATAGTAGCGGGTCGTCGTTATACCGTGGGGCTCAAATCTGACGGAACGGTGACTGCTGTGGGTGATAATAAATATGGTCAATGTGATGTAAGCGGCTGGCGCGATATTGCGGCGATTGCGGCTAGTAATGTTCATATGGCGACGAACACAGGTAATGCTCATACCATCGGTCTTAAATCGGACGGTACTGTGGCGGCTGTGGGTTGGAATAAGCATAATCAATGCAATGTAAACACTGGCGCGATATTGTAGCGGTTACGGCAGGTTGGTGTCGTACCATTGGGCTTAAATCGGATGGCAAGGTGGTAGCTGTGGGCCGAAATAATGAAGGTGAATGCAGTGTAAGCGGTTGGCATGATATAACGGCGGTCGCTGCGGGTGATTGGCACACCATCGGTCTTAAATTGGACGGCACGGTGATTGCTGCTGGTAATAATCGATATTGCCAATGCAATGTGAGCGGTTGGTGCGATATTGTGGCGGTAGCGGCAGGTTATCTTCATACCATCGGTCTTAAATCGGACGGTACGGTGATGGCAGTGGGTTGGAATAAACATGGCCAATGCGATGTAAGCGACTGGCACGATATTGTGGCGATTGCGGTGGGTAGTAGCCATACCATCGGTCTTAAATCGGACGGTACGGTGACGGCAGTGGGTTGGAATGAGTATGGCCAATGTAATGTAAATGATTGGCGCAATATTATGGCGATTACGGCGGGTTGTGCCCATACCGTCGGTCTTAAATCGGACGGTACGGTGATTGCTGTTGGTGATAATGAATATGGACAATGCGATGTAAGCGGCAGGTGCGGCATCCAACTGCCCGGAATTTAGCGAAGATGCCCCCTGACTTCTTATAACATTGCATTCATGCATCCCAGCTTTATGGCTGCTAGGTCGCCGAGAGACATTTCTAGGGAGCGGATTCAGGCGACAACCCTACGAACCTAACCGCATCGCGGTCGCCCTCGTGGAGGCTTAAGGTTCTCGGGTTCGTATATACGGAACTTTATCTGAAATTAATGATAGAAAAAAACATTTAAAACCTTTTAAGGAGGCACTTCCTTGTCAGCGCCAAAATTACTCGTTCGTGAAATTGTTCAAGAGGATATTCCGTCTTTAGTAGAACTGAATTTCCAATTTAATGGGGTTCGGCGAAGTATAGAAGAGGTGAAAACGGATCTATTAAATACAAGAGAAACAATTGTAGTAGCAGTAATGGAAGAGCAAATCGTGGGATTTGCATGCGGACAAATTTATAAATCGTTTTGCTATGCAGAGTCTCAGGCTGAAATTACAGAAATGTACATACAAGAATTTGCCCGAAGGAATGGCTTGGCTGTAAGGATGATAGAACTATTAGAAGAAATATTTAAGAATGCTGGAGTAAAGAATATAAAGATTTTGACAGGATTAAAGAATACAAAGGCAATAAAAACATATGAAAAAGCAGGATATCACCAAAAAGAAGACTTAGTATTTAATAAGGAATTGGAATAAACCTAAAAGTGTTTCAAGAAGGTCGTTAACTTCGGATAACACTGTATTGTATCTTTCGCTGCGTAGCCTGAATGCTCCTTGGATCGCCAGAAGATAAGGAGCCATGAAGCGGAATCAGGAAATCAACCCTGCGAGGATAAGTCTTCGACCCAGTCGCTGCGCTTCTCTTAACCCCCATCATGATATCGATCACAGCTAAATCGACCGAATGCCGTGAAAATAACTCTACTGCCGCATGGCCGTCGTGTGCCCCGAGCACGTCGAAATCTTTTTCCAGAAAAAGCTTATGCAAATCGACGATATCCGGTTCGTCGTCGACAAGTAAAATCGTTTTAAGAAAAGTGAAAGTCGGCGGAAAGAAACGGTTTCTATAATGAGCAATGTCCAATGGAGAAAAACATATTTAATGGTGAAAAGAGGTTGTCTTATGGCACAAACTGAATTGACCCCACAGGAACCGTCTCCGAAACGGTTCGCCCGCCTTCTGGCCCTGTTCAAGCGAATTACTCCGCTCACGCCGGGCTGGAAGGGGGCTCTCATTGCGTTGGCTGCCTCGGCCGGTTGCATTTACCTTGTCCAGGCGTATTATCTGATCGGGTCGCGAGGCGCGGTGGATTATGTCACGGGGTCAGCCGTATTCCTGCTTGCAATTGTCCTGATCGCCGGCGTCGCCGCCGGGCTGCTGCACTGGGCTAAAAAAATGCCTTCGCGTTATGTTTGGCTGGCACTTGTTTCCTTCTGCCTGCTGTTCATCAGCTTTATCGGCCCGCTGCAGCTTACGTTTCTAATCACGCTGTCGGTGATTGCCTCCGTTTCTTTGCTAGGTGCGTTAGTCGCAAGGTGGATATGCGGAGCGTACCGGGGGGCGAAGACCATTTCGAAAGCGACGGCTGGCGTTCTAGCGGCATTCACGTTCTGCTTCATCATAATCGGCGGTTACTGGCTAGTGGAAAACGGCAGCGCGGATTTGGCAAAACCGTACCGACTACAGTCGGTAAAGCCGGCGGACCGCTATAAGACGACGATGGCGAATCCGGCGGAACCAGGATCGTATAAAGTAAAGACGTTAACGTATGGAAGTGCAAACAGCTACAGAAAACAGTTTAATGCGGAAGGCTCGCTTGTGACGAAACCGGTGGACGGATCGGCTTTTGTCGAGAAATGGTCGTCGCTCCGCACGAAAACGTTTGGCTTTGGACCGGAAGCGATGCCGTTGAACGGGCTGGTTTGGTATCCCGACGGAGCAGGTCCGTTTCCAATCGTCGTTGTCGTGCACGGCAACCATCTCGCAACCGATTATTCGGATCCCGGTTACGAATATCTTGGTCAATTGCTGGCAAGCCGCGGTTACATTGTTGTATCAATCGATGAAAATTTCCTCAATACGTCGCCATACGACGACTTGTCTATGATCAATGCGCTGGAAAAGGAAAACTCGGCGCGCGGCTGGCTTATGCTTGAGCATTTGAAAGCATGGAAGGAATGGAACGTCACGATGGGTAACCCGTTCTACGGCAAAGTGGACTTGAACCGGGTTGCACTGATCGGGCATTCTCGCGGCGGCGAAGCGGTAACGGTGGCGGCGGCGTACAACAAGCTGCAGGCTTACCCCGAAAACGGCAACATCAAGTTCGATTACCATTTCGGCATCCGTTCCGTCATTTCGCTTGCGGGTACGGACGGGCAATACAAGCCGGCCGGGCAACCAACGGTGCTGAACGATTTGAACTATTTGGCCTTGCAGGGATCGCACGACATGGATGTCAGCTCGTTCGATGGGGCAAGCCAATACAGCCGGGTCGGGTTTTCGGGCGGAGATTATTTTAAAGCGGCCGTATATATGTACGGAGCGAACCACGGACAATTCAACACCGTTTGGGGACGGTACGACGGCGTCGGTCTCGGTAACAAGCTTTACAACACGGCTCAGCTCATATCGCAGGAGGAGCAGCTGCAAGCGGCCAAAGTACTCGTTTCGTCGTTCCTCGATTCGACTTTAAACGGGAAACGCGAGTACCGCACCGTATTCCAGGATCTCGGGTATGCCCGGGAATGGTTGCCGGATACGATGTACATAAGCGATTATATGGACTCTCAGACGAAGGTGGTCGCCAGCTTTGACGAAGATATCGATCTGAACACAACAACGTTGGCTGGCGGACGGCTCTCTGGGGAGCATCTTAAGGAGTGGAAGGAAGGCAAAGTTGAGATGAAATTTGCGCCGGTTCAATACAGCGCCGTTCATCTAGGTTGGGATCGCGCAGCAAAAACCGGCGTTCCAGCTTACAAGATTGCTTTGCCGGGTGGCGGTGCCGGGATCGGCACGCAGGCAAACAGCTCGATCGTGTTTTCGATGGCAGACAGGGACGATCAGAAAGAGGCGACCGATGCGAAGGAAGCGCTCGTTGACTTGACGGTACAGGCCGTTGATGCAAACGGCAACGTTGCGGCGCTGCCTTTAAGCACTTTCGGAAGCTTGCTGCCGATATTCGAAAGCAAAATTGTCAAATGGCCGTTCAGTTGGTCACTGCCGGCGAAGGAGCCGGTATTCCAAAACTTTGCCTTCCGGCTGGCCGACTTCCAAAAAGCGAATCCCAAATTTCAGCCAGAGCGGCTTAGCGGAATCGGCTTTATATTTGACAAAACGGATAAAGGAGTAGTGCTGATCCGCGACATTGGCATCCACAACAGTTAGCTGAAATCAACCGAAAACGAAAAAATAAAACCCTGAGTTCATTAAGAACTCAGGGTTTGTATGAGTATTTTTTTCAAGACCTTATTTAACATCATAACAGAATGGATATTATAAGTCTATATTTTTTTCTGGGATTAACGTACCATCTTTGTATAAACGAACGAATGGAGATGGTTAAAAATGCTTAAAGAAATACGTGTTAGTAGTGCAATGACAAATGAATATCCCCCTGACGGTGCAACATTACCAATAATTGATCCGTATGATGGATGTACAATCGGGTGCCCGTACTGTTTCCAGCTAGAAGATGATAATTGGAATAACAACTTAAATGTTAAACTCAATATTGCGGATATCTTAAATGAAGAATTAATTCACTGGAATAAAGAAGATATCGTATATTTGGGAAGTAAGTGTGATCCTTATATGGAAATTGAGCGAAAATATCAATTAACGAGGAAATGTTTAATCGAATTAAGTAAGTTAAACGTAAAGTGTATGGTCACAACTAAAGCCGGGTCAAAACTAATCTATAGAGATCTCGATGTGGTTAAACCGATGGGGGATAAATTCACTCTGCTTTTAGGATTATCTAACCTGGAACAGTTGAAGAAGGTTGATGATTATTCACTGATGAGCAATATACAGACAGCAAATGAGTTGCATAGAATGGGAATTAATGTTTGGACATTTATTACTCCGATTTTACCCGGAATAACAGACGTAGATTTAATGATTAATGCTCTAGATAAAGACATACCCGTATTTTTAGATAAAGTTAGAATAGGAAAAAACACGGGGCCAACGTTAGAAAAGTTTATTAGACATAACTACCCTCAATTAGTTAGCACTTATAATAATATAATTAATAAAAATATGGATGTTTACTATGATCAGGTAAGAGAAAAGTGGTGTGAAGATCAACGAGTAAAGTTTGTTTTTGAGTAAAGTAACTTCTGTAAACTTTCAGTTCACAACCCTGAAGGCTGAAGTGGCTAAGCCACCCGGCGCATACGCGCCTTGGGCCTTTCGGGTTGGTAGATACGAGAACGTTATCGGAAATCAGCGAAAATTACAAGGAGGGTTGTATTTCTATGATCAATGATGCTCGAATACTAAGTGAAATTAATAATAACTATTCCACTAAATTTGATGAGATCATTTTCACCCGTGATGGCGGTAGTCTATCATATAATGTTTATTCAAACAGTAAACGTTTTTTTCTAAGAATAATTCGACCGGAATTTTTGGATACTGCTCTGCAGTCAGTTGATATTCATTTATTTTTGTATAACAATCATTTTCCTGTACCACAAATTATTTTTACTAAATACGAAACTCCATATATTAGTGTAGATCATGATAATGGGAAACACCTCTATATTTTATATGAATATATTGATGGTCAAGAACCTGATATGAATAAGGATGCAGAAAAGATTGGTTGTTTAGTAGGGGAATTTCACAGTATTATGCAGAATTACCCTGGCCATTTGATATCTCGTAACAAATACTTTTTTGTTGATAGATATATAGAAATACTAAGGAGAAAAAAGTACCCAGAGGAAAAGCTGAAAACATATATAGAGTATGGAGATTTATTATGGGAAAAGGTCAAGAGTCTTCCGTATGGTTATTGTCATGGTGATCTTAATCGCGGAAACATTCATCAAACCCCAGAAGGGAATATGTATCTTTTAGATTTTGATACTTCATGTAGAGCTTTTCCTATGTATGACATAATGATGGTGTGTAATTGTACGGACTATTTCAGTTATGATGATAATGGATATAAAGAAACTAGAAAGATTTTCAAGAGATTTTTAACTGGTTATTTACAGTACCAAACTCTTTCAGAAAGTGAATTGTTTGCATTTGATGATTTAGTTTCTATCATGCACTATCAGCTCCAGGCTACCATAATTGAGATTTATGGACTTGATTGTGTTGATGAAAACTTTATTAATAATCAACTTGATTGGTTATTAAAATGGAAGGATCAGTGTCAAATAGAATTAACTACATGACATCCGAGGCATATCGGGCCATACGTCACAGGTCCCCGGGATGGATTTCCCGGTATACACGAACAAACATTCTAATATTTATTGGAATGATGTGGTAGAATAAGGAAGTGTAATTGAATTTTGGGTGGTATGGCTTCCCTTCGATAGGAAGTGAATCTGTAGAGTTGAAAGATGCAATAACGATCATGATCCTTCCCCATCCAAGTCAACGTATAGCCGAGTGTTTACCACACTCGGTTTTCTTATACAAATGGTAAATCATCTAGTCTAGAGAGCTTATCAGATCAGAAAGAAGTATCCGACTAAACGAATTCAAGTGACTAAAGCCTAAATGCGCAAAAAAGTATAGCCAAATCTAAAGATTCGAAGGAGCCTAATATGAATAGAATAATCGAGATTCTTCTGTAAACATTGAAGCCTGGGACGGGTGTTGAATTTCATAGAATCATGAAAGAAATGAGTGTTCCGTTGCATATTAAAAATGGTATTGACATTGTTGCTTATGGCAATTCTCTTCACGACCCTAATGCGTACTACTTGATACGGTCTTTTGAAAGCTTAGTCCATCTGAACTTAACCTTAGATTCATTCTACAAAAGTGAGGCTTGGAGAAATGGACGGCGAATGGACATTATCGAACGGATCTGTACAAGCTTAAAAACAGTGGTTTCACTTAGCCCCGATGCAATTGCGGAAATCAAACGGTCAGGTTTGTAAGACAAGAAGCATTATGTGTACCGTAAAGTTTAAAGACAAAAGATTAATGAAGAACCATTTGAATGTGGCTAAAATTAAAGAGACATAGGTGTTAGATAGTCGAAAAAGTGATTGCCGGGACACATCCGAAAATGGAAACGTTATCAGAAATCAGTGTGAGTTTTGTGAGGGGTTAATCATGGGAAACGAAACAAAGCAATAACATTACAAGTGAGGTGTTGTTTTGATGTCAAATAATGTTTACCTAAACCAATCAGAATTGTACGATGCTATGATTAGTCGT
This sequence comes from Paenibacillus puldeungensis, assembly GCF_042678945.1. Lineage (NCBI taxonomy): Bacteria > Bacillati > Bacillota > Bacilli > Caryophanales > Paenibacillaceae > Paenibacillus > Paenibacillus puldeungensis. Next base: position 6,519 of record NZ_JBHTLM010000012.1, on the reverse strand, counting down.
CAACCCAATTTAGCTGACATAATCAATGAAATTAGACCATTTAAATATTTGGATGTATTAGATTTAGGGGCGGGCTCAGGAAGACTATCTACTGTGATTGCTCCGCTGGCAAAATCGCTTATTTGTACTGATATTTCACGTCCGATGTTGGAAGTATTAGAGAAGAAACTAATGAGTAATAACTATTCATTGAATTGGAAAACTGTAGTGTCGGATCATAGGGAGTTGCCAGTACCTGAGGCATCAATTGATTTAGTAGTATCTGGGTGGAGTATAAGCTACTTAACAAATACATATGAAAGTGGCTGGGAACAGAATCTTGATCTAATAATTACAGAGCTACAACGAGTTCTAAAACCGAATGGAAGCATAATCATATTTGAGACGATGGGAACGGGATATGAAACGCCAAATCCACCTGAGTTTTTGACTTCGTATTATGCATTATTACAAGATAAATACGGTTTTGATCATCGATGGGTGAGAACTGATTATATTTTTGAGAGTGTAGATGATGCAATAAAGAACACAGAATTTTTCTTTGGGCAGGAATTAATAGATAAAATAATTCAGAATCAATGGTCTATAGTACCAGAGTGCGCAGGCATTTGGTGGAAACATTTGTAGGCATCTCATTGAAAGAACCTAACATTTGGTAACATCGCATTTAAACTGATCGGCAAGCTCTTCTTTGTCAGGAAGAGGCACTTCTGGGAAGCATTCACCGAACACATTCAACCGTTTAACTGCCGCAAGCGGCAGCGGTTCCTATACAAAATTTAAGGTTCTGTTTCAGCGTGAATGCGGAAACGTTATTAGAATCTCCGCAATTATATATACTAAAGCAAACCAACCAAAGATTTTGAAAGGAAGAAGCATCATTACTACTTCAATAATTCTAAGAATGATAACAATGAAAGACTGTAATTCAGTATTATCCTGGAGCAAGAATGACATTTTTTGCTCTGCTAATGGATGGGTAAAAAATAGAAGTTCTGAAGAAATATATAACTGGTGGGCTAGATATGTAAACACACCTCCAGACGATTTTATTCGAATGGGAATTGAGGCTAATGCTAATAAGGGATTAATTGGCTACGTTGATTTAGCCTGTATAAAAGACAAAACTGCTGAATTGGGTATAGCCATTGGTGAAACTACATTATGGGGGAAAGGGATTGGATATCAAGCTGCTATTTGTATGATGAGTTATGGTTCAATAAATCTAGGGATAACAACTTATTATGCGGAAACACATGAATCAAATACTCGATCTAGAAGAATGCTAGAGAAGATAGGATACAAGGAAATAAGTAGAAATGGAATGGAAGAATATTTAGGTAAGAACGATCAACTTATACAGTATGAATACAATGTAAAGGAAAAAATATAAATTAATTAGAATTAAGCTCAAAGAAGGAGCTAGCATCATCTAATATCGCATTCAACGGACGCAGCTGATCGGCAAGACCACCATTGGCAAGGAAGAGAAGTTTCGGGGAGCAGATTCACCGGACGACTAAGAGTGGGAGATACCTGGCTTGGTGGCTTTTAGCCAATGAGGCGTCGTGAATGCAACATTGTTAGACGGGATAATTCCTAAAAATAAGATCAAACATAAAGGAGGTCTATTCAAATGGGAATGTCAGAATATTATGCAAACCTAAGAAACAAATTTGGATCTGAATTGATATTTATGCCTGCGGTTGTTGGAGTTATTCGAAATGAAAACAATGAAATACTCTTTGGGAGAAAACATAGTGAGGATAATTGGGGGTTGATCGCTGGAGCTATAGAAATTGGAGAAACACCTTCCGAAGCGGTTTGCCGAGAAGTTTTAGAAGAGACAGGTTTAATCGTTCGACCAGAACGATTAATAGGTGTTTTTGGGGGAGAGAAACATAGATTTACATATAAAAATGGTCATAAGGTCGAGTATTTAACAATTGTATTTGAATGTATATGTATAGGAGGAGAATTGACTCCTGATAATGATGAAATCAAAGAACTAAAATACTTCAACGAAGATGAAATCCCCCCAATAGCTAATCCCTATCCCAAAGAAATCTTTATAAAGGACAGAAATGAAAGAGCAATTTTTGAATGAGAATCCGTTGAAAGCCATTACGTCGTAAAACGTTGTATTCACGCTACGTACCCTAAGTCTCCCTGGATCCCAGAAGTTATGAAGCCTGGAAGTGGAAAAAGGCGATCGGACCTGCATGCCTTAGTCTTATGCCAATCATTGCTCACTTATAGCTGTGGGGTTTGCAAAATACAAAAACGACATTGGAAAACAGCACAATATATTAAATAACAAGCAGACAATATTGAATGATCTTAAAAGGGGGGATCATAAAGTGCAAGGCTATAATGTGCTCATGATTTACAACAAAGATATGGATAAATTACTTATGTGTAAGCGATCAAGGGATCCATATAAAGGTTTAAGTAATCTTGTCGGTGGTAAGATTGAACGCGGAGAAACGGGCATTATGGCAGCTTATAGAGAATTACTTGAAGAGACTAACATATCAAATAAAGATGTAATTCTATATCATTTAATGGACTTCAAATACTATATTCATGAATGTTACGTGGAAGTTTATGTTGGCCAGTTAGATCATGATGTAGAGGTCTTCGGGGATGAAAATGAATTATACTGGTCCGATCTAAATAAAGACTTTTTCGATATGTCATTGTTTGCAGGTGAAGGTAATATTGGTCATATGATAGAACAAGTTAAGATGAGTAAGGATAAGATTTTTGAAAAAAAAAGACTTTGATACAGCGGAAAGCCCGATACTACAGGACTTTTCAGCGCTGTAACGAAGCCCTTGGTGTTTAGTTGGTGTTTGAATTTATGTAACGATTTGATGCGAGGAAAAACAAAATTTAACACAGCTGTTCCCTCAGTTCATGAATACTTGTCAATGATTTCATCCACAAGGACGTCAGGCGAGGGGAGATTATCAGGGTTGGCAAGCGACTTATCCTTTGTCCAGAATATGTCGAGGCTGTCTTATCACGCATCAGGCTGGGATATCGAATTTATATGCGACGACAGCATGACGCTTGAACATATCAAAGACGGTGAATATGACCTTGTCTACACATCAAACGGTGTGCATGTGTGGATTAACGACCTTGCCGCCATGTACCATAATTTTTCCCGTGTTCTGAAGCCTGGGGGAAGCTACATCATGTTCGAGACACATCCGTTTATCCGACCGTTCGACAGTGATGCCGCTGATAAAATGCAGTTTCAGGTTAAGAAGCTGTATGAAGACACCGGCCCATTTGGTGAAGTTCCGACTTATTCTTGGCGCATCATGGATTTGGTAAATGCAATGCTTGACGCAGGGCTATTAATCAAGCACATAGAGGAATTTCATTCTCAGTTGGGCTCTTTCGACTGCTGGTGGTATAAAACGCTTGTGGAAGCCGAAGCAGACGATTATAAGAAATTCGACTGGAAACGTAACCCCTTTGCGGCTTTGCCACAATGGATAGGGTTTTCCGCACGGAAGGAGAGATATAAATGAGTATCATAAAAACTCACGACATTACCCTGTACGGCGGCAACGACGTTGATATTGTCCTGCTTCCGCTGTGCGACGAGCATCTGCCGCTGTTGTACAAATGGTGTGCCGACCCGGAGGTGTTATACTGGACTGAAGGAGGTACAGCGGGCACCAACCTTTCATACGGTGCGGACACGGTACATCAGATATACGGTGGAGTTTCGCAAAATGCATTTTGTTTCTTGATTGAGGTAAATAATATACCCATCGGCGAGTGCTGGCTACAAAAGATGAATCTGCCGGATGTGAAAGCCATGTACCCCGAAACCCTTGACGTCCGCAGGATTGATATGTCCATCGGGGAGAAAGCTTACTGGAACAAGGGAATCGGTACACAGTTCATCGGTATGATAGTAGACTTCGCGTTCTGCGGCGAATATGTAGACGTTTTGCATTGTTTCTGCGAAGATTATAACATCCGCTCACAGCGCATGTGGGAGAAGCACGGGTTTACACGGGTTTTGGAAGAACCGTTGGAACCACAACCACAAAAAGGCCAGTGGCAATACCACTACCGCCTCACACGACAGGAGTTCATAGAACGCCGCAGGGTCAAGGTTCCGGCAGATCAACAATTTACCTTCCCCCTTACGGAGCTTCAGCCGAGTCAACTATACATAAGCGAGGGCAAACTGAGGCTTGTCAGGGAGTGGTTTACTCCTGATGATATGGAGAATTTCGACCCCATTCCAGTAAAACGGTTTGACGGCAGAATCTTAATGACTGATGGGCATACCCGAGCCGTTGCCGCTCACCTCGCCGGATGGGATAGTGTTCCCGTATATTGGGATGAAGATGATCTTGACATGCGTTCTTATGAGATTGATGTATGCTGGTGCAAAGATGAAGGTATCATAAACCCGATTGACCTTTCAAAGAGGATTGTTCCACATAAAGATTATGAGCGTCTTTGGAGAAAACGCTGTATGGAAATGACTCTTTGAGGGCTTGCACCCCCCTCGGCAGTTTTGCACCCCCTGAAAAGAACAAAATTAAGGTCTTCCAATTTGTATCAATCTCGCACTCCAGTAGGGGCGGTCGAAATCTCTACAGCTTTTCAAAGTGGACAGCGGTGTGGGGCTTCGTGTGAAAAAACGCGGTTTCAAACATGGCATCGTCTACAAAGCTATAAAGGCTCTGCAGACAGTTATCGTCAACGGCTACCGCTTTTCCGAGCCGGATCTTAGTTGCCTTAAAACAACTATTTATAAGAGGTGAAGTGTATGAAGAAATTACCTTTATTTGTTGTTACAGGTGCCAGTGGAACAGGAAAAACTACTATAAGTTCATTGCTGCGCAAATTACTACCCGATTTTGATGTATTTGATATGGATATTATTAATAATATAGATTGGCAAGTAGCTAAAGCTAATTGGTTGAGAATAGCATATAGTATTTCATTAAGCGGTCGTGGTACAGTTTTGTGCGGAACAATGGTGCCAGAGAATATAGAATCGGCGGAATATAAAGATAAGTTTGATAGGATACTGTATATTAATTTGCATTGTAATGATCAAACGCGTGAACAACGATTAAGATCCAGAGGATGGGAAGAAACCTTAATTGAAGAACATAAGAACTTTGCAAACTGGTTATTAATAAACTCAGATCGTGCTTTTAATCCACCCATGCCAACCATAGACACCTCAATGTTACCACCAGAAGAAGTGGCGAAAGAAATAAAAGATTGGATAATAAAAAACTGGTAGATTATTAAGGTATTTCGAGATAAGAGCCACCTAAGGCTGAGACGTTTCGTGAATTCCAGAACTTTATATAACATAGCATGAAACATGTTAACAACATATTGGAGGTTATTTCATGGAGAATGGAAGGATCCTAGGAATTGCTTATAATGTTATTCCAGTTGCCAATATTGAGACATCGGCGAAATGGTTTGTTAAGCATTTTGGGTTCAATATCAGAAACAAGAGGGAAGGCTACTTAAGTTTGTTTAGGGGAAACAGGCCGATCCTTGATTTAATACAGAGTGATAATGAAACAAGGGCAGTTTTTGAAGTCGATAATAAGAAACGATGGGTTGTAACATTTTTCACTGATGATATTGAATCTTTACATACCTATTTAAAATCAGAAGATGTGAAAGTCGGGAGTATAAGTGATGAAGGTCAGTACGGAAAGTTTTTTGTATTAGAAGATCTAGATGGAAATTTATTTGATGTTTGGGAGCATCACGACTGTGAACTGATTTACTAAATTGTTATGAGATTCTTAGGTTCGTGAATACAAGAACGTTAGCTTAAATTCTGAAAAACAGTAAAAGACGAGGTGAGCAATTTGGATTGTCTCGGATGTAGGATAGCTAATCACATGGAGCCTGATGTACAGGTAGTTTATGAGAATGAATATATAGCTTGTGTGTTAGATATCGAGCCTTTCAATGAAGGTCATCTTTTAATTCTACCTAAGAAGCATTTTCATGAATTAGAAGAGATAGATGAAGTAACTTTGAATGAAATAATGACAACCTCAGTTAAGATGTCTGGAATTATAAAAGATATATTTACTCCTGATGGAATTACCATCTGTCAGAATGGTGGTATATTCAACGACTTACATCATTATCATATGCATTTAATTCCTCGGTACAAGAATGATGGCTTTTCTTGGTCTGATCCAATTATTGAACATAATGCAGAAACAAGGCTCAAAGAGACAAAAAGTAAATTTAAACGAAACCTACGCAATTGAAATAACCATCAAGACTTTCATTTCTGATAGAACGGAGCAAATAGAAAATGACATTAAAAATTATTAACTCAACTTTCGCAGCTCAAATCTCCAAATAAACCCTTGATATAGCTGGGCAAACCAGAGATCCAGTCCTGTAGTTGACAAAAAACAGCTGTTTTGTTCTTCTTCGTTTTAGCTTGGGACATTTCGATAAATAAACTCATGAGTTGTTGAAGTGCGG
>NZ_JBHTLM010000011.1:0-173305 GCF_042678945.1 Paenibacillus puldeungensis | reverse complement strand
GATTACTCCGCCTTTCATTATCTCACCATGCGGCAAAATAAATTATCCGGTATTAGCTACCGTTTCCGGTAGTTATCCCAGTCTTACGGGCAGGTTGCCTACGTGTTACTCACCCGTCCGCCGCTAAGCATCTAGAGTGCAAGCACTCTATCAACTCCGCTCGACTTGCATGTATTAGGCACGCCGCCAGCGTTCGTCCTGAGCCAGGATCAAACTCTCCAATAAAGTTTTGATGCTTTATTTTAGAGCGATTAGCTCATTTCGTACTGACGAGAATTTAATTCTCATTTAATACTCACTCGTTGTTCAGTTTTCAAAGATCAACTTCTTTACCCTGCCTCAGCAGCAGGAATTATATCATAACACTTTACAAGCTTCATAGCAAGTAGTATTTCTTACCATTTATCTTGTCGTTCCGCTGATCAATATCAGCCGGAATTAGAATATATCATGTTTTGGATAATATAAACAAGAGGTAATATATTCCATTCGGCTAATTACTATTTAAAATCAACGGTTAAATTAGTAATATACTTCTTTTGAACTATATCTTCAACTCATATAGACAAAATCAAAAGCCTCCTTAGCAACTGACAGACTGTCAGTTGCTAAGGAGGCTTAATCGTAATTATTTTAAAACCTGTGCCTAAGTGATGAAAGTTTGCCGTAAGCCGGGTTCTGTACTCTTCGCGGTATTACGGGAACTACCCTCCCGCCTTGAGCGACAATCATCTATCTAGGCCGCACATTACTGAGCGGCTCCAGCAACCAACCCGGACGCGCCTCGGGCAAAGGCTGCTTCCAAAGAAGCTACGTCCCATTAGGTCTTGCTCCAAGTGGGGTTTACCAGGAACGAAGTCACCAGCGTTCCTCGGGGTCTCTTACACCTCGGTTCCATCCTTGCCTGTGCACGCCATACGGCGGCCATCGGCGGTCCATTTCTGTGGCACTATCCTTCAGCTCGCGCTGACTGGACGTTATCCAGCACCCTGCCCTATGGAGCCCGGACTTTCCTCCCGCGGCCTTAAGCCGCCGGCGATTGTCTGTCAAACTTTCGAAGGCAACATTAGATAGTATACAGGCATTGCAGGCCACTGGCAAGAGTGAATGAGCGGTAATTGTGACAATTGCTTCTAAGGTAGCAAATCAATTCTTAACATTTATTATGGACATAAAATTAAACGAAATTAAACGGTTCTGTATTTACAGAAGAGGCGTATACCTTGGTCTCGTATTTGTTCTCCTGCAGTTTTTCCGTAAGCCATGCAGTTACCTTTGATTTCATGATTTTTTCCGCATTATGTCCCGGATCAATGATGGCAATTCCAGCCATCCAGGCATCTTGAGCTGTATGATAATCCACATCGCCGGTCACGATCACATCCGCACCGCGTAACTGAGCGTTTTTCCAATAACGGCCTCCAGAGCCTCCAAGTACGGCAGCTTTTCTAATCGGCTTGCTTAAGTCTCCGACAACTCTTACCATCGGCACCTGCAGCTTTTCCTTTACCCGTCCCACAAAATCTCCCAAAGTTACAGGGTCCTTCAATTTGCCGACACGGCCCAGACCAAAGGTACGTCCCTTTAAGTCCATCGGATACAGGTCATAGGCAACTTCTTCATAAGGATGCTGCTTCAGCATCGCTTGAATCACCTTACTCCGCAGGCTTTGCGGAACCACCGTTTCAATCCGGTTTTCCTCAACCTTTTCCAGCTTCCCCTGCGTCCCGATAAACGGATCGGTCCCTTCGCCGGGTTTAAAGGTGCCAAAGCCCGCTAGGTTGAAACTGCAGTGACTGTAGTTGCCGATGTGGCCAGCCCCGGCACCCAGCATTGCTTCTAAAACTCGCTCATGGTGATCCTTCGGCACAAAGACGACCAGCTTGTACAGGCTATCCATGTGGACATCCTCCAGCGGAGCACCGGACTCAATCCCCAGAGCCTCAGCCATCCAGTCGTTCATCCCGCCGTCAGCAACATCAAGATTCGTATGGCTGATATATACAGCAATATCATTTTTGATCAACTTTTCATACACTTTGCCCATCGGGGTATCGCTTTGCAGATTGGCAAGCGGTCTATATATGATCGCATGATGGGCAACGATCAGATTGGCCCTGAGCGAAATCGCCTCTTCGACAACATCTTCATTAACATCAAGCGCCACCAGAACACCCTGAACATCTTTCTGCAAACTTCCAAGCTGCAGTCCGATCTTATCCCCTTCCATGGCGATATGCTTTGGAGCCAGTTGCTCCATATATTGCACTAAGGTTTGACCTTTCGCAAGCATACTAGCACCTCCTTAAGCTGTTCTGACAACCGTGTGAACTCCTGTTCCTTTTCACGGGAAGCTTCTTGTACCGACGATGCAACCGACAGCCGAATTTTATCTAATTTACGGATTTCATAATCCCACTTTTTGTAAAATACTCCGTCAGGATCTTTGGTGAGTCTAGGCCCCATCAAATACAGCAGTTCATTCGTAAGCAGCGCACCGCCAGGCAGTCTGCGAGGCATATACAACTGTTCATTCAACACCGCCGCCTCAGAAGCCGGCTCTGCCATTAGCACTTCGTATATTTTTCCATCTTCCTCTAAAATAGCTTCTTCCGCAAGAAACCAACCGTTCTCCACGAGCCAACGCCGTACAAATTCCTCACCGACATTTGGCTGAAGCACCAGCCGCCGGACCCCGGCTAGCTTCTCTTGTCCACTGTTTAGAATGGAAACGATCAGCGCGCCGCCCATCCCGGCTATCGTGATCGTGTCCACCTCACCTGGAGCGATGACTGCGAGTCCGTCTCCTTTTCGAACAGAAATCCGCTGACTCTCTCCAGCATCGGCAACTTGCCGACGAGCAGCCTCAAGCGGCCCATCATTTACTTCGCCTGCTACGGCAAAGCTCGCCTGCCCGCTACGCACAGCCGCCACTGGTAATAGCGCATGGTCTGAGCCGATATCGGCGAACCGGCAATTCTCCGGAAGCAGATCAGCGATAAGCTGCAATCTTGCAGATAGTTTCATGAAGCGATCCACACCACCCATTTTTTTCTAAATATAAACAAAATCAGAAACACGGATACGATCTTCAACAAAATAAGCAAAGGCATTCCGGAAAACGCAGCACCCCGCAATAAGAGAGCATCAGCTTCCGGCATAAACCATAACGTTAAGGATACCGCAAAAAATACCCGAGCCGCCTCTTTTAAGCGATGATGACTTAGCCAGGTTAGCCAGTAAAATACTGCACTGATCGGCAGCCATACTACCTGCAGCAGGCTCCAGGAGACTTCCTGATGCAGCCGACCGAACACCATAGCATAAAGCAAAATGGTACAAGCGATTCCGCAATAGCTTATAATGCCGAAATTCAGCATAAAACCGACCGCAACCCAGAATATGCCGCAAACGGCAACGAGCATCGGAATGGCGGCTCCCTTATCCCAGCCTTGAAGCGTGATCATCCAGCTTCCGAGACCGAGCATCAGTAAACTGCCAATCCCCGCCATTGCCAGCGAAAACAATGGTTTTTTCGTGCGGTATAGGGCCGAAGCGATGTAACAGGCCGAGCTAAGCAGCAAAGCGGTCCCCATTTGCAAAGGCCAGGAAAAAGAGCTAAAATAAAAAACAATAAAGAAAAAGAAGGAAATTATTCCAAAAGAAAGGGACCACATTTTCAGATTTCCTTGCTGAATCAATCCTAATGGATTAAGGCTACGTGAAGGTTTTGCCTTCTCATCGCTGTATAGATTTTGAAGAAAATCACAGTATTGCTCAGGGAGGAGTTTGCTCCTTCTCCAATGCTCAATTTCAGCCAGAATAATCTGTTTTTTGTCTCTGTCCAAAGGAATATCCCTTCTTTCAACAAAAATGACCTTGCTGCTTGGCTGCAGAAGGTCAGAGTTGTACGCTTATTCGAGAAAATCCTTAAGTCGCTTGCTGCGGCTAGGATGACGCAGCTTGCGGAGCGCTTTCGCTTCGATTTGACGAATTCTCTCCCGGGTTACGCCGAACACTTTGCCGACTTCTTCCAGTGTTCGCGTTCGTCCGTCATCAAGTCCGAAGCGAAGCCGAAGCACGTTCTCTTCGCGTTCCGTGAGCGTATCGAGGACATCCTCGAGCTGTTCCTTCAGCAGCTCGTATGCCGCGGCATCTGCCGGGGCCAAGGCTTCCTGATCTTCAATAAAGTCACCTAAATGGGAATCGTCTTCCTCACCGATCGGCGTTTCCAGCGATACTGGCTCTTGAGCGATTTTCATGATTTCACGAACTTTTTCCACGCTGAGTTCCATTTCGGCTGCGATTTCCTCTGGCGTAGGTTCACGACCAAGCTCCTGCAGCAGTTGACGAGATACCCGAATCAGCTTGTTGATTGTCTCCACCATATGCACTGGAATTCGAATCGTACGTGCTTGGTCTGCAATCGCTCGAGTGATCGCCTGGCGAATCCACCAAGTTGCGTAGGTACTGAATTTGAATCCCTTCTTATGGTCAAACTTTTCTACGGCTTTGATTAGCCCCATATTCCCTTCCTGAATTAAATCCAGGAACAGCATACCACGGCCAACATAACGTTTTGCGATACTGACTACAAGCCGAAGGTTGGCTTCCGCAAGCCGTCGCTTGGCTTCTTCATCTCCGTTCTCAATCCGCTTCGCCAGTTCCATTTCGTCATCTGCCGAAAGCAAGGGAACACGGCCGATTTCCTTCAAGTACATCCGTACGGGATCATTGATTTTGATGCCCGGAGGGAGTGTTAAATCATCGTCAAAGTTAAAATCATCACCGTCGCTAGAGTTATCCCCTCTTCGCTCTTCATCACCATCACCCGTGATGTCAATTCCCAAATCCGCCAGATGTTCAAAAAACTCGTCCATCTGTTCAGGATCTTGATCGAAAGGCGAGAGCTTCTCCATAATTTCCTTATAAGATAATGAGGATCTCTTCTTGCCTTGTTCAATCAACTGATCTTTTACCTGATCAAGCGTTAATTCAGTTTCTAGTTCAGTATGCTGGTCATTTGTCATATCTGGCTCCCTCCTCCCTAGAAACTCACCGAAAGTCCATCGTCTTACTGTCTCTCTAGGGCAATAATCTCACTTGCAATTTGCGCCGCACGCATAAAATCCCCGGCACGTTCCGCGGACACCATTTCATCCTTCTTTTGCTTGATCTGTGCGAGCAAGGGGACTCTTTGAATTTCCCGAATACAATCATCCAGCTCCTGCGTACTCCACTCTGCTGGCGTATCCATCATAGCGATGGAAATGACCGTCTGTTCCAACCGATCATCCTGAAGCGACGAGATAAATCGGCTTGCATCCGGGGTCTTCCCCTGAGCGTAATAAGCGTATAGATAAGCAGCAATCGCCACATGATCTTCGATGTTAAAGTTGGTCCCAAGACGTTCACCTACATAACGGGCTACTTCATCGTCTTGCAGCATAAAAGAAAGCAGTCTCCGTTCCGCTACGTGATAAGCGGGCAGCAGAGCCGGCATCGATGCCTGCCCTTTTTTATGCCTACCATTATTCCACCTTTCAGGCTTATTATCCCCGGCGTTTGCCTTTTTTTGCATGGCAGCACGTAATTCGTTGCATTCCTGTTTCAAGCTATCGAAGGACACCTGTAAATCAGCCGACAATTCCTTCAAATAGATCTCACGCTCACTGGGAGATCCCAGTGATGCGATGATAGGCATCGCTTCTTTAATGTACGAAACCTTTCCGTCTTCTTCTAGCAGTATATGGTTTTTTTTCAGATATATAAGCCTAAATTTAACGGACGAAACAGCGCCATCCAAAATTTGGTGCCGAAAGCGCTCTGCTCCGTACTTCCGGATAAACTCATCCGGATCCAATCCCTCGGTTAGCGGTGCAATTTTCACCTGAAATCCTACGTTCTCGAGGATCGGAATACTCTTCAGAGCAGCAGCCTGTCCGGCTTGGTCCCCGTCATAGCAAACCAAAATTTCATCTGCCAACCCTCGCATGATCGCTGCATGGCTCTCTGTAAGGGAAGTCCCCATGGTTGCTACGCCGTTATGAACTCCAGCCTCCCAAGCGCTAATGACATCGCCGTAACCCTCAAACAAAACAATTTGTCGAAGTTTTCGTATTTCAGTCTTAGCCTGATGCAAATTGTAAAGTGTCCTGCTTTTACTGAACAGCTTGCTCTCTGACGAATTTAAATATTTCGGCTGACCATCGCCGAGAACCCTTCCTGCAAAAGCGATAACTTTTCCGCTCCGGTTATACAATGGAAAGATAACCCTGTCACGGAAACGGTCAACATAACCGGTGCCATCCTGCTTCGCGGAAATGAGCCCGCCCTTCTCCATCTCGGAGAGATCAAAAGAGCGCTTGTCCAGAAATTGAACGAGTGTATCCCAACGCGCAGGTGCATAACCGATTTGGAACGTGTCGATCGCTTTGTCGGTAAACCCCCGGGATTTCAAATAATCCATAGCCGGTTTACCATGCTCCGTATTTTTCAATAAGAAATGATACAGCTTGGAAGTCCACTCGTGGGCCTGCAGCAGTTGCTCCATCTCTCGGCTCCGCGGCGAATCCCCAATGCCTCCCCCTTTATCCTCAAAAGGAATATGCGCTTCTTCCGCCATGACTCGAACTGCCTCGGGAAAGGTTAATCCTTCGATTTCCATCCTGAATTTGATGGCGTTTCCGCCCTTACCGCAGCCGTAGCAGTGGAAAATTTGACGTTCGGGGGTGACCGTGAAAGACGGGGTTTTCTCCGAATGGAACGGACAAAGCCCCTTCATATACTTGCCCTGTTTTGTCAGATGAACGTGCTTGCCAACGGTATCGACGATATCATGCTGCCGCAAGACTGCCTCGATGACTTCCTCCGGAATGCTTCCACGTCCGGTACTCATCTCAAACCACCTTCATCTTTCGCTAGAGAAAGTTCAATATGTCAGAAATTAAGATATTTTGAAGTTCCTCTATAACACGTAAATAATAATTCGCTAAAACTATACATTCTCCTGCATGCACTCTAAAAGTTTTAACAATGCCGTTAAAAATTGCTCGCGATCCAAATCTGTAAAGGGCTTGGGCCCCTTAGCATAACGGCCTCCGCGACGCGCTTTGGCATGAAGATGACGCCGATCCAGCAAATAATCGATATTTCCTGCATGATACAGCTCGCCACGAGGCGACAAAACGTGACAAGATTTCGCTATAGCTAATGCAGCAAGCCCATAATCTTGAGTAACGACAATGTCACCCTGCAGTACATGGTTCGCTATATATAGATCAGCGCTTTGATCACTCCGATCAACTTGAATTACCGTAATCCCCTTAGCCCCCTGAAGCAAGTGGTCATAGGAGGATACCATAAGTACCTGTACATCATAACGGTTTGCCGCTTCAGCAATTTCCTTCTTTACTGGGCAGGAGTCCCCATCAACGACAATACGCATGTTCGTCTCCTCCGCCCCTCAAGAGAATGGTTGTTAATTTATCGTACGTATAACCATTTAACCAATGCAGCATATCTGAAACAGTCATTTCAGCCCTTGCACCCCAGCATGCCGAGAGCCATCGGATAGGCCTCCTGCGAAAAGCAAAGATGACGCCATCCCATGGCAATCGCACACATTAGATGTTTAGTAACTCATATTATTGCCCTCAGGCTTTGAGAGCGTCCTGCTTCCTTATTATGCCCAAACCAGCTTACTGAAATCAGCAAAAGCCTTAAGATCACTATCAATGGCGGAGAGTAGCGCCAAACGATTTGTCCGAATCGCTTCATCCTCTGCCATAACCATAACCGCATCGAAAAACGCTGTAATAGCCTCTTTCAGACCACTCACTATGGACAAAGCCTTAGACGCATCCCGCTCCGACAAAGCCTTAAGATATTCGTCCGTTACTTTACGCCAAGCTTCGTGAAGTTCTTTCTCGGCCGGTTCTGCAAGTAGATCGGAACGCACTTTCTCACCCGTTGCTTTAGCCGCAAGATTGCTTACCCGTCCAAACGACTCAACAATTTGTTTGAAGTCTTCCCGACCTTCAACGGCTTCCGCCAAGGCTAAGCCCCGTGCAACGACGGAGACGACATCCTCGTACCCTGCAGCGATTACAGCATCCACTACATCGTAACGCAGGCTATCAGACAAAGTCTTCCGAACGCGCAAGCCGAAAAATTCCATAAGGTCTTTCAAAATTTCTTCCTTGCTTCGCTTCAGGCCTCGGAATTGCTCATGTGTTTCGAGAGCCATTTTGAAAATGTCGGTAAGCCCTACAGGCAGCTTGTGCTCCAGGATGATTTGCACGATCCCGGCAGCTTGACGGCGCAGCGCGTAAGGATCCTGAGACCCGGTCGGTATGATGCCAATGGAGAAACAGCCTGCAATCGTATCGATTTTGTCCGCAATGCTGACGATCGAGCCAACTGTTGAAGCAGGAACCGCATCATCGGCAAAACGAGGCTGATAGTGCTCGAAAACCCCTTTTGCGACCGCTTCTGGCTCTCCGGCTTTACGGGCATAATCTTCCCCCATCACACCCTGTAATTCCGGGAATTCATATACCATTTGCGTAACTAGATCAAATTTGCAAATTTCCGCTGTCCGTGAAGCCGCTTCAGCTGTTCCAGAATCCGTACCAAGCATAGCCGACAGCTTCTCTGTATTACGACGAATACGACGAACTTTATCGCCAATCGTTCCCAGCTCATCATGGAAGACGATGCTTTCCAATTTGGACAAAGCGTCTTTAATGGCCAACTTCTGATCTTCTTCATAGAAGAACTTCGCATCCGATAACCGCGCCCGCAGCACCTTCTCATTGCCTCGAGCAATAACGTCGAGTGACGCGTTGTTCCCGTTGCGTACCGTTACGAAGTAAGGCAGCAAATGCCCCTTCTCGTCAAGCACTGGGAAATACCGTTGATGCTCGCGCATGGAGGTAATCAGCACTTCTTGCGGGATATTTAGAAACGATTCTTCGAAGGTTCCGAAGAGTACAGTTGGTGTTTCCACCAAGAACAGAACTTCTTCCAAAAGGTCTTCCTTAACGGCAATATGCCAACCTTTTTCTTTGGCGAGCGCATCGATTTGGTTCTGAATCATCGTTTGCCGTTCGTTGATATCGGCGATGACATGCTGAGCACGCAGCGTTTCCACATATTTCGAAGGCTCGTCGATTACGGCTTCCTGTCCTAAGAAACGGTGGCCTCTCGTCACTTTACCGGATTTGACGCCAGTGATTTCGAGATCGATAACATCCTTGCCGAACAAAGCGACCATCCAGCGAATCGGACGTAGGAATTTAAAATCATAGCTGCCCCAGCGCATGTTTTTCGGGAAATTCATGGCATGCAAAATGCCGAGCAATCCTTCAGACAAAATGCTTGTCGTTTCCACACCGGTACGGCTCTTGCTTACATAAATGTACTCTGTGCCGCCAACTTCCTTAAACGTAAATTGTTTGGGTTCCACCCCTTGGCTGCGGGCAAAACCGAGTGCGGCTTTACTCCATTCACCCTTATCGTCTAAAGCGATTTTACGGGAAGGGCCTTTTACTTCCTCATGTACGTCTTCCTGCTTCTCAGCAACATCTTTAATCAAAACCGCGAGGCGGCGTGGCGTAGCATACATTTCCACCGCTGCGTACGGGATGACGGATTCCTCCAACCATTTGACCAGCCGGTCTTTCAATTGTTCCACAGCCCCACGAATGAACCGTGCCGGCATATCCTCTAAACCAATTTCAAACAGTAAATCCTTAGCCACGTGCAGCTCCCCCTTTCTGAAGCATCGGGAAGCCGAGCTTCTCGCGCTCCTCCAAATACGTTGCGGCGACTTGACGGGCCAGATTCCGTACCCGGGTTATATAGCCGGTCCGTTCCGTCACACTGATGGCCCCTCTAGCATCTAACAGGTTGAACGTGTGGGAGCACTTCAGCACGTAATCGTATGCAGGGAATACCAGATGCTGATCCATCGCCTTCCCAGCTTCCTGCTCATACATGTTGAACAAGGTAAATAACATCTTTACATCCGACAACTCGAAGGTATATTTGGAATGCTCAAATTCAGCTTGATGAAATACATCGCCGTAGGTTGTTCCATTAACCCACTCAAGATCATATACACTTTCTTTGTCTTGGATATAAGAGGCGAGCCGCTCCATCCCATAGGTTATTTCCACAGCTACCGGGTTGGCTTCAATACCGCCGACCTGTTGGAAATACGTAAATTGCGTAATTTCCATACCGTCAAGCCATACTTCCCAGCCGAGGCCCCAAGCCCCTAGCCCAGGGTGCTCCCAGTTGTCTTCGACAAATCGAATATCATGCTCCAGCGGATTGATACCAAGCCGTTTCAGGCTTTCCAAATAAATTTCCTGAATGTTGTCCGGAGACGGCTTGAGAATTACTTGGAACTGGTGATGTTGATAAAGCCGATTTGGGTTTTCCCCATAACGTCCGTCCGCCGGACGCCGTGAAGGCTCAACATAAGCTACGTTCCAAGGTTCAGGTCCGATGGACCGGAGAAATGTCATCGGGTTCAGCGTACCGGCGCCCTTCTCTACGTCATATGGCTGGACAACGATGCAATTTTGCTCCGCCCAAAACTGCTGCAGGGTCAAGATCATTTGTTGGAAATTCATGAACCACATCTCCTTTGCATAGGCTTAAGGTCGTATCGAGGCAAGCAAAAAAGCCCTCGCCTCCTACGCCTGCTGTCAGACGTAGGGACGAGAGCTGTAAAGATCCCGCGGTTCCACCCTACTTGATTTGCAAACCGAAGCCTTGTGCCGCTGAAGCCAAGACAACTTCATTTGCAAATCCTCTTTTCACGATCGTTCACGCTCCCGGGATGCCTTTTCATAAGAGGATTCGTCTGGGCTTGCACCGTCCCCAGCTCGCTCTTTCGAATGCTGTATCTTATTACTCTTCCCGTTCAATGCGCGATTCTCCAAAAGGAGAAATTCTTTTTTATAATAAATGATTTTATGAAGTTCGTCAAATCTCGTATTTGTCCAGCTGATCGAGAAAACTCAGGGATTTCAGCTTTAATCCAAGCTGCATATCCATAAAGGCCCGCATGACGGTTTTTAGCTCCGCTTTAGTCGTGGTCTTGACCTCGACATTTCCGAGCCGGCGAAGATCCATTTTTTCAAACAAAGCGAGCAATTTGATCGCCTGTGGTGAAACCTTCAGCGCCGCCGGATCGTGATGTCTGCAGCTGCTGCAAAGCTTACCTCCCAGCCGCGGGCTGACATAGACAGATTCCTCCGTCTTTCCACAGGAGATACAACTAGTAAAGGAGGGGCCGTAGCCAGCAGCCTGCAGCACCTTCATTTCAAATAAATTCATAACAATCTGCGGATCTTTACCTAAGGATAAGCCGCTTAAACATGCTTTTAGCTGCGTAAACCAAAAGCTGCCCACTTCCTCGTCCTGTAGCGTTCGATCCAGCAGTTCGCAAGCATAGGAAGCATAGGCCGCCAAATAAAGGTCTTCACGTAAAGAAGAGTGAGATTCTATGATCTCACCTGAATTGAGTGTACCCAAGCCATTGTTTTGACGAAAAAAAACATATTCCCCGTAAGTAAAAAGCTGGGTTAGCGCTGCGTGCCGACTCTTTATTTTTTTGGCTCCCCTTGCAAGGACTCCGACTTTGCCATATTGCTCCGTACATAATGTGATGATTTTATTGCCTTCACCATAGTCCATGCTGCGGATGACGATTCCTTCCACCCTATAAAGCATGCCTCTTCCCCCAAACACCGACCTCTTCCTAAACCGATCTTAAATCTATGTTGACTCTATTCAGCTTCTTCCTCCATAATAAGCTCCTCGGCCGCAGCCTCCTCTTCGGAACTGCCGCCGGCTTCTTTATACAGCAAGTAAGCATCGACATCTCCAGTCATTGCAAAATACTTCCACGAAAAATCTCGCATTCGTATTCACCCTTTCTTCGGAAATGACGCCTGCATCTTCAAAGAATAGGATGTACGCCGAGGCGCGATCTATGCGTTGCAATAACTCCCAGTATAGAATCCCATAACACTTTACTAGTTTGACCAAGCCTGTAGCTTAAGCATCGCGATGGAAGCCAAGGTCCCTCAGTATCCGCTCCTGGTTGCGCCAGTCTTTTTTCACCTTAACCCAAAGCTCAAGGAAAATTTTCGAACCGAGCAAATTCTCGATATCCGTTCTGGCGAGCTTGCCGATTTCCTTCAGCAGAGCTCCTTGCTTGCCAATGATAATCCCTTTTTGGGAGTCGCGTTCCACAAAAATCACCGCCGAAATATAGACCACGCCATTATCTTGAACACGCATGTCTTCGATCGTTACGGCAATGGAATGTGGCACTTCCTCCCGCGTCAAATGAAGGATCTTCTCCCGAATTAACTCGGCACAGACAAATTGCTCAGGGTGATCCGTAACCTGGTCCTCTGGATAATACTGTGGCCCCTCCGGTAAATATTTACCGATTTGCTCCAGCAGCGTACTCACATTGTTGCCGAGCTTGGCCGAGATCGGCACGATTTCGGAAAAATGGTGAAGCTTGCGATACTCCTCGATGAGCGGAAGAAGCTGTTCCGGCTCGATACGATCAATTTTGTTCATGACAAGAATAACCGGCGTGCGCAAGTCTTTAAGACGTTCAATAATAAAACGATCCCCACCGCCAAGCCCCTCCGACGCGTCTACCAGAAACAGCACCGCCTCGACTTCACCTAGGGTGTTCAGAGCCGTGTTATTCATGTAATCGCCGAGCTTAGACTGGCGCTTGTGAATACCGGGTGTATCTAAAAACACGATCTGCATCGTCTCTGAGGTATACACTCCGTGTATTTTATTTCGAGTTGTCTGAGGCTTATCAGACATAATGGCGATTTTCTGGCCGATGATGTGATTCATCAGCGTGGATTTACCGACATTTGGGCGCCCTACAATAGCAACAAAGCCGGATTTAAAGTTCTTTTTTGACATAGTATAGTATCCTTTCCTGTCTTGGAACAACGTCTCATGAATTCGATTTTGGGTTATCCAGGTCAGAGGGGCCGAAAGCGAAAGGAAGCAGTTCCCGGACCGTCGTCTGACGTATGTCGCCCCGTAGATTCCCGAGGATGACCGGCATATCAGGTCCGCACAATTCTAGCATCACTTGACGGCAAACGCCGCATGGCGCTATAGGCCCATCAGTATCCCCAACTACGGCGAGCGCTTTAAAAGAACCAGGGTGGTGGCCATCAGCTATCGCCCGATGAATCGCCGTCCTTTCAGCGCAATTGGTCGGGCTGTATGCAGCATTTTCAATATTACAGCCGTGGTGCACCCGTCCATCCTGATCCAACAAAGCCGCACCGACTCCAAACCCGGAATAAGGGATATAAGCGGATTTACGAGCCTCAACGGCTTCCTGCAGCAATTGGGTATAATCCATATTTGATATCATCTCCTCGGAAAGAAATCTTATTTTCGGATGATACAGCTTTATGTAAATCCAAGCCAGTGAAGGACCGGCTCGTAGAACAACAGCAGGCCGATGATAACCGCAAACACGGCAGCAACCAGCACAGCCCCGGCAGCCGCATCCTTAGCCATTTTGGCAAGTTTGTGCCATTCCGGGGTAACAAGATCGACAGTCGCCTCAATTGCCGTATTCACCAGCTCCAGCGAGATTACAAGCGCGATGACGAGCATGAGGAGCGCGATATCGCGGGGGGGTAGCCGGAAAAAGAGAGCGGCCGCAGTAACGAGGACGGCCGCTGCACCGTGTACACGTAAATTTCGCTGCGTTTTAAAAGATGCGAAAACTCCTTCCAGAGCATGTTTAAACACCGCACCCCATTTCCGCTTCGGCTTCATTAACGCGTCAGCCCTACTTGTGCAAGAACAGCCTCCTGCTTGCCCATCATTTCCGCTTCACTTTCCGCATCCTGGTGATCATATCCTAGCAGATGCAGGAATCCATGCACAAACAAAAAGCCGATTTCCCGTTCTAACGAGTGACCATATTCCTCACTTTGAGCCTTAGCACGATCAACGGAAATAATTATATCTCCCAGCACATCGGTCAAATCGTCCAGCTCTTCATCCTCTTCAAGTTCATAAATGATCTCCGGTTCCTCATCCAAAGTCTCATTCATAGCAAACGACAAAACGTCGGTCGGACGGTCAATTCCACGATAATCGCGATTTAATTCGTGAATTGCTTCATCGTCCACAAATGTTAGTGCGACCTCACCGTCGTTTACTCCCTCACTTTCACCTGCTTTTTGCAGCAAACGTTCCAGCAGATCTATCAAAGTTTGATCGATTTCCATTTTAGTCTGTTCATTGTTCCAAGCCAGTTGTAGACCCATTTACACCTTGCCCCCTGTCCTTCTCCTCGTTTTCTTTACTTTTCTTGATATCTTCTGGATATTCAATCCGAGAATGAAAAATACCCATGACTGTTTCTTTAAGCGTTTGTGCGACAATATCCAGCTCTCGCATCGTCAAATCACATTCATTAAATTGATGATCATCCAGACGATTTTTGATGATTTTCTCAATCATCGATTCAACCTGCTCAACTGTAGGCTTACGCAACGAGCGCACGGCAGCCTCCACGCTGTCGGCAATTCCAACAACAGCCGCTTCTTTAGATTGAGCTTTTGGCCCCATATACCGGAAATCATCCTCCGTAAAATCCGGTTCAACGCCTTGCTCTTCTGCCAAACGAAGTGCTTTATGATAGAAGTAGTGCAAGAACGTTGTTCCATGGTGCTGTTCAGCGATATCTCGAATCGGTTTTGGCAGCTTATACTCCTTCAGCATTTCAACGCCATCCCGGGCATGAGCGATAATGATCGACTTACTCAATTTCGGGTCGATGTAATCATGTGGATTCTCCATGTTGTTTTGATTTTCAATAAAATAACTAGGTCGTTTCGTCTTGCCAATATCATGATAATACGACCCGACTCGGCAAAGCAGACCGTTGGCGCCTATTGCTTCAGCCGCCGCTTCGGACAAATTACCAACCATGACACTGTGATGGTAAGTCCCTGGTGTTTCGGTCAGCAGTTTGCGCAGCAGGGGATGATTCGGGTTAGACAGTTCAACCAGCTTCAATGCGGACAATATGCCGAATGTCACCTCGAAGAATGGCATCAGCCCTATGACTAGGATCGTCGTTAGTAAACCACCCGCAACAGCAAAGCCTAAATCGTATAAAACCCCCGACTGGGTCCATTCGTTATTATTAATAAGATTTAGCGTAAATACAGCCAAGGAACCAAAAAGACAAATCATCATCCCCGCTTTAAGCAGCGTTGACCGCTGACTAGCCCGATGTATGGCAAAGATCGCGGCAAAGGAAATGACGAATGTAAAAAAGCCAAATTGAAAATCAAAGATTTGTCCTTTATGCACATTCAGTATGATACTCGCCAAAATACTAAACATGATGGACGAAATATAAGCCAGCGGCAAGTCCAACAAAAGGGTAATCAGCATTGCCCCTGTCGCTACGGGTGCCAGATAGCCGATATACGGCCGCTGTTCGTTCTGAAGAATATCAATCACATGCATCGAGACAATCATGATCAAAATAATCAGCAAGAGCATAATAAATTGTGCGTTATTGTACTTGAACCGACTAACGCCTTCTGATTGCCGCATAAACATAATGAGTCCGGCGGACATTAGCAAGGAAAGCAAAATCAAACCAAATTGCGGTGAATAATTCACCTCGTCCTTCAGCAGGCCGTTTTTCTCCAACAATGTATACATTTCCTGGGTAATTTTCTCGCCCTTTTCAACGAGTACGTCCCCCTGCTTGATATAAACGGTTGGCGTGTTTTCGCGCGCCTCCACCTTTGCGGCCTTCGTCGCTTCCTCATCGTAAAATTTGTTAGCTGTAATCGATAGGCGGGCCAGTTCTTGAACTACCTCGCGTGAAACGCGTTTACTTAATGAGCTTGTACTTACCATTTCAGCAACCTTCGCCCGAGCCGTCTGAGCCTCTACGATTGGATCTGCAGTTAGACGAGCTACGATATCCGCTGCGACTGGCTTCATTTCATTGATATCCTCCGCCGTAAGACGAGGGATTTTGATAAACGTTTCTTCTGAAATATGGTACTGCTGCTCATCGACCCGTTGAGTAACCTCTTGAAACAGCGTAGACGAATACACGCCGTTGCTTCGGTTATTCATGATAAAATTTTGCACGTGATCCTTGACGCGCTGTGGCAATTCTTCTCGATATATTTTGATTTTGTCCTGGGTAGATACCTGATCGTCCTGGTTCAGTCGAAAAATCCGGTCGAGCATTTGGGCTACTAACGCTTCGTTGCGCAGGGGTAAAATCGTATATACTTGTCCTACCTTTTCTGCAGCTTCCTCTTGGGCCTTAAGGGTAGCTTTCGTATTTGGAATTTCCATTGGCGCAAGAATTTCCTTCTCACTAGGCAGCCCTACAGCAATATCGTAGGTTTCCGGCAGCAGCTTTGGTGCCAAACTCATATAGAGCATAACAACGAGCAGCACGAACAGAACATAACGTACCGCTACGCTATGTTTCCACCCTGCTATTCTGGACGACACTGTGCTTTTTCTCTGCTGATCGTTATTTGTCATGAAGACAGCCCTCCTGAAAAATGTAAAACCCTGAAGGACCATACAGCAAGGCCCCACGGGCTGGATCATTTATCCTGATTTTCAGCAGCACGATCATATGCAATGATGATTTTTTGAACGAGCGAGTGACGTACCACATCCGATTCTGCAAAATATACAAATCCGATCTCTTCAATATCACGCAGAATCGTTTTGGCTTCAACCAAACCGGACTTCTTACCTTTGGGCAGGTCGATTTGCGTAACGTCCCCGGTAATGACCATTTTCGAACCGAAACCAAGTCGGGTAAGGAACATCTTCATTTGTTCCGGTGTCGTATTCTGTGCCTCGTCCAAAATAATAAACGAATCATCCAGCGTACGGCCGCGCATGTACGCAAGCGGTGCGATTTCAATGAGTCCTCGTTCCAAAGCTTTTGCCGTCTGCTCCGGCCCCATCACGTCATACAAGGCATCATATAGCGGACGCAAATATGGGTCAACCTTCTCTTGCAGGTCCCCCGGCAGGAATCCTAAACTTTCACCCGCCTCCACAGCAGGGCGCGTTAGAATAATCCGTTTAACTGAGCCCTCCTTCAGCGCGGTTATTGCCAAAACGACCGCCAAATAGGTTTTCCCGGTTCCTGCCGGCCCGATCCCGAAAACAACATCCCGTTTCTTAATCGTCGTCACATAATGTTTCTGACCTATCGTCTTCACACGTATCGGTTTTCCCCGATACGTCGATGCAATTTCACCCTTATATAGATCAAGCAGCTGATCTGCACGGAAGTCTTTAGCCAAATCTATGGCGTAAAGAACATCTCTTTCAGTTAAGATATAACCGTTTCGGATCAATTCAAGTAATACTTCAAACAGCTGTTGAACTTTCTCTGCCTCTCGCTCTTCTCCACGGATCGTTATTTCCGATTCCCGCAGCACGATTCCCGCTTGTAAGTTCTCTTCAATCAATTTAAGAAACACATCTTGGGGACCGAATAACGAGAGTCCCTCTGCCGCACTCTGAAGCGGTATTTTGATGTTCATCAGTTGTTCAGACAAATATCCTCATTCTCCTTGATCTTGAACTATCGGAACTTCTTCCGCGATGTTTTGTTCCACTTCGAAATGTACTTTCATATAAACTTTACCATTGTCTGTCTTCTCATGCAAAATTTTTTGACTCATTATGACGCTGTCAACGCCGTATTTCGCCAATATATCTCGTTTAGCCCGCTCGATACCCTCAAGCTTCGCCTGCTCATCTGTTTGCTTCAATTCGAGTTCTGCCGTTTCCAGCACCTTTTCGGTCATCCAACCGATCGGTAGCTTTATGCTTCTCCAAGTGAGCGGGTCCATTTCAGTCAACGTTTCCGATTGAATAAAGCTTATTTTACCATAACCCGTTAATTGAATAGCTGTACGGCCAAAAAAGAGGTACCCCCTTCGTTTCTGCTCCCCCGTGTATACTTTCTGCTTCTTTACAATAGGGACTTCAATGTTGTATTCATGCCAAACGATTCCCCGAATCTCTCCTTTTGAGACAACAGGTTTTCCGCCTTGCATGCCCGAAATAAGGATCTGTCCTTTTTTAACGCGGTCATTTTTGTCGACCTCTGGCTGGCCTTTTTCCGCAAAAATATGGGTTACGACCGCATCTGATTTACTTACTAAATGTCTTGGACTTAGCAGCTCCTGCTTCTCTGGTTTCGTTGCTTCCACAACCTGTATCGTAATTCGCGTACCGGTCCGTGTGACTCCAACCCATGAGGTGCCCGGCAGCTTGCGCGTTAGAGTTGCCGAAAGCTTGTCCTGTTCGGGCAAACGAAAAATCCACTGAAACGGATAAATTCCTTCCTGCTTCGCTACGTTTAATACATCCTCGGTGGCAATTTTATCATTCCCCTTAACCTCGATATCCCAGACCATAGAGGACAAGGTGAATATTAAACCGACGAACAAAACGAAGCCGGCGAAAAATCCTTTCCTGTTCCATAAACGGGCAAGCAAAAAGGGCACACCCGCACGACGTTGAATACGCACACGGCAGCCTGTCCCACGCAAAAACGGACGCAAGCGAAAAAAATCGTTGAGCTGCACGTTCATTTTCATTTGGCCCCCGGGCAGAGCCTGTACATCCCAAATTTCAATACCTTCCCCGGAAAGCTTGTTTATGAGCTTCTCCACAGAATCCCCATGCACTATGATGGTTACAACACCGCGAAGATGGGTTAAAGCCGGTGATTTCACGGTTACTCCCCCGTTCCTCTATATTTAATCCCGGAAATTCGTCCTTCGACAACGACTTCTTCCGGCATGATCGCCTTAATTACTAAACCGCTGCCCTCTACCTCCAGAGTGCCTTCGCTAAGCGCTAAATGCAGCTCCTCGGAAGAGAAATGGACAACCCCTCGGTGGTTTTCAATATACAGCTGCTGACCTCCGATTAAGGTGAGCCTGGGCAAATCGTATACAAGGTCACTTGGCAGATCGAGCGCGTCGACCGTCCATTTGCGCATTTTGCGGACAAACCGGCTCATATGAGGCAATCCTCCTTCCCCTACTCTACAAACTATGCGGGGCCTGCCGGATTTATGAGAACGAAGAAAAACGGACTCTTTGCAGAAATCCTTGCCGTTTGTGGGTAAAAGAAAAACGCCTAACGGCGTCCTTTGATATGGCTTTGACTTCTATATTGGAGCGATGGGAAGGATGGGGATGGGTATTGGTTCCACCCCATACCCATTCCCTCTTCTGTTCTACTTGGAGAACCTAGCACTTCTTTTCATGACCAGAAGCACCAAAATAAGTTACCTTTATGTACCTTCATTTTGCCGCATATAGCTCCGCTCAGATTGTTGTATTTCATGCAACAATCTGGACGCAAAACGGCTTGCACTCCTGAGATTACTGTTTTTCGTGCAACAATTCAGGGTGAAAAATACAGTTAATAGCAATGAAAAAACACCCTCTACATGAATGAACATGATAGAAGGTGTTTGGCCTGTGAGTTATTGCAAAAGCTTTTGAACCGCTTGGTTTACAAGTTTGCCGTCTGCCCGTCCTTTAACTTTAGGCATCAACGCACTCATTACTTTCCCAATATCGGCTTTCGAAGAAGCACCGGTTTCCTGGATGGTCTGCTGTACAATGACTTTAATTTCTTCTTCGTTTAGCTGTTCGGGAAGGTACTCAGCAAGGATCTCCGCTTCCGCTTTCACTTGTTCGGCAAGATCGTCACGACCCGCTTTTTCAAAATCTTGGAGGGCATCTTTGCGCTGTTTGATTTCACGACTTAGGATATCAAGCACTTCATTATCGTTCAAAGTTCTTTTCAAATCTATTTCAAGATTTTTCATCGTAGCGCGTACCATTCTAATGGTGGAGAGCTTGAACTTGTCTTGACTCTTCATCGCTTGCTTCATATCTTCGTTCAATCGCTCGCTAAGATTCATAGTAGCTAAATCCCCCTAAAACTTTCTCTTACGAGCAGCCTCGGACTTTTTCTTGCGCTTTACGCTTGGCTTTTCATAATGCTTACGTTTTTTAACCTCAGCCAATACTCCATCCTTTGCGATGGAACGTTTAAAGCGACGAAGTGCAGCATCAATTGTCTCGTTTTTGCGAACTTTAGTTTCAGACACCAGTTTTCCCTCCCTCCGACCAGACCGTCCAAGAGCATTAACACGGTTCATCAAATTTCATTATAGGGGAAAGTGAAATATGGTGTCAACCTAAGTGCCTGCTTTTTTCTCTTCCAATATCTCTATGAAGATTTAGACCGCATGAGAATCGGAAGATTGTACCAGAGCACCGAGCTTCGCTCCTCCAAGTAAATGGTAGTGAATATGCGCCACGGCCTGTCCGCTGTCTGGGCCGCAATTGTTAATGAGCCGATAGCCGTTTTCTGCAATACCTAGTTCTCTGGCGACATTTTGCGCGATCCGATGCATTTCTCCGATCAGGGCAAAATCCTCTGAGCCAACTTCGTTCATGGAGGCGATATGCTTCTTTGGAATGATCAGCACATGGACCGGCGCCGCGGGTTGAATATCGTGAAATACGAGAAATTTATCGTCCTCGTAAACTTTTTTTGACGGGATTGATCCCTCTACGATTTTACAAAACAAACAGTTGTCCATCTTTCATCCTCCTAGCTATTTACAATTTGATATGTAAGGGAAACTGCTCTCACAAGCTTAATCATACCGAAAAAAGGCAAAAAAAAGAAGCACCCTGCTACCTCAATTAAGAGTTTGCTGGTCGCGCGGACGTATTGGACCGAAAATTTGCCTTAGTTTCTCTGTCCCCAATACGTCCGGCGGGGTGCTTACAAATATGATGTCGGCTAACTGTAGTATAACAGGGGGGTGGTACTGTATCTGTGATCTACATCACGTGCATCATGTTATTTTATTCCTTTTTTTAAGAATCCGCTCTCTGTTCCATCCTAGTTACTCATCATACAAAGCTTCTTGTATCATTATTTCGCCCGAATTTATAAGTCGCAATCAGGAAAAAGACGACGACGAAGGCAACCATAACGGATAGATTAAACCAAATATTACTCAGATCACCGCCGTTTTGCAACTGTTCTATAGACTGTATCAGCCAGTGCTGCGGTAAGAAATCGGCAACTTTCCGTACGGCGGACGGCATGATGTCAGCTGGGAAGAAGCAGCCCGCAAGCAGGCAAGTCGGCACCACAATCAGGTTCTGCAGGGCTCCGGAAACATTGCTGTTCTTTGAAAAGGCGACAATGACGAGTGACAGGCTAACGGACACCAGTGAGAACAACATCATCAGTCCTGCCAAATAGCTGAGCGGCAAGCCGGGGTCCACGTTAAACACTTTTTGCATAAAGAATAAGGTGATCGCAACCTGAGCAAGCATCACAATGAAATTAACAATGATGTTAGATAGTACATAAGTCCGGGAACTGATTGGAGAAGAAATCAATCGAAAAAATGTACGGTCCTCCCTATTTTTTAGAATCAGCTCCGATAAGTTGACGGCGGACATCATCATGAACATGATCAGAAAGCCAATGGACTGATAGGTCATTTGTTTTTTGACTGAAGCATCGTTAACGGATCGACTTGTTACTTGCAGCACCGGTTTCTTATATTCCCCATACAGTTGTTGAAATTTGTGGGGATCGCCATTAGCAGCCTTGCTAAGAAGAACCAGATTGTCAATATATTCGTTTAACATCGATTTCATGGAGGCCGTGACCTGCGCCCCTTTTACCGACATAATGGTCATCGATTGAGGATGGCCTGTCAGGACGCTTTGAGAAAAGCCGTTACCAATAACAAGGCCACTGTCAAGCTTGCCTGCCGCTAGCTGATCCTTCAACTCTTGATCATTAACCTCGCTAATCTCAATCTTGCCTGATTGCTTCAGAAATTGAACTGTACCCGCAGCAATCTGTTCATGACCGTCCGCGTTAACCACACCTACCCGAAGCTCGGTTTCTCCGGAATGGCTGTAGAGCATTAATGAAATCAATACGCCCATGAGTGGCAAGCCAAGATAAAAAATCAGATTGCTTCGCTTACGGAATATCGTCCGCAGATTCCAAGACACCAGCCAGCAAATATCCTTGAACATGTTAAATTCCCTCCCTGCGCCGCATAATTAGAGCCGCTCCCGCCAACATGATGACGGCTAAAACAAGATTCAACATCACGGGCGGCCAAATGGCCGACAATTGATTTCCGTAAACGATTTTCGTCAAGGCCAGATTAGTCCAACGGATGGGAGATAAGCCGGAAATGTGACCCAGCATCCCCAAATTGTCGTCGCCATTCATCGGAAAATACGAACCTCCCAAAAAAGCGGCAAGATTTGTGAAGATGACGATGACGCTGCGGGTAGCCGTTTCTTTCAGCATATAGCTAACGGCCAGACCCAAGCTGACGGACATAACGACCGAGGAGAACAGGACGATCAGTTCAGCGACCAAATGAGTTCCCCAATACGCCTTTAAGACATACTTGCTGAAAAAGACGATAATAAGCACGCATAGCACGTTGACGACCAGATTTCCCAACACTTTCCCGATAAAAATTTCGTATTTGCGAACTGGTGCAGCGATGAGTCTCACTGCCGTCCCCTCCTTAACCTCTTCCGAAATTAAGCGGCTTGCAGATAGTGAGCCCCACAGGGCGGTCATGGAAGCCATCCCCAAAGCATAATAATCGACGGCCCCCGGCTGACGGTCCGCAGTGATTGAGGTTTCCTTGATATAGTCGCCCCCCCGATCAGCGGCTGCCAAGGTTGTTTTCGCTTGCTCCGGTGCAGACTTCACAATCGCGTAGACAACGTTGTATTTTTCGGCAAAAGCCGTTAGCATTCCCTGTACAACACTGCTCTTGATATCGCTCCGGCTGCTCATATACAAGGAGAGGTTGTGATCGTCTATCTCCAAGTAGTCATCGAAGCGGTTCTGTTCCACTTCTTCTTTCCCGCTCACCTGGGGCTTAAGCCTTTCGAAAGTCATCCCCGCTTTGGCGGCTTCTTTCGAAAAGGCCTCAAACCCTTGGGCTAGGTCAGAGTTCATGCCGTTATCCTTCACCAAGACTTTGATATCGCCAACTTTGACAGTATTATCGAATGTATTGGTGAGCGCCATTCCCAGGACAAGCATAAGAATAAGGGGAAAGGCAAGCATTAATGCCAGTGTCCGGCGGTCCCTCAGATCCTTTTTGATTTCTTTGACGGCGATTGATAGTGTATTCATCGTATTTACCTCCTCGTTTCTAGCGGATCAATCCCTTAAATTTCGGCCGGTCAGCGTCAGGAACACCGTCTCCAGGTTTGGCTCCCGCTCTTCCACGGAACGGATGACCGCATTATTATCGATAAGGCACTTCAAAATGCCGCCCAGGTTGTCGATCGCCATGTCGCTATGAATCTGAATTACGTTATCCGTTGCAGCTGCATTTCGAACTCCAGGGATGCTTTGCAATAGCTCGATATGGGTTTCGTCCGCTTTTTTCAGTTCGATACGAATGTCCTTGAGATCCGTAATCGTGGCAATAAGCTGCTCTTTCGTCCCGTCGGCAATTATTTTGCCATGATCAACAATGGCGATGCGCGAGCAGATTTCCTCAACTTCCTCCATGTAATGGCTAGTATAAATGATGGTGCAGCCCATCTCGTTCAATTTACGCACCGAAGCGAGGATATAGTTTCTTGACTGTGGGTCGATTCCAACCGTCGGTTCATCCATGATGATTAGCTTCGGACGATGTGCGATAGCGCATGCAATGTTCAGCCGCCGCTTCATCCCGCCTGAGAAATTTTTCGGATAGCTGCCGGCTTGTGTCTCAAGACCAACAAATTTAAGCGCCTCTTCCGCCCGTTCATTTAACTCCGTCCCACGAAGGCCGTACAGTCCTGCGAAAAACTTCACATTCTCTAAAGCAGTCATATCCTGATATATCGCTAAATCCTGCGGGACTATACCCAAGTTCATCTTGGCGAAATGACTGTTCTTCAAAATGTCGCGCTCCAGAATAAAAATCTCACCGCTCGTCGGCCGAAGCAGGGAAGACACCAGATTGATCGTCGTGCTTTTACCAGCCCCGTTTGAGCCGAGAAATCCGAATATTTCACCCTCTTTAACAGATAAAGACATATTGTCTACCGCAATGAAATCTCCGAATTTTTTCGTAAGGCCCCGTATATCAAGTACGTTCATTGTGATCTACTCCATTCCTTGTTTGTTCTTGATCCCATTGTAAGAAAAAAGGATGCTCTTATGTCAGTGCATAAGTTCATCCTTTAACATGAGAAAATTCATGAATTGAGATAAGGATAGCCAAACGCTGTCATGTTCTGATAGTGAACATCTTCACCTTCGGCTGCTCTTGCTTCCTTAACTCGGTTCTTAATCGTCACCGCCACAAGGAATCAGCGTAGTCACAGAGAAACCTTGGGTTCCGTCGGCAATTACCGTACCGTTGACTGATGCCGTGCGCTCCTCCATGCCAAGCAGTCCCAACCCCTTGACGATTTTTGCCTGACCACGGCCGTTATCCGATACGACAACTTTTATCAGTTTACTGAGCACTCTGACTTCCACATGAACCGTAGTAGCCGAGGCGTATTTAGCCGTATTGGTCAACGCCTCCGTAACATTATCATGGATAATTTTCCAATACAGCGGGGTAATCCGCTCCAAATCCCCACCATGCACCACGGACACCTGCAAATCCGATCGGGTGCCAAATCCCTCAACCGCCGTTTTTAAACGATGAATACCAAGCTGCTGCACGGGAGGCTTGATGTTTTTGAGCGTTTGCCTAATTTTCTCAATTGACTCCTTAGCAATGCCAATGGCATTTTGTAGCAGCTTTTCCGCCGAAGGCGGGTCTGAATGCAAAAGCCGTTTAGCCGCCTCCATTTGAATCAGAGCACCCGTCATGGAATGTCCAATACCATCATGAATTTCCTGAGACAATCGGCTGCGCTCCTCCAGCTTGTATGTATACTCCGATACGCGTATGAATTCCTGGTTCTCGTTAAGCTGCTTCCGCAGTTTCTCTTGTTCAACCCGCATTTTATCAAGCAGTTTTTCTTGTTTACTAATTTTTTGGCTGTAACGGCTTACTAGAATACTGTTAAACATACTAACAACCGCTAAAAAAATGTACAAAAATAATAGCGGCCTCTGGATAAAAACAACCGGAAACAGCAGCAATGCTAAGGCGGCTATCTGACGCCGTATATAAAAAGCCGCCAGTTCAGAAAGAGTCAGAGGCAGTAGCAAAATCATTTCGGGCTGCACGTACAGGGAACAGACCACGACGTACACCAAAACAAGCCCGCTAGTAGCCAGCTTCAGATGCTGTCTTTTGAATATAAGTGCCGTAAGGTTTAATGCCACATATAGCAAAAAGTACAACACTAACCACGGTGAAGGCTGCGATGCCGCGAAGTAGGAAATAACGATGATGAACCCCAGCACGAGCATCTTATTGCCGATCGTCCATAACTCCATAGCTTCAGCAAGTCCTTCCAGTTAGGTAGTATATAGCTATTTGCGTTCGGTGCTCTAATCCGGTCTTGTTTAATATCGAAGTAATATAGTTGGCGACAGTCCCTTCGGAAATAAAGATTTCCTTGGCGATCTCCTTGTTAGAACGGCCTTGAGCAATGCGGGACATCACGTCCAGCTCCCTCTCGGTAAATAAGTGCAGGTCAATCGGCGGCTCCTCGGGGATAATTGGCACTGCTTCTGCTGGGGCTTGTGCTCCCGCATTTTCCCGAACTCCGCCCAGCGTCAGCTTTAATTTGTCCAAAATGGCGTCCTGCAGCACGTTTTGGCCATAGCTCACACTTTTGATCGCATCCCTAATACGCTCGGGATCATTGTTTTTCAACAAATATCCCTTGGCCCCATAGCGAATAGCATCGAGGATGTACTCATCATCATCAAAGGTCGTCAATATGAGCGGCTTGGCTAGCCGCTCCTCCGTTATCAGCCGTGTTGCCTCAACGCCGTTCATGTTCGGCATCCGTACGTCCAGCAGGGCAACGTCGACCTCATGTGTGCGGCAATATTCTACCGCTTGTTGTCCATCATCCACCGCTTCGAGGACCTCAAACTCCTCGAAGCTATTCAAAATAATACGCATGCCTTCCCGAATAAACGAATTGTCATCTGCAATCAATACGCGAATTTTCATGTTCCAGTCTCTCCCCACCACTAGTTCGCTACCGCATTATCTAACAACAAATTATAGTGATCGTTCCTCTCACAGTCATTATCAATATACCATACAGCCGGCGATCAATAAGGGAATTGTGTCGCAGATAAACTTGAAATTTTGAGGCGAAAAAAATGGGTGACCGCGGTCATTTTTTTATTGTGAAAAAATGCACCTAGGAATATAATAGGGTCTGTTTAAAGCAAATTTTTTTATAGATATTTGTGATATCTTTCACATTTC
This sequence comes from Paenibacillus puldeungensis, assembly GCF_042678945.1. Taxonomy (NCBI): domain Bacteria; kingdom Bacillati; phylum Bacillota; class Bacilli; order Caryophanales; family Paenibacillaceae; genus Paenibacillus; species Paenibacillus puldeungensis. The sequence goes on along the minus strand of NZ_JBHTLM010000011.1, from coordinate 146,748 downwards.
ATCTACTTCTAGCTACTCCTATCGGAAAGGAGGTCTTATGCATGCCGAGAATCGGGATGAGCGAATTGCTTCTGATTTTGGCGATTGCCCTTATTGTGTTCGGGCCTTCCCGTCTGCCTTCATTAGGGCGGATGGTTGGCAAAACGGTCGGACAAATCAAAAATTACGCCAATACCATCACCGAAGACTTGGAGAATACGAAACAGGAAACGCCGGCTACCACGGATGCATCCGTTCAGGAGTCAGCAGCCGATGTACCCGCCAAGAAAGACCCTGGGAGCGCTGAAATGTAAACGTTTTACTAAAGTAAAAAATTAACTACTTTCGCTTGGTTCATTCCGGGCTATTGGAAAGGAGGGATTCGCTATGGGAAGAATCGGGACCATGGAAATTATTGTAATAGCATCGATCGCATTGCTGATTTTTGGACCAACCAAACTGCCACAGCTCGGTAAAGCTGTAGGCAAGACGATCTCAGGCTTTAAGCGTGGAATGTCGGATATCGCATCTGATGAGTCAAAGGAATCCGAAGATAAAAAGAATTAGGCGGGAGGACTTCTTGTGAGCAAACCTGATCATAGCGATGAGCAGCTTGTAAAAATGTCGCTAGTAGAACATCTGAGCGAGCTTCGCAAGCGCCTGATTATCGTTGCGGTTTTTTTCTTGGCTACGTCTTCAATCAGCTTTCAATTCGTCCGCAAAATAGCCGATCAGCTTATGGCACTTGGCAACGGATTTCGGTTTGTGTACCTTGCTCCTTCCGAGCTGTTTATGCAGTATTTTTATCTGTCTATCATTTGTGGCGTCGTGCTCACCTCACCGGTAATCGTGTATGAGATATGGAGATTTATTTGTCCAGGTCTAAAAAAGCAGGAAAAAAGAGCGATATGCTATGCTCTCCTTTCCGGATTCGCCTTTTTCGCCCTTGGTGCAGTATTCGCCTACTATGTGATGGTTCCTATCATGCTGCAGTTTTTTCTGAACATGTCCTCTGGGATATCGATAGAGCCAATGATCTCCTTTGCCAATTATGTCGGCTTCATCTCCTCCACCATTTTGACGTTCGGACTGGTGTTTGAAATGCCTGTTGTGGTGATGACCTTAACTCGACTCGGATTACTGAAGCCGAAATGGCTGACAAAAAACCGAGGTGCCGCGATTTTAGTCATTTTTGTGGTGGCAGCCATCATAACGCCTCCAGATGTGGTATCACAAACCCTGGTAGCTGTACCGATGGTAATCCTTTACGAGCTCAGTGTAGTGCTTAGCAAAGCGATTTTTGTACGTAGACAGAACCGGCAGCAGCAGCTCGAGGCTTGACTCCTGTATCAGGCCCATATATGCGGAGCCGAAAAAATGCTCTCACATGGTGATTGGTATTACAAATTACACTTTTATAAAGGAGCGAAACGTTCATGGAAAACAAGAAAGACCGCCAGTCGAAAGAACAGCCTCAGGCCAAACAAAATATGGATGAAAATGTTTCTGAAGCTGCAGACCCAGCAGAGGAATTCGAGGGTAAAGGCTTCTCCAGAAGAACCTTTATCCGCGGGGCAGCGGCAGGCGCACTCGGGATCGCCACAATGGGCGTCCTTGGTACATATTTTAGCGGTGAAGCTTCCGCAGAAGCGGATGCTACCTCTACAAGCGTAAGTGGAACCACTGGAACAGGAATAAGCGGAAAGCCGTCATTTATGACGCCGCCGGCTCCGATTACGGCCAGCAAAATTGTCAAAACGGTCGACACGGAAGTGTTGATCCTCGGGGCAGGCTTTTCTGGTGTCGCTACCGCATGCTCTGCCGCCGAGAGAGGCCTTAAGGTTACCGTCGTTGAGAAATCGAGCAGATGGAACGGACGCGGCGGTGGCGCTGGAGTTACTGACTCTAAACTCATGCGTAAGATGGGTCTTAAGATCGACAAATCAAAAGCACAGGGGCAATGGGTCCGTACCTGCGGCAGCCGTGTAGACGAATCCCTTGTCTCGCTGTACTTCAACCGCTCCGGCGAAGCTATGGACTGGCTGCTAAACAAAGCGGAGGCTGACAGCTGCTACATTTCGATCTGGGGCGGCTATTCCAAGAGCGATCTTTACCCTGATGAACCGGGCTACCATATGATTTTCGGCGGCAAACATATTAAAGAGGGCGATTTCGCTCCTGTTGCGCTGCTGTACAATGATTCGGTTAAGGCCGGAGTAAACTATGTGTTCAACGCTCCCGCGCAGCAGCTTGTCAAGGAAGGCAACAAAGTGGTCGGCGCGATCGTCAAAACCGCAGATGGCTATGTGCGTTATATTGCATCCAAAGGCGTCGTTATTGCCACCGGTGATATTGCGGCTGATCCGGAGATGGTTCACTATTACGCTCCAATCGCTGAGAAAGCCGTCGAGTCACAATACACCCCTAAAGGTGTAAACACTGGTGATGGACATAAGATGGGACTTTGGGCCGGAGTTGCCATGCAGGAAGGACCTTTCCCGACGATGATCCACCCCCAAGCCTACGCTTGGTTCCATGGACCGTTTATGTTCGTAAACAAAGACGGAAAACGTTTCTTTAACGAAGCAACCTGGGTACAAGCCAAATCTTTGAACATCATGAAGCAAAAATCCGGTAATGTCGCTTACTCGATCTTTGACGCCAACTGGCTGACCGATTTGGTGAAAGGACTGCCTAAAGGCGGCGGCATGTTCTGGGATAGCTTCCGTGCGGTCGGAGCCGAATTCGATACGAAGGCACAGCAGGAAACGATTGACGGCTATATTAAGCAAGGCCTGGCCTTCAAGGCAAACACACTTGAAGAACTGGCTGACAAGATCGGGGTAAATAAGAGCAATTTCCTGGCCGAGGTTAATCGCTACAACCAAATGTGTGCGGCCGGAGAGGATAAAGATTACCATAAGCCAGGAATTTTCCTGACACCTGTACAGAAGGGTCCGTTCTACGCAACCAAAGTAGGTCCGGCGCTGTTGCAGATTTGTGGTGGGCTGTCCATAAATTCCGATTTGCAATGTTTGGATTCGGAACAACGTCCAATCGAAGGGTTATATGCCGTAGGCAGCGCTTCCGGCAACTCGAATGCCGTTGACTATCCGATCAACATGCCCGGTAACTCCCACGGCCGTTGCCTGACTTATGGATATGTGCTTGGTGAGAAACTGGCAGCTCGTAAATAATAATTTTTTCTAAAAAAAGAGCGTCCTCTCATGTTATGCATGGGAGGCGCTCTTTTGGTTTGCGGGCCTGGTCACATTCGTTCAATCATGATTTTGGAGCCGGCCCCGCCGTTTTCAGCCGGAATAATGATAAGCTTACGAGCGAGTCTCGACCGAAGCTCAGCGACATGGCTGATGATGCCAACGGACAGTCGATCATGATGCAGATGCTCCAGTGAAGTGATTACGGTGTCTAAAAGCTCCGGATCAAGTGTACCGAAACCTTCGTCCAGAAAGAAAAATTGCAACGGGTATTGTCCTCGTAGCTGGATTTGTGCGGAAAGCGCCAATGCCAGAGCCAGCGACGTTAGAAAAGTTTCACCACCGGACAACGTAGCGACGGGACGTTTGACTCCCCCGTTCGCATCGTCACAAATCACAAAGCCGCCGCCCGAATCGGTTTCCAGGGCATATCGCTGCTTCGTGAGAAAACGCAGCCGCTGGGAAGCCGATTGACTGACATTCATTAACTGTTCCTCCGCCACATACTCGACAAACGCATTCCCCCGCAAAGAAGACTGCAGCTTAGCAAGCAAAGCCGATTCATGCTCCAGACGAACGCGACTGTGTTCAAGCTCCTGCCAGCGTACATGTCTAGCCTGCAGATCCTCTAAATCCCGTTCGGAACGTGCTTTGAGCTGAAGTGCTTCTTCATCTTGCTCCTTAGCCAAAATCAGCCTGGAACTGCACTCTCGCCACTCTTCCTCGCTTACTGTTCTGCCTTCAAGCTTTGCAGCAAGCTCACTAAGTGCAATTTCCAGCTCGCGCTCACGGGTCCGGTGATTTTGAATGATTTCATTCAGCTTTTCGGCTTGCCCGTTTTCAAGCAGAGCCGCCCTCACAGATTCCTCATCTGCGAATGGTGAGGTTTCCATCTCCAACAGCCACCGGCTGCGTAAGGACGTCTCTTGGTCACGGGCAGCCGTAACAGCCTGCCGTGCTAACGCATCGGCTTGGGCCAGCTCATGGCCACGGGCCATCGTTTCCGTCTCCCGGGTTCGAGTCGTCTCTGCAGTTTTTCGTAGAAGATCGAGCTGTTTGGATGCCTCCAAAAGCAGCTCATCAACCGGACGATCACCGACCCAAGCGAACAAGCGGCCCTGCTTCTCTTGCAGCAGATCCCTCTTCCCCTGCTCTTGAACTTGCCACTGGAGCAGCATTTTCTCCAGTTCTACCGTTTCCCGGCTCAGCGTCTGCAAATTCGCAGATTTCTCCTCGATGAACGGTATACTAAGCGATAGCCGCTGACGAAGGTCCTCGGACTTTCGGTCTTTCTCCGTGTACTCCTCCAGTTTTTGAAGGGCCTCCTCCGGCAATAGGTCCGGATATTCCATATCCCATTGCTTCAAAAGGGTCGTAAGCGATTCCCGAATGTGAGCGGTTCGCAAAGCGGCTTGCTCCAGCACTCCAGAGACTGCGGCGAGCGACGCTTCAGCAGAGGAACGCTGCGGACGAAGCATATCCGTCTCACTTTGTGCGGCTCGGATCTCCTTCTGTAGCAACTCAAGCCGTTGCCGAATGCCGGAACGCTCCTGTTTAAGCACTTCAGCCTCACACCGGGCTTCCGCCAAGTAGTCAGATACGGTCGCATGCTGCCCTAGGTCGACTGATTCCGGAGCCTCCACAGTCGCGGCGGCTTGATAGGAGTCTGTGTCACTGCCAAATCCGCCTTCAGGTATTGGCCCCCCAAGAAGATTCATTAATCCTCGGCAGAGCTCCAGATCCTGGGCAACCGTAAGCGTAATCTCTCGAGCAGCTGATATAACGCCAGCTAGTTCATCCAATTCGGCGTCATTTTGTAACGCCGGACCATCCACCTGCGTAGCCAGCATAGGGTGGTGCACCGAGCCGCATACCGGACACGGCTCCTCGCTTTGTAAATCCACTGCTAGCCTAGCGGACCAAATTTGTCTTTCTCGTTCTTTCAGTTTCAATCGAAGCGTCGTTTCCTGCTGCAGCAAGCTTTCTCCGAAGCGCTTAACAGCAGACTCGAGAACAGACAGCTTCCTGTAGTTTTCCTGTGCATGGTCCGATAAGATTAGCTGTGAGGAATCCTTAATCTGTTCCTTTTTCTTAATGCTTTCTAGTCGCTGCTCCGCCGCCAGCTTCTGGGCGCGTCCAGCCGCTTCCTCTGTCTCCGCCTTCACCAATTGCTCCCTCAACTGAGCCAGCTGTTGGCTAAGCTGAACGGCGGTCTGAATTTGCTGGCGCTCGGTGGATTTTACCTCATTATCCTTCAGCTGCTGCTCCAGCTCCCGCTGCCGGATTTGCGCCTTTGCGAGCAACTGCTCTTCCTTCTGCGTCTGCTCCATCAGGCTCTGCAGCTGGCGCTGGCCAGCCTCATGCTGCGCCTGCAGCGCCCGCTGCTCCGCGAGCAGTTGGGCTACTTCCACCTGCAGGCTGCGGGCCTGCTCCAGCTGGTCCAGCCGCAGCAGCAGCGCTGGCTCCTCGCGCCCGAGCGCCTCGGCCGCAGCAGCAGCCTCTTTGCTGGCCTGCGTTGCCGCAGCAGCAGCCGCTTGAGCCGAGGCTGCGGCTGCGGCCGCCAGCCGCTCGCGCTCCGCCGCAGCCTGCTGCGCTTCCCGCCAGGCTGCGAGCCCCGGCCTGAGCGCCTCGGCGGAGGCCCCCAGCGCGAGCTTTGCCTCCAGCGCAGCCACGCCCGCGCCCTGCTCGCGCAGCGCAGTCAGCTGCACAGCCCGGGTGCTGCGCTCCTCACTCAGCTCGCGCACCTTGGCGAGCTGGTCGTACTGCTGCTGCGCGCTGCCAAGCTCCCGGCGGCGCAGCGCGGCAAGCTCGGCAGCCTCCCGCACCGCCTCAGCTGCCGCCTTGACCGCCTCCTCGGAGGCGTTGCCGAGGCCTTGCTGCTCTGCTGCAATCTCACCGCGCCGCTGCTCCGTTTCCTTTACCTTGCGGGTGAGCTTTTGACCGAGCAAATCGCCATATTTCTCCAGATGAAACAGCCGCTGCAGCATTGCGCGCCGGTCCGCACCCTTTAGCGACAGAAACTCGGCGAACTTGCCCTGCGGCAGTACGACGGCCCGAGTGAAATCGTCCATTTTCAGCCCGATTTTCTGCTCAACGCACCGGGTCACATCAGCCAGCTTATCGGCAACGACCTTCTCCCCTTCGGGCGCCATCTCGATAAAGCGGCTGATCGTATTGCTGACGGAAATGCCCGATTGGCGCTTGAACCGTCGCTCCACCCTGTAGCGTTCCACCCCTTGCGCGCTTGTAAGCTCAAAAGTAAACGAAACGAAAAGTGTATCCTCCGAATGGTTCATGATGCCCTGCGTACCGCCGGAGGCACGTCCGACTTTTCCGTAAAGGGCCAGGGTAATCGCATCGAGAATCGTAGATTTGCCGCTGCCGGTCGGCCCAAAAATCCCGAACAAGCCAGTGTCGCACAGCTCTTCAAAATCGATCTCCTGGATTTCCCGATAGCTCTGCAGCCCGGATAGCTTTAAGGTGATCGGTTTCATTTGGCGGCCTCCTCTCCATCAGCCTCATCCGATTCATCATCTTCGGACACTAGCGACATGAACAACTCGATGAGCTCGTCCTCAGGATCAGCTCCGCCGGTTTGGCGCTGGTAAAACTTACGGAATAGCTCATTGAGCGGCAACTGCGCTCTGGACGAAAACTCTGCTTCCAGTTCCCGCCCGGGATATACCGGACGAATATGCACGATGCCCTCATGCGCTTTGCGAAGCGACTGAATATCGCCTAGCGACATCGCCTCATTCAAATAAATCTCCATATCGATAAACGCATTCGCATCTCTGCCTTCATCCAGCCAGCGCCGCGCCTCCGCGAGCCCGCCTCGACAAGACCAGCGAACCAGCGGCCTACCGCTGCTGATATATAACTCCTCCATGACTGGCTCTTGGCCTGGAGCAACGTCGAGCATCATAACGGATTTGGCTTGTCCTGCCTCCGAAAACGAATAGGCAAGTGGCGAACCGCTGTAGCGAATCACGCCATTTCCTTTCACTGCTTGCGGCCGGTGCAAATGGCCAAGCGCCGTATACTGAGCGCCGATATCCAGTGCAGAGGGATCGACAGTATATGCGCCGCCGACCTGAATCGGCCGTTCGGAATCGGATTCCAGTCCGCCTAACACATAAATATGACTCATTGCCAAATTTACAGTGTCGGAACGAAAAGCACCCGATAACTGCCGCATCAGCTTGCCGACCTTAGCACTGTATGCTAATCGGAGCTCGGCTTCATCGGCGTCTCCGGCCAGAAGCTCGGCCAGCCGCGACTCCGACGGATAAGGGAGCGCGGCGATGACCGCGGTTTCTCCCGTGCGGGGAACGTGAATTTTCAGGGCTTCGGCCGTAGGCAAACCAACGAGCGAGATTCCTCTTCGCTCTACGAGAGGAGAAACAGCGGACACCCGCTCGGGCTGGTCATGGTTTCCCGCAATTACCGCCAAATGTCGGCCGTCCTCAGCCAAACGGGCAGAGGCCTCGTAAAACATCCGCTCCGCTGAAGCGGGCGGGTTGACGCTATCGTACACGTCCCCGGCCATCAGGATCATGTCGGCCTGCTGATCCTTCGCCATAAGCACTAGCTCGTCCAAGAAGCTCTCTTGCTCAAGAAGCCGACTACGTCCCTCTAGCGTTCGACCCAAATGCCAATCTCCCGTATGCAAAATACGCATGTCTCACTCTCCCTTTTGTTCGACCTATAAAAAATCACTCAACTACCTAAAGTTTGACCGTATCGCCACTATCGAAGAAATAAAGCCATTTCTCATCAACAGGAACGCCTGTAATTTCCTCGACCGCCTTGGCGTACAGCTCAAGCTGAAACCGGTACGTTTGAACAAGCGCTTCGATCCCTCCGCGATGCGCAAGCACCCGGTCGCTTTTGTAATCGAGCAGGTATACCTTGCCGTCTACGGAAAATAGGCAGTCCACAATCCCCTGGATGAGTACCGTTTCCCCTTCCAGCTCACGTTGTACGAAAGTTCTGCCTTCACCACCGGATGACGGTGTTTCGCTGCTTCCGAGAATCCACTCCATGAGCTGAGGATACGCTTCGGCAGCCGGCAAGCCGTAGCTGAAAGGCATTTCCCGCTTCAGCCAATCCGCTCTTCTAAGCAAGCTTCCAAGGGGGCTAAGCAGCAGCTCGGCGATTTTTGCCGCATCGATCTCCGCCGCCTGCTCTGGCGTCATAATTTTACGCTCTATAAGTCGTTCAAGTGTCGAAGACACCGTGTCCTTATTCGGCTCCGCATCAAAAGGCAGATGCTGCATTAAAGTATGGTAGGCGGTTCCTCGTTCCGTCGGAGTGAGCTTGCGCTGCTCCATAAATCTAGGACGTCGCAGGTGCAGTCTGAACTCTGACGGAGAATCGGCCGTTAGCTCCTGCCGCATTTCCTTCTCTGTAAACAGATTCTGGCCTGTATCTTCGGACAGAGATAATGACATAAGCGACTTCAATTCCGTAACAGATGTTTTGGCCGATAAGCGCGTGGCGGACTCGTAAGGATATGACCAGCCCAACAGGCGCTCTACTTCCTGCATATAGCCTGCCTCGACAATTTGCTCAGTTGATGGAGATGTCCGTTCACCCGCAAGCAGTGCTTTTAAACGTTCCACCTCCGAGGCTGGCAGCTCCTTGATGGCCGCAGCTTCCGCCACGCCAGAATGAGTGACTGCACGGGATGAAACAAACGCAATATGCCAATCGGACGCATCGTGAAAAATCGTCGGTGAAGTCTCAGAAAGTCCGGCAAAACGGCGCAGCTCGCCCGCGCTAGGGTGGCGGATGAGCGAAGGGCCGATCCAATCAAGATAACATCGTCCCCGCGCAAGCATATAGTCCGGAAGCTGCTCATCCCGGGCCTCCAGTGCTCCGCCCCAGGTTTCGACCGCTTTCGTTAGATTTTTGACCGAGGATACAAGAATCAGCTTGTCCTTTGGACGGGTCAGCGCAACATATAACACGCGCATCTCCTCCGCAAGCAGCTCCATTTGGGCCCGCCGGCGGATCGCTAGATTCGGCAGCGTCGGATAGCTCACACGGGCAATCCCATCGATAAATTTAGGGCCAAACCCCATTTCTTTATGCATCAAAAAAGGTGCGTTCAAATCCTGCCGGTTGAACATTTTGGATAACCCCGCCACGAAGACGACCGGGAACTCCAAACCTTTACTTTTGTGGATCGTCATGATGCGGACCGCATCCCCTTGTTCCCCGGAAACCGCAGCCCCGCCCAAATCGCCGCCATTTTCTTGGAGTCGGGTGATATATCTAAGAAAGCGAAACAGTCCCGGCGCAGCGGAAGATACTTCATATTGTCTGGCCCGATCGAGCAGTGCGAGAAGATTGCCCTGCCGCTGAGTTCCTCCAGGCAGCCCGCCGACCCAATCCAGGTACCCGGTTTCCCGGTAAATGTCCCGAATGAGACTGCAGAGGTCTCCCTCTCTAGCCAGGTTCCGCCAAATCTCTAGCTGGCGCAAAAAAGCATCTAACCGGGTGCCCAGCGCCTCGCTGACCGATTCATCATGTGACGGGTTGTCCGACGTGTTCGGCAGATTTGCCAACTCGCTTTGTTCGTTCGCAGCACATGCTAAAACCGCCTCATAAAAACGGCCGTTCGGAGAAGCAAGCCGGATCTCGGCTAGTTCCTCCTCAGAAAACCCATAGAGCGGTGAGCGGAGCACTGCCGCCAGTGGAATATCCTGCAGCGGATTGTCGATCAACTGCAGCAGCGAGAGCATCGTTTCCACCTCGGACGCTTGAAAATATCCCTGGTTCAGCTCCCCATACGCCGGAATCCCCTCCAACCGCAGCTCCTCAATCATCGCCGGAGCCCATGATAACGTGGAGCGAAGCAAAATGACCATGTCCCGATACTGAACAGGGCGCATCGCTTTCTGCTGTTTGTCGTAGATGCGAAGCGGCTGGTTTCCGTTATCCCCCAGCATACCGCGAATCCGTGCAGCGATCGCACGGGCCTCCAGACGTACCGCTTCCAGCAGCTCGGACTCATCTTCCTCTTCGGCTAGGGTGCTATCTTGGCTTGCTCCATTGTTTGAAGGGTCGGCGCCTTCCGTATTGCGGTCAATCAACAGCAGCTCCGGCCGATAATCTTCCCCTTCATTTGGAGGAAAACCTTCCCCATACACTAGCTCGGCCCGAGCATCGTAACTGATTTCTGCAACATTTTCATTCATGATTTGCCGGAAGAGCAAATTGACGGCATCGACAACTTCCTTGCGGCTCCGGAAATTTCGAGCCAAATCGATGCGCAGGCCTGCCCCGCCCGCAAAATCATCTCCATAGGTCCGGTATTTCTCAAGGAACAGACCGGGCTCCGCCAAGCGAAAGCGATAAATACTCTGCTTCACATCGCCGACCATAAACCGGTTACCAGGCTCGTTTCTTGAAATGAGCCGGACGATTTCCTCCTGTACCGTATTCGTATCCTGATATTCGTCCAGCAGCACCTCTTCGAACTGAAGCTGGTATTCGAGCGCAGCCTCGGAAGGCTGTATCCGCTCCGGCGTGGATTCGGGATGGCGTAATATCTGCAGGCAATAATGCTCCAGATCAGAAAAGTCAAGCCATCCCTTCGTTACCTTTTCCCTCCGGTATCGGTCTCCGAACTGGTTAACAAGATCTGCGAGCTCCTCAAGCAGCGGGGCCATATCATGCATCTCCTGTAAAAATGCCTCCGCCGGACGGCCATAGAGCTGTGTCCGCAAATCCATGACCGTCTTCTTAGCTTCTTCCCGAAGTGCCTTAACCCGTTCTTGAATGGCTGGATCGGTCTGGTCCTTTTTACAAGGCTTCAGCTTCCCAAAGGCAATCGTCTGAAAGTCATCATAAAGGGTCGACCAAGCCTTTGAGGCTACTGCCGACTGCAATCGTTCAATGACACTTAAGTCCTCCTCGAGCGTAACTACATACGGTCCTGGCCCGCCAGGTGCACCAGCCAGCGCTATCGCCTGGGCCAAGAGACCGGCAACACCACTCAGCGTTAAGGCCGTGTCGGCAAGGATGCTGTTCACCCAGGAGCTGTTATCAAGCGTTTCGATGTCCGGTGCCATAAAGGCGGAAGCCGCCTGCTTAAGCCATTCCTCCGGCCAAGGGTGACTCCGCGAGAAATCGTATAAGCGCTGAATGAGCGCCAGCACTGCGTCGTCGCTTCGTTCCCCGCCAAACAGATCGACCAGCTTCAGAAAGGGGCTGTCCGCAGTTTCAGAAGTATACTTTTCCTCAAACAGCGTTTCGAGTACTTCCTGCCGCAGCAAAGCAGTCTCGCTTTCGGACGCGATCCGGAACCCTGGGTCTAGCGGAATAAGCGTATAGTAGCGCTGAATGACCTCCATACAGAAGGAGTGCAGCGTAGTAATGGAGGCTCGTCCCAACATAGCCAGCTGACGGCTCAAGTAGTCATGATCAGGATCTTTAGCCAGTTCCTTCTCGAGTGCCTCCGTAATGCGCTGACGCATTTCCGCAGCAGCCGCCTTCGTAAACGTTGCGACAAGCAACCGATCTACGCTGAGCGGCTGCTCCCGGTCTGTCAGCTTACGGATAATTCGCTCGACAAGCACTGCCGTCTTCCCCGACCCTGCCGCCGCTGCAACCAACATATCCCCACCGGTCATCGATATCGCTCGCCATTGGTCGTCACTCCAATAGCTTCCGGCTGGTTTTGGTTTTACGGTTGTCATGATGGGTTCGCCTCCTTTCCACTCTCTTGATCTAGTAACTGCCATATTTCCTGTTTACCCGGTTTTCCCAGCACTTGATAAGAGCTGCCTTCCAGCGACTCTTCGAAGCGGCATACCGGTTTGTAGATACAATGCGTACAAGCCGTTTCCATACCGAGCCGGTAAGGGGAAATACGTACGTCTCCCTCAGTAATTCGCGTCCCGATTTCCGTAATCGTTCGCCGCACCGAGCCAAGCAGCGTTTCCCACTGCTCCGGCGTTGCTACAGAGGCGCTGCTGTAAAAACCTCCGTCCGCTTTGAGCGCTACCGGGATAATGTCGGAATAGCCTTTTTCCAGTTGTCCGTCCATTTTGGCAATGACATCCCGATCCGCCAGCAGCAAGCCCTTCATCTTGAAGCGTTTCAGAAGCTCCTGATGCGCTTCTTCCGCGGTAAGCCCATTGCTGCTCTGCAGTAGCGGGTTATGCACATGGAAATACAGCGTCCCCGCTGGCACGGCCGGACGACCGAGCCAAGCTTCTGCCGAGGACAGAAGCACGTCAAGGTAGGTGAGCATTTGCAAAGACAGACCATAATACACTTCATGGAGCTTGAGATCGGTTTGGCTTGATTTGTAGTCGATGACCCGCAGCAGCAAGCCCTTCTCTCCCTCTGCCATATCTACCCGGTCGATCCGGCCGACGATCTCCATCACGCAGCCGTTCGGCAGCTCGAAGGTTAGCGGCGGCAGCGGCCGGCCCGGCCCAAAGTCAAGCTCTAGACCTACTGGCTCAAAGCTGCCGCGGCGCGATTGCTCGCCCAGAATAAGGGAGGCGCGACCGACGATGTTTTTCAGCTTTCGGGAGATATAACCATAACGCTTGGAGCTCAGCAGGATCTCTCCCTGTAGTCTCGGGGCTAGCGTATCGACAGCGGCGTCGGCTTCACGAAGACATTCCTCCGGCGTAAGGCTTCCCCAACTCCGATTTTGCTCTTTAAAGGTAATTGCCATCGTGCTAAGGGCAGCATGGAACAATTGGCCAATATCCGGCGCTTTCAGCCGGTATAGCTGGCGCTCCTTAAGCTTTAAACCATGGGATGCAAAATGCGAAAATGGACAGGCCGAAAATTTCTCCATTCGTGAAACGCTGGTACGGAGCCTTTTTCCGTACAAACGACGGCTTGTAGCTGACGTAAGCCCGCGCACCCGGTTGCGATAATCCAGCGAGCCAAGCAGCCGAATGGTTTTCCCCTCCCATTCAGGCCGATCCTTGTACCAGCCCAGAACGTCCCACCAGACAGGAGAAATAGCTTCACCTGCTTTCCATCTGCGCAGCTGTCCAATCAAGGTGGATAACGTCGGAGCGGGACGCGTTACAAATTGCAATTGCCCTGATGCTTGCTCAGGTCCATTCGCGGTCACAGAAGTGAGCGGAGCAGGATCCTGACCCAGAGATTGCTCGAATACGCTCGGAAAGATCTTTTTAATATGCCGAATGACCTCTGAGGGAAGCAGAGTTCCGCCTTCCTCGTCCCCGGTAGGATAGCTGAGCCAAAGCGAGTGGCTGGGAGCTGTCAAAGCTCCATAGATGAGAAACCGCTCGTCGAGTATTTTACGGGTCACCCCCGGCGCAAGCTCAAGACCGATTTCTGCTAGCCTTGTCCGCTCCTGGTCACTGAGGACGCCTTCCTCCTGAAGCCCTGCAGGCATGATTCCCTCATTAATTCCAAGCAGGAACAAGTGCTTGACGAGTCCCGAGCGTGTCCGGTCTATACTGCCGACGATGACCTGATCCAGTGAGGGGGGAACGAGTGCAAGCTTTGCATCTTTAAGACCGGTTTCCAAAATACCGGCGAACAGCTCCAGCTCCAACTCCTCCTCGCCCATCATTTCAACGATTTGGTCGAGCAGATCCAAGACCGCTCCCCACAACTGACGGTGCTCCATCGCCCGCTGTGGATGACCTTCCTGAAACGCCTGATTCGCGAGCAGCTCGAGGTGCTGGGCAGCGGAAGTATCCTCGAGCAATTGATATACTGCCGCACACATTTCTTCTGCGTTTTTTGCTTTTTTAAGCCGCTTCTCAAAAACTCCCAAGGGAACAGCCACCGCTGCCCGGCATTTCTCCAGCGTTTGCAGAGTCTCCTGGGCCTTGGCGGAAGCCGTTTCCTCGTTCTGCTCCAATGATAAACTCGGAGCAGCCTTCCAGGGACGCCCATCATACCAGCGGTATCCATGAATCCCGCTAGCCAGCACATAGTTTTCGAGCACGTCCATATGCGCCCTAGTCAGGCTGCCGTCCAGCGGCAGCAGAAAATCGCTTTTTACACAGCGAAAGACGTCCTCATATTTCCAATAGCCTATGACCACATCCAGCGCCGCCCGCAAAAATTCGATAAGCGGATGATGAAGCATGCTTGTCTTTTGGTCGAGAAAATGAGGAATTCCGTACTCCTCTAAAATCGGAGCAATGAGGTGATCATAATCCTCCAACTTGCGGACATAAATCGCCATGTCTCTCCAGCGAGCTCCCTCCTCCCTGGCCAGGCGAACCATTTCCCGAGCGGCGCCTTCCACTTCAGCCCGGCGTCCGCCGGCTTTATGGAGAGACAAGGATTGCTCAAAACCTTTTGGCGGAACGCTTCCATTCCACGGGGTGCGCCGCTCATAGGCCGATTCCAGATAAGATAAAGTCTCGCTCGCTTGAAACCGCGGAAAAGGGCGTTCATTAAGGAGCTCCGCCGGTGTGACTTCTATGCCGGATTCCTCAGCAAGCGCACGAAGCTTCATATAAGTGACCGCCGGCGTATAAAAAAGATTTAGTTCATGAGGTGGTATACCATCATCGTAAGGACGGTCCAGCGTAAGTGACACGGTAACAGAAGAGGCCACGCGCAGCAGGGCGCCGATCGCCGTATATTCCTGAGGCGTAAACGTGTGAAAGCCGTCGATCCAGATGTCGGCCCCTCGTAAATAGGACGATTCGGCTGCTCTTTCCGCTAGCTTGACCACATGATCTTCGTTATCGATGTACCATTTAGCCAGTTCTCTATCAAATTCGGAGAACAGCAAGCTGAGATCATGCATTTTATCTTTTAAAAGAGTGGCTTCTGCCGATGATGATTCAAGAAATTTATAATGCTCCCCTAACTCGGAGAAATGTACATTGAATTTTTTCATTTCCGTGTAGAGCCCGGCAATTTTGTCGATCAATCCAAGCTGGTCTCCCCCACGTCCGAACAACTTAAACTGCTCCCGATATTTTCGCATCATTTTGTAGAGCAGCATTTTTTTACCTTCATCGTTAATAGGTACGAGTGCGGATCCGCCCGTCTCCTGCATCACCCGCAGCGCTAAACGGCGGAATCCGAGGACCTGGGTGCGAACCGTTCCGCTAAGGCCAGGCGTTGTCACGATGCGCTGTTCAATCTGAAAAGTCCCTTGCTCCGGGGTGAGGATGATGAGCGGGGGACCCGATGGATTATTTCGTAATATAGAAGTGACTCTATGTAAAATCAGGCTGCTCTTCCCGCTTCCAGCGCGGCCAATGACAAAATGCAGCGACATAAATAGCTACCTCCGTTTTTTCTCGTTACATTCCAGTATATCATAACGGTGTCCCTAGATTCCCTGTAAGAATACGTCATTTCACTCATCACGGATAGTCTCTGTATGAATCATTATCAGAGCGCAAAAAAACCTTGTCCCACGAATAAATCGTGAAGCAAGGCGGTAATCATTTGGCCGTTAGCGGCCTATTCCATTAGCTGGTACTCGTCGCTATCCACTTGGAACTTCCCTTTTAACCCAGGGGTAATATATATTTTATCGTCCTTCGTAATAAACATCGCTTCAATATTATCTCCAAGGGATTCGATGTATTTCAGTCCCTCGTCTTTTCCCATAATATATACATAAGTCGACAAGGCATCGGCATCGGTCGCATTATCCGCAAGGATCGTTACGCTCTTCAGATCGTTTTGCGAAGGGTACCCGGATCTAGGATCGAGAATATGGTGGTACATGACGCCGTTTTCTACAAAATAACGTTCGTAAATCCCCGAGGTGTCAATGACTTGATCGGCAAGCTGGATCACACCGACAGAAATGCCACGTGTTTGGTCAGGGTCCTGAAGACCCACGTTCCATTTTTCCCCATTAGGCTTGCTTCCAATGACGATGATGCTGCTTCCTCCCAAATCCACCAGGCCGCTCTTAACGCCTTCGCCGCGCAAATAATCGGCAACTCGGTCTGCGGCATACCCTTTGCCGATCCCGCCAAGGTCAAGAATCATGCCCGGACGTTTCAAATACACTGTCCGCTTGCTCTCATCCAGCACAACGTCCTTGTAACCAACCAGGCTTTTCTCTTTCTCCAAATGAGCCTTATCCGGTACGTGGGCCCCTTCATGGCCGATATTCCACAAATCCACCAGACCGCCAACCGTCGGATCGAATAGTCCCTTTGATTCTACGGCATAGTCAAGCGACCGTTTGACAACATCAAACGTATCCTCCGATACTTGAACCGCCTTTTTGCCCGCTTCCTTATTAACGTCATACAATTGACTTGTTTCCAGTGTCCGGCTAAGCTCTTCGTCCAAGGTCTTCAGCATCGTATCGATATGGTTTAAATGCTCTTCAGCTTTGGGATCCTCAAATAACTTAATATTAACAACCGTATCGAAAATATAATATTGTCTCGAAACTGGCTCCGATGCCGATTGACCGCCCGCCTTACCGCCTGAGCCACCATCTTTGCCGGAGCCGCCTCCGCAGCCAGATAACACCACCGTAAGCAAAAATATAAATCCACAGACGACCGCTAACTTCTGTAGTCCATTCGTTTTTGTCATCATTTCACCTTTTCGTACCGTATTCTCTTCCACCCTATCTACCTGCGCTATTTTATAGTATTTTTTATTTTAAATCTAGTGAATTCGTCATATACCAAATTTATCTTAATTGATTCTGGTCTAAAGGCATTACACTAGTAGCGATTTACTTCGCACCTCGAAAATAGCAAATTTCAAATAATGTCCTTCATTAACGCCTAAAATTTGCGGATGATCCTTCCCCGCCGCACGCCATTCGACCAAACGCAGCACTTTACCGGCATCCTCCGCAGCCTCCTGAATATTCTGTAAAAACAGCTCTGGCCGCATATGGTAGGAGCAGCTGGCTGTAACCAGATACCCACCTTCATTGACCAGCTTCATGCCGTGCAGATTTATGTCTTTGTACCCGCGGCAAGCCCCTTTAACCGCACCTTTTGTCTTGGCAAATGCGGGCGGATCCAAAATAACTACGTCCCAAGTCCGGCCGCCTCCTGCCGTCAGTGGAACCGAGGTATCCGTCTTGCTATCGGCTGCCGCTCTGCGGGCGCGTTCTTCCAAACCTTTAACCTGACTGCGAAGGTAATCAAACGCATCGGCTACCACAAATTCGACGCGGTCCTCAAATCCGTTCAGCTCTACGTTATGTTTGGCGCTTTCGATGGCGTGCTCGGAAATATCCAGGCAGGTTACCTTCTTGGCCCCATACTTACAGGCATGCAGCGTAAAGCTTCCCGTATGCGAAAAACATTCCAGCACGGTAGCACCATCCCAATACGGAAACGTCACTTCCTTGCCGTTTCGGTTTACTGGCGCTATGCGAACATCTCCATCTCCATTGGCAAGCTCCTGTAAGGAAATTCCGCTTCGGTCTCCCCAACCAGTCATCAGTGGCTTGATCGATGCGCGGTTTTCCCGCTGGTCGAAGAAATAACCGGTTTTCTGCCCTTGTTCAATGTCAACTTCTATCTTTAAGCCGTTCTCCGAAACAATAACATACCGCGGCGGGTTGCCGTAAATCGGCCCCTTGACCTGCTCCAAGCCCTCCATTTCGCGCACAGAAACATCGCTACGCTCATATATGCCTATCGGCTTGAGCACTTCCGTAAGTGCAGCAACGATATGGTCGCGACAGCGGTCCATACCTAGTGTGAGCAGCTGCACTACAAGCACATCTCCAAACTTGTCCACAATAAGTCCCGGCAAAAAGTCGGCCTCACCATACACGAGACGGTAAGATTCCTCATGCACAAACCGTTTGCGGTGATTCAGACAATCCGTAATCCGCGTAACAAAAAAAGCTGTGTCCATATCCGTAATCGGAGCGTAAGACACCACCCGAACGGTAATTTGTGAAGCCGGATTGTAATAGCCTGTAGCCAGATATCTTCCCCGGTGATCGGCAATATCTACAAGATTCCCTGGCTCTACTTCACCTTCAACTCGATCTATTTCAGTGCGGAACACCCAAGGATGCCCTTGTTCAAGACGCTTTTTTCGACTGCGCTGCAAAATAACCGTTGCCACAGTAACTTCACTCCTTATCAAATAGTCACAACCACTTGCATAAATTCGGTTTTGCCGGAAATTTTCCCGTACTTTGCCTCAAGCATTCTTGGTGGCCCACTTGAATGTTGCATGGAACTCTATCCGGCGTCATATATGTAACTTGTACACTTGTTAAGAAAAAAACGCCTGACGTCGTCCTTTGAGTTAGCTTAGACTTCTACATTGGAGGGATGGGTATAGGGTTTCACCCGCTGTTAAAGTCGTGTTCCTATGGAACGAATCATAGGGTCAGAACACGCCTTTAAAGGCGGGCCGTAAACTTTCCACCCCATACCCATTCCCTCTTCTGTTCTACTCCTTGCTCCCTGCAGCTTTTGCAAAATCCACCGATCTATAGGCGTGCTTTCAGGGGAGATCAACCGCAGGCTAGTGGTAGTTTTACTCTTGGTCACATCCTTTTGATTCTTGTCTCTCACCCTTCGCTAGTAGATGTATTTTGTACAGCTATTTCCGCATAAATTGAAGTATTTGGATTTTTAGTTGCATTTCGTACATCTAAAATGAGGCAATTTGCCTTGGTAGGTTCGTTTTGCCGATTTTAGCTGCACTTTCTGCATTTAAATGCTCAAAGGTTCCAGATAGGCAGGATTTAACTGTAGAAAATACATTTAGCCATATTACTCTTTTGCTGATCGTCTGCAAGGTCTGAAAGTGCGGTGCTTGTCCCCACTTCATCTATTCCGGCTAAACTATACGCTTTTTATTCGTCCCACATACATAGCTAACAAGATTCTTTCCCCAGAAATTATATAAATTCTATAATGTTAAGAAAAACGTCTATCGACGTACTTTCTAAGGAGCCAAACCGCTTTAGCGGTAATTTATCCTACGATATAAGGAAGCGGAGGCTCCAATACTTAAACTGTCTTATATCTTCATAAAGGAGGCAGGGCCGTATGTTTCATGACATTATTTTTCCGGTCACATTTGGACTGGCCCTATTCCTGTTTGGAATGAAAGTGATGGAATCCGCCCTTCATACCTGGGCTGGGCCCAAATTGATGCAGTTTCTGCACACTTCTACCCGAACGCCGTGGATGGGGATGCTTTCCAGCACGATGATAACGGCCATTCTGCAAAGCAGCACAGCCGTAACTGTGATGACGATCAGTCTTGTCAACGCAGGGCTGCTTTCCTACGCCCGTACTTTGGGTATTATTCTCGGAGGTAACATTGGGACCTGTCTAACGACGGAGCTCATCGCCCTAAATATTGCCAAGCTCGGCGCCCCGCTGCTTGTCCTTTCCCTTTTGCTTTGGGCTGCTGCTATCCTCGGCGAAGAAATGCTGCCTCCCCATGTAGTCCGCAGGCTTCACTTGCTGAGGCCTCTGCAGTTCGGAGCTTTGGCCGCAGCAGGCTTCAGTCTAGTGATGATTGCCATCCGGTGGATGCAGTCTATCGGTCCGGCGCTAGAGTCGCGAGGCGTCATCGCTTGGCTGCTGGAGCATGCCGCTGGCAGTGTATTATGGGGAGCACTCGCCGGAGCGATTTTGACGGCAATCATTCACAGCAGCGCTGCAGTTGTCGCTATGACGATGGGCCTCGTTGCTAGTGGCGCCCTGCCTATCGAGCTGGGCATTGCCATGGTGATCGGCTCCAATGTAGGAACCTGCATCACCGCGCTGATCGCTTCCATCGGAGGCAGTCGTTCCGGCCAGTTTGTAGCCTGGTCCCATATCGTTCTTAATGTGCTTGGGGCGGTGTTGTTTCTACCAGCCATTCCTGCACTTGAAGCAAGTGCAGCGTGGCTTTCCACTGATCTCTCAGCACAAATCGCCCATGCCCAAACCATCTTTAACGTCGTTTGCTCCTTGTTGGCCTTACCGATTTGCTATCTGCCTGTTTGGTCAAGGCTTGAGCAATCAGAGACCGGCCCGACAACAACGCCACCGCCTGTGAATCTTCACTGATACCCTCGTGTTTCCCTAGTCATTTGTATCTAAAATTTTAGTCCCAACAGCTTCAGCGCTTTTTCCAAAATAAAATCATTGTTGTCGTAACCGGATTTCTGCTGTAGCTTCCAAGCTATCTCCGGTTCATACCATGCTACGCTGCGAATCTCTTCAATCTGAGGACAAAGCTGTCCGCCTTGGCTTTCGACTAAGTAATAGTGTACTTCTTTATCGACACTGCCATGTTTAGGGTGATTATAGGTATAAGCTATAATATCAATGAGCTTATTAATTTTTCCGATAATCCCGGTCTCTTCTTGTATTTCACGGAGGGCTGTCTCTTCTATCGTTTCTCCCGGCTCTCTTTTGCCCTTCGCGAACGAAACTTTGCCGTAACGGTCCGTAATGAGCTGAATTTGCAAAAGACCGGCTTCCTTGCGATATACAACGCCTCCCGCAGAGATTTCTTTGTGGGACATTCTGGGTGTAACCTCCTTTTCTCAACCCTCCCAAACCCTCCCTTACCGTAAGGGAGGGCCCCAAGGGCCTGCTGCCCTTTGGATACCCGCAAACTGAACTAACGTGGGAGGGGAAGAGGCGCTCCTGCTGGGCTGTTCCCCTTTGGGGTACGTCTTACTTTTGGTGCTGTTCCCCTCCGGGGAATGCGCCTAGGGTTTGCGCTGCCCTATGTAGCAACAAGGATTTCAGCCCGTGAAGGGGTGAAATCCTTGTTTTGCCCGGAGGGGCGAAGCTATTTATGCTAAAGCTTGGGACGCTCCGTTAAGGACGCGTACCAATTGGCCTTCGCTGGTATTTACGTCGGGCTTAGTCAGTTTGACGCGACACATTTGGCCGACCAAGTTCTGGGAGCCCTCAAAACGGATTTGCAGGTAATTATCGGAGAAGCCGGTCAAATATCCGTCGCCAGCAGTTCCCTTTTCATCTTTTTCAGGGATGACATCGAGCACTTCACCGGTGAATTTTTCTGCGTAAGCAAGCTGCATCGATTCGGACAAATCGATCAATTGGTGTACGCGCTCATGTTTGACTTCCTCATCCACTTGGTCCTCCATCCGCGCGGCCGGAGTACCCGTCCGTTTGGAGTAAGGAAATACGTGCATTTCGGAGAAGCCGATCCGTTTGATGGCTTCATAGCCTTCGCGGAACAGTTCATCGGTTTCGCCTGGAAAGCCGACGATGATGTCGGTTGTAATGGCCACATCCGGCATAAAATCGCGGATCATTTTAATTTTATGCTCGAATTCTTCTATGGTGTACTTCCGGCGCATCCGCTTCAGTACCTCGTTGCTTCCAGCCTGCAGCGGAATGTGGAAATGACGGCACATTTTAGAGGAGCCCTTCAGCACCTCAAGCATCTTCTCGTCAATTTGGCTCGCTTCAATCGAACTGATGCGGATTCGGCCCAGGCCTTCAATCTTGTCGAGATCCCACAACAAATCGGATAGACGGTAGTTTTCCAAGTCATCGCCGTATCCTCCGGTATGAATGCCGGTCAGGACAATCTCTTTATAGCCTGCAGCAACAAGCTGTCGGGCTTGATTAACTACGCTTTGCGGATCCCGGCTGCGGGATAGCCCGCGCGACCAAGGAATAATGCAGAACGTGCAGAAGTTGTTGCAGCCTTCTTGAATTTTGAGGAAAGCGCGAGTATGGTCGGCGAAATTCGGTACGTCAAGTTCCTCGAATTCACGAGTTTTCATAATGTTGCGCACCGCATTGATCGGCTTCCGCTGCGCTTGAATTTGTTTGACATAAGGAATGATTTTGTCCCGGTCCTGTGTACCAATGACCAAATCTACGCCGGCGATATCCAAAATTTCAGCTGGAGACGTTTGAGCATAACACCCGGTTACCGCTACTATGGCGTCGGGATTACGGCGGACAGCCCGCCGGATAATTTGGCGGCTCTTCTTATCTCCTGTGTTCGTTACTGTACAGGTATTAATCAAATAAACATCGGCGGTCTGTTCGAAATCGACCTGCTCGTAGCCCTCATTTTTAAACAACTGCCAAATTGCTTCGGTATCATAAAAATTAACTTTGCAGCCTAAGGTATAAAATGCAACAGATGGCATTGTCAAACTCCCCCCATTTCTCCAGATTCATACATGATGCAAGTCAGGGCGGCCATGGCAGCCGTCTCCGTCCGCAATATTCTCCGTCCTAAACCGACGGATACCGCACCGGCGGCTTCGGCTTCATGGACCTCTTCCTCCGTAAAACCACCTTCAGGACCTACGATAACAGCTACCCTATATGGTTTTCCAGACACTAAATTTTGGACAAACGGCTTAAGGGCATCCCTCAGTTGCTGACCATTCTCCTTCTCATAGCAGAAGCAGACAAAATCATAAGAAGACAAAGATGACAATAGCTCGTCCCAAGTCTTCGGTATTTCTAACGTCGGTATTTTGCTGCGGTGAGCCTGCTCCGCCGCTTCCTTCGCGATTTTTCGCCAGCGACTAAGACGTTTCTCTTCCTTTTTCTGATCGTATTGCACGACCGTGCGCTCAGATAAAAAAGGAACAAAAGACGCCGCGCCGATTTCAGTGCACTTTTGGATAACAATTTCCATTTTGTCGCCTTTCGGCAAGCTTTGGGCCACTGTCACCTGTAGCCATGGCTCTGCGGAATCCACTAATGCGTCTATAATAGCCGCAGTTACTTCCTGCGGCTCAATTTTCGTTATTTCAGCGAGAACTTCACGAGAAATTCCATCGCTAACGATTAGCTTGTCACCCGGCTTCGAACGCATCACCTTGCCGATATGGCGGGCATCCTCCCCCGATATTGTCACCTCTCGTTCCCCGAACTGAGACGGTTCTACAAAATACCGTTGCATGTACATCATCCTCGCTCAAAAAATCACCATTTTACATCATACAACTTTTAAATTTGGCTTTCCACTACTTCTTGCTTCCTAAGCTCCAAAAAGCATAAGGAATAATTCAGCAAACTGATAATACATGGCTTGAGCTGCGCGATAGAGCGGATTGATCGTGTAGTTTTGCAGACCGGGAATAATCAAAATAAGAACAAAAATCAGAAAAGACCAATGCTCAATTTGCTGCAGCTTGCCCAGCATACGCCGAGGTACAATATCCTCCAAGATCCGATACCCGTCAAGCGGAGGAAGCGGAATCAGGTTAAATAAAAATAAAAAGAAGTTCATGATGTTAAATAGGTTGAAGAAGAGAAAAATGGCTTCCAGCAGCTTATCGTTTGTGATCGAATCAAGCGCGCCGAGCTGTGCCAGCATCACATAAATTAAAGTACCTACTACGCCAAGCAGCAAATTGCTCAGGGGACCCGCTATCGAAACGATAACACCCATCAGCCTTGGCTTGCTGAAATTGTCCCGATTAACCGGAACCGGTCTCGCCCATCCGAAGCCCGCGATCACAAGGAGGATCGTACCCAGCAGATCAAAATGAACGGCCGGGTTCAGCGTTACACGGCCAAGCAACTTGGCCGTAGGGTCGCCGAATTTATTTGCAAAATAAGCATGAGAGAACTCATGAACCGTAAATGCGATTACCAAAGTAATCAAATAGAACGGGAGCTGCTCTAACGGATAACGCAAAATACTATCTAGAAAATTAACTACATCCATTCAAGTTACCTCTTTCTCGCCACGAAAGCCACCCAATCTTCTTCCCGGGCTGTTTGCTCGATTTCAAATCCCGCGGCAACCAGCGCTTCCTCAACGGCTTGTTCTTTGTTTTTATAAATACCTGAAGCTATATAGTAGCCATCAGGCTGCAACGCTTGATATACATCATCGATAAACAGCATAATGATTTCAGCTAAAATATTCGCAACTACGACGCGCACCGGCAATTTCACTTGAAGGTCGGTTCCGCTATTGTTTTTGAGTACGGACAATAAATCACTTTCTACAACTTGAATCTGCTTCTGCAGTCCATTGAGCCGAGTATTCTCCGTAGCACTAGTCACTGCTATCGGATCGAGGTCGAGTGCCAGTACTCGTGAAGCGCCCAGACGGCAAGCTCCAATGGCCAAAATGCCAGAGCCGGTCCCGACATCAATGACTTCATCGCCCTCGCGAATGACTCCCTCTAACGTACGTAAGCAAAGGGATGTCGTAGGGTGTGTTCCCGTTCCAAAAGCCATACCAGGGTCGAGCTCGATGATATGCTCATCCGCTGAATGAGGCGTATATTCCTCCCAGGTCGGTTTAATAGTTAAACGGTCCGAAACCCGGAGCGGCTTAAAATACTGTTTCCAGTTGTTCGCCCAGTCGTCTTCGCTAACGTCCCTGACAGAAAGCTCCGCTTTCCCAGGATCGATATCATACCCTCTGAGCTCCTCAATACGCCCTTTTACTTCTTCAATCACGGCTTCAATGTTGAGTTCTTCCGGAAAATAGCCGCTGATTTTTGCCTCCCCTTCCGGGATATCATTCGGTGGAATTTCAAACCACTGTCCGAGTGAAGTGTCCCGCGGTTTGTCATTATCTACATGCTCCTCAATTGTTACTCCCCCTGCGCCCGCCTCATGCAGGAAGTTGGATATCATCTCAACCGCTTCTTCAGTTGTATGTATAGTAATTTCTTTCCAGATCATCGTATGTTTTCCTCCTTGGCTTTCATGCATAAGTTTTATTGTACTATAGAATGTAAATTGAGACAAAACAGGGTGGAGAGAACTTTTTGGTAAGTTCTCTCCACCCTGCTCAATTATCATACTATAGCTTAAATTGCCCCTGCTGGCGGGCATCCGCTCGTTCACTGCGTTCAAGGGCTTCCCAGTCCTCCTGATCGGCCATATCCTCGGAAAATTCCACATCCTTGCTATGTCCAATCGGCATCTTACTTTTTTGAACCGGGACTTTTTTCGATCCGCGTTCCTGTTGACTCATCCATTTACAACTCCTTTCCATGTGAAAATCGCAATTATAAGCAATAGGGCTTACACCAATCCGCCCGCTTCCTCTACGATCCGTAAAGCCTGATGATGCACACCTTCATCTACGACCGCAGTTAGCAAAATATCATGTCCAGTCGGTCCCCCCTGACCGCCATGGCTTAGTCCGCTGGCCGCCGGATCGGCCGCAGCCAAAATCCCCGCCGAACGGTTTGTGATATCGGCATCCTGGGTGATCGAAGCTAGGCTGCTCACTTTTCCTGTTACCGGGTTCATGGGATCATAACCTTCGCCCGGATAACGACTGAAACGATCGATCGACACATCAATAGCCCGTAAAGCGTTTAGTTTCATTGCGACACCTTCGGCTTCCTCGGGGCTTTTGAAATAGGCCAAAATATTTTTTTCACCCATCGTCATCCCTGCCTTTAGTTCAGCATACATGAAGCAGCACTTAATGCAGTTCATTAAAAAGTAGGATGCAATTTTGCCCAAATCTTTATTCAAGCGATGATGGCGATTATGATAAACGCTGAATGCCGAATACGAATATTGTCATTTAAAATTTGAAACGCTTCTGCAGGCTCATCCGTATTACTTTCCAAGGAATAGAACATACTTACATTCATAGGAGGGGTTCCTTTTAAAATGATGAAGAAAATGATGATGATCGTGATGGCATTTACCTTACTTATTGCCTTCACAGCCCCGGAATTAGTCGATGCAAAACGTGGAGGAGGTTTTAAATCCGGACCTAGGACATATAATCCTTCGCCGAAGAAACCAACGACCGACTATCGAAAAACAGACCCTGCGACAAACAAATCACCAGGGGCGACTACGGGAACAAATACAAAACGTGGATTTTTTAGTGGTGGAAGTTTCATGCGCGGACTGATGATCGGCGGTTTTGCCGGTTTGTTATTTGGCGGTCTCTTCGGTAACATGGGCTTCTTTGGAAATCTGCTAGGACTCGCAGTAAATTTAATCGTCATTTATCTTATTGTTATTGCCGTTATGGCATTGTATCGCCGCTTTAAAAGACAGCCGCGCCATGACGATTATCGCCGCGGAGGAAGAAATTAAACGATGGTTCTTAGTATGGATGAAATTATTAACGCCATCTGCCTTCATACCGCTGACCGGACTGGCGTCCGTTTGTCGGAGGTTCAGGTGGAGTTAAGCTGGGATGAGGATACGGGTTACACCGGGGAAGTTTGGGTTAACGGACGGAGTCGCTATTTAGTTGAATCGAACATTATGGAAGCAATCATGCAATACGTTCATAAAGAATACGGCATGCGTGTATTTCGAGAGGATATCACCTTAGAGCTGGACGAGGAGATTATTGCTGTGATCCGGGAAGAAGGGTATTGATTCTCTTATATTGACCTAACAAAGACCTGGCGGTGATTTACCGTCAGGTCTTTTGGAGTGCAACTAATTACTGATATGGTGTGAAATCCACACCACTAAATGCATTTAATACATCTATTTTCGGGCAAATTGCAGATTTCTGGAGTTTAATTGCAAAACCTACAACTAAAATGGACCAAACCGGGCAGAGGATGCGACTCCCCCACTTTTAACTGCACTTTTTACATTTAGATTTCTCAGACTGCCACAATGGCAAAGTTTAAATATACAAAATGCAATTACTCCGTGCGAGGAGGCCCGAAAAAGACTACGAGAAGGTCAACTCATCCCGGCCGATACCCATTTTTCACCCGCCATGTAACGCTTATGCTGATTGTCTGCAAGGTCTGAAGAGAGGACCATGTCTACGATAACTCTTCATTTTGTGCTAAACATACGCTTTAATACACCCAGGTAATTGTTGCTTTCTGATAAGTAGAAAAGGACCTAATAGGTCCTTTTTCTGTTATAATTTAGTTTGTACAACTAAAAGGCTTTAAGGGCGGTCGGCTAGTCTCCCTGAAGGGAGGTGATGCCATGGAAGTGTACCAAACTTTGACGCTAATGATTTCATTTGCGACATTGGTTGTGTTAATACTTTCGTTCCATAAAAGGAAATAGACCGCCCTGGTTGGAATCGGTCTATTTCTGATCGCTTTTCCGAAGCCGACCGCTCTTATTGCGGACGTTGTGCAGAGGGGCCGGCTGGAACCGGCTCCTTAGTTATTTTTATCTTAGCATACCAAAATGTATACCTCAAGCCAAAGAGGCTGTCCTAACGCCTCTAAAAATACCATCCCCGTTAATCGCCCCGAAACGCTCGCTTCATACGATCGAAGAACGATTGCTCATGCTCGTGAGTTTGCTCTCCGTCCAAGGAAGCGATTTGACGAAGCAGTTCCTTCTGCTCATCGCTCAGCTTACTAGGAGTAACCACGACGACCTTAACATGCTGATCGCCCTGTCCTACGCCGCGCAGCCGCGGTACCCCTTTGCCTTTAAGGCGGAAATACGTTCCTGTTTGCGTTCCCGCAGGAATTTTGAGCTTCACTTTCTCGGTCAACGTCGGGATTTCGATTTCATCGCCAAGTGCGGCCTGTGCAAAAGTTAACGGCACCTCGCAATAAATGTCATCGCCTTCGCGCTCGAAGAAATCATGAGATTTTACGCGAATGACGATATACAGATCCCCGGCTGGGCCGCCGCGCAAGCCGCCTTCGCCTTCGCCGGCCATCCGCAATTGAGCCCCGTCGTCGACCCCGGCCGGGATGCGAACATGGATTTTGCGTTGCTTTTTAACTTTACCGCTACCCGAGCAGGTTGAACATTTTTCCTTAATAATCTGTCCTTTACCACCGCAAGCCGAGCATGCCCGGCGGTTTACCATACGGCCGAATGGCGTATTTTGTACGACCTCCTGCTGTCCGGTGCCATGGCAGACCGAGCAGGTTTGCGGCTTCGTCCCCGGCTTAGCGCCGGTACCAAAGCAGGTATCACAGTTCTCTGTACGCGGAATGGTGATATCGGTCTCTTTTCCGAAAACCGCTTCCTTGAATTCAATCGTCATCGTATATTGCAAATCATTACCGCGCTGCGGCGCGTTTGGATCGCGTCTTCCCCCGCCGCCACCGCCGAAAAACATATCAAAAATATCCCCAAAGCCGCCGAAATCGCCGCCGGAAAATCCTCCACCCATGCCTTGGTTCGGATCCACATGGCCGTATTGGTCATAGCGCGAGCGTTTTCCTGCATCACTCAGCACATCGTAGGCTTCTTTTACCTCTTTGAACTTCGCTTCTGCGTCGTCCGCTTTGTTTACGTCCGGGTGATATTGTCGAGCCAGCTTGCGATAAGCTTTTTTGATTTCCTCATCGGACGCGTCTTTGCCAACGCCGAGCACCTCATAATAATCACGTTTCTCTGCCACACTTCCACCCCCGTCAGACATCATGGATCAGCACAATCCGCCAATCCCTTAATCCGGCAAAAGGAAAGTCAAAGGCGGAGACAGCCCGCGCTTTGACCTTCCCAGTTCACCAAAGTCTATTCAAACCTCTGCCGATCTGTGATCGCTTAGTTTTGCTTTTTGTCTTCGTCAACGACTTCGTAGTCAGCATCTACTACATTTTCGCGCCCTGCTCCGCCGGCAGCTTGACCTTCTTGACCAGCTGCACCAGCCGCGTCAGCAGCTTGAGATGCTTGTTCATACAGTTTCACGGAAAGCTGTTGCACGATTTCCGTCAGTTTTTCCGAAGCGGCTGTAATTTGTTCCAGATCGTCGCTTTCGAGCGCTTTCTTCAGCTCGTCTTTCGCTGCGTTCGCTTTATCGGTTTCAGCAGCGTCAACTTTGTCGCCCAAATCTTTCAGTGTTTTATCTACGCTGTAAATGAGTTGGTCGCCATTGTTCTTAGCTTCAACAAGCTCTTTGCGCTTCTTGTCTTCTTCCGCATGGAGCTCGGCGTCCTTCATCATACGTTCCACTTCGTCATCGCTCAAGCCGCTGGAGGAAGTGATCGTAATTTTTTGACTCTTACCGGTACCTTTATCGGTAGCCGATACGTTTACGATCCCGTTCGCGTCGATATCGAAAGAAACTTCGATTTGCGGTACACCGCGTGGAGCCAGCGGAATGTCACCGAGCATAAAGCGGCCCAACGTTTTGTTGCCTGCAGCCATTTCACGTTCCCCTTGAAGAACGTGGATTTCAACGCTCGGTTGGTTATCCGCATAAGTGGAGAAAACTTGCGATTTACTTGTTGGGATCGTCGTGTTACGATCGATCATTTTAGTAAATACGCCACCTGCCGTTTCGATACCAAGGGACAGCGGAGTTACGTCGAGCAGAACGACGTCTTTTACGTCCCCAGTCAGCACGCCCGCTTGTACGGCAGCGCCGAGGGCAACCACTTCGTCAGGGTTTACGCCTTTATGCGGCTCTTTACCTGTCAATTTCTTGATAGCTTCCTGTACAGCAGGAATCCGTGTAGATCCGCCGACAAGAACGATTTTATCGATATCCGCAGGAGTCATGTTCGCATCGCTGAGTGCACGACGAGTCGGACCCAAAGTACGTTCCACGAGATCTGCAGTCAATTCTTCAAATTTCGCACGAGTCAAGTTTACTTCCAAGTGTTGCGGTACGCCGTCAACTACGGTGATGAATGGAAGCGAGATCGTCGTTGTCAGTACGCCGGACAATTCTTTCTTCGCTTTTTCAGCAGCATCCTTCAAACGTTGAACAGCTGCTTTATCCTTGCTAAGGTCGATGCCTTGTTCTTTTTTGAATTGATCTACCAAATAATCAATGATCTTTTGGTCGAAATCATCGCCGCCCAAACGATTGTCACCACTAGTTGCTTTAACTTCGAAGAAGCCGTCGCCCAGTTCAAGAATCGATACGTCAAACGTACCACCACCGAGGTCATACACTAGAATCGTTTGATCCTCTGCTTTTTCAAGACCATAAGCAAGTGCAGCTGCAGTCGGTTCGTTGACGATCCGCAGCACTTCCAGACCGGCGATTTTACCGGCATCTTTTGTAGCTTGGCGCTGGCTGTCATTGAAGTAAGCTGGAACCGTAATAACCGCTTGGGTTACCGGTTGACCGAGGTAAGCTTCTGCATCGGATTTCAACTTTTGCAAAATAATTGCGGAAATTTCTTGAGGGGTGAACTCTTTTCCGTCAATCGTTTCCTTGTGATTCGAACCCATATGTCTTTTGATCGAGATGATCGTACGATCCGGATTGGTGATGGCTTGACGTTTTGCGGTTTCGCCAACGATCCGTTCACCATCTTTTTTAAAACCTACAACGGAAGGTGTTGTACGCGCTCCCTCCGGATTTGGAATTACGACCGCTTCGCCGCCTTCCATAACAGCAACGCAAGAGTTGGTCGTTCCAAGGTCAATACCGATTACTTTACTCATTGCATATGTCCTCCTTAAATAAGTGTTCGTATTATGTGTGTGTTAACCGCTAACTTTAACCATTGCCGGACGTAGTACTTTATCCTTCAAAAGGTATCCCTTTTGCACTACCTCCACAACAATGCCTTCCTCATATTCATCCGTTTCCACCTGCATGATCGCTTGGTGGTATTCCGGATTAAACGGCGTCCCTACGACTTCCATGGGGGTCAGCCCTTCTGCCTTCAGTACGCCCTCAAGCTGACGAAAAATCATTTCCACTCCTTTGGTATAAGAGGAGTTGTCCGTGCTTTCTCCCGCCGAGCTCAGAGCTCGTTCGAAGTTATCAATGATTGGCAGCAGCTCGGTAATCAGTTTAGCGGAAGCGTACTTCCCTAATTCTTCCTTTTCCTTCACCGTACGGCGACGGAAATTATCGAAATCTGCTTGTGTCCGAAGCAGCCTCTGATGGTATTCCTCCGACTCGGCCCGGAGCTTCTCCAGTCCGATAGACGCGTCGTCTTCGCTGCTAGACTTCGGAGTGCTATCTTCAGCAGCCGCATCCTGCGGGTCCTGCTGCAGCGCTTCATCCTGCCTGTTATCTTGCTCTAGGCTCTGCTCTTGATTTACACTATCATTCATCTCAGAATCTTCCTCTACACTATGATTGATGTTGTCTTGAATCGGCTGTGATTCCTTCAAGATGTTCACCTCCTTGACATGCGGACGCACGAAGGCAAGCATGTTATCACTTCAATCGGGTTAAAAACTTGCTGAGGTCTTTCGATAAAATTTCCAAAATCCGGATAACCCGTGCATATTCCATACGAGTCGGCCCTAAAATGCCGATCGTGCCTACCGCTTCTCCTTCAAGTGAATATGTCGCAGTGATTAGGCTGCAGTTGGCGAATGCTTCATGATCATTTTCCGTGCCGATACGCACCTGAATCCCTGAACCTGTTGCTGCTGCAGACATCATCCTCGTCAATGTCGGTGTCTCCTCCAACAAATCTAGTATGCTCTTCACCTTATCGACATCGCGGAATTCCGGCTGTGTCAGCATATTTGTTGCACCGCTTAGGAAGAGGCGCTGAGCATCCGCACTCGTATCGAGCACTTCATCCATCACTTTCATCAGCTCTTCAAAGTGTTCAACATACCGCTGCATTTCTTGCCCGATTTCCGTATATAGCGCCGATTTCAACTTATAGATCGGCACACCTGAAAGTCTATGGTTCAGCAGATTGACAACCTTCTCCATTTCCGAAACGGAAACCCCTGCGGGAATAGTCACCGTCTTATTCTCCACTTGACCTGTATTCGTTACGACAATTGCCACTGCCGTGCTCTCATTAAGCGGAAGCAGTCCAAAATGCCGCAAAGACGTGTGAAAAACTTCCGGTCCCAGGAGGATGGAAGTGTAGTTGGTCATATTGGATAGGATCGTCCCGGCATGCTGAATGACCTGCTCAGCCGCGTTTAGCTTTTCAGCGAAAAACGTCTTAAGTGTGGTCAACTCCTCAGGAGTCAGCAAATTAAGCGGAGACAGATGATCCACATAATACCGGTAGCCTTTATGGGAAGGGATGCGGCCTGCTGAGGTATGGGGTTGTTCCAAAAATCCGAGTTCCTCCAGGTCTGCCATCTCGTTGCGGATCGTAGCCGGACTATAGCCAACGTCTCCCCGCTTGGAGATGCTCCGGGATCCCACCGGTTCCGCCGATCGAATATAGTCATCCACAATCGCTGTCAAAATCATTCTTTGGCGTTCCGTCAACATGGTAATCCCTCCTGATCAATTCTCTCGTTCGTTAGCACTCGATAGCGTAGAGTGCTAATCGCTAATACAAAAATACCAAACCGACCTGACGATTGTCAAGTCAGTCCAGTATCTTAAGCACCGCTATTTCATCGCAGCAATGTTGCTTCGCGCAATTGACGCAATCCGTCCAAACTTTTTCGGGAAATATGTCTTTGTTTACGATGGTAAAGCCGTTTTTCACAAAAAAGGATACCTCATAAGTCAGTGCCATAATTTTTGGAATGGATTGTTTCTTCGCTTCCTTAACCAGTTGCTCAACCAACATGGAGCCGAGCCCTCTCCCCTTGTAGCCTTCGGCAATACCTAGAGAGCGGATTTCCACAAGCTCATCCCCGAGTTTACATAGCGAGCCGCAGCCTACGACATGACCGTCCATTTCTGCGACAACGAAATCTTGAATTTGCTTCTTGAGCACGGCGCGAGAGCGGGGCAGCATGATCCCCCGGCGAGCATATTCCTCAATCATCTTGTATAAAGGCTCCACGTCCTCAAGTTTCGCTTGTCTGCATACGGCAACGGCTTGCATTTGAATCCCCCTCGATCTTAAATAATATGAATAAATATACATTATTAAGTATAATATTTCAAGGGTAATGTTCCCCTTACCGAAAGTATATTCACAATCAAACAAAAAGGCAGCAGTCCTATCTTCATATCGAAGAAAAGACTGCTGCTTCAATTTTCTATTCAGTTAAGCGGTCAAAACATCTATAAACTCGGCAAACACTTCATTCCCGAATAAGACACCTCGCTCACTAAGGCGGTAACCCCCATGATCCTCGTGAGCCTCAAGCAAGCCGGCCTCCAGCATTTTGTGAAGCGGCTCGGCAAACACCTGCTGCAGGTTTTCATCAAACTGTGCATAGAAATCCGCCTTGCGGATGCCATCGAGCATACGAAGGCCGACCATCACAAAGTCCTCCATCGCTTCTTCCCGAGATACCTCAAACTGCTCAAGCCGTGGAAAGCCTTGCTTCGCCGCTTCCACATAAGGGTTCACTCCCTTGATATTGACATGACGCTGTCTGGCAACATAGCCGTGAGCTCCGGCACCAAGTCCGTAATAATCCTCATTTCGCCAATAAGTGATGTTGTGGCGGCTTTCGAATCCGGGCTTGCCAAAGTTGCTGATCTCATATTGCTTGTAACCCGCCCTTTTCATCCGTTCCATAAGCAGCAAATACATTTTGAGCTCGTCCTCTTCATTTGGAAGCGGCAGCTGATTTTTTTGATACATCGTATGGAAAAGGGTATTCTCCTCCACCTTGAGACTGTATATCGAGTAATGGGGAAGCCCTAACTCGAGCGCTTTCGTCACGCTGTAATCCAGCATCTCGACAGTCTGATTGGGAAGTCCGAACATTAGGTCGATAGAGAGGTTGTCTAGCCCCACAGCCCGAGCGTTATCCAAGCTCTTATACACATCGTCGGTATTGTGAATCCGGCCGATCCCGCTCAATAGTTCATTCTGAAACGCTTGTACCCCAAAGCTCACCCGATTGACGCCGCCTGCCTTCATCACGGCTAGCTTCTCCCGATCCGTCGTACCTGGGTTTGCTTCCATTGTAAATTCTAAGTCATTTGCCCAGTGGGGAAAATGGCGACGCACCGAATTCAGGAAAAACTCCATCTCCTGCGGACTTAGTACAGTCGGGGTCCCGCCCCCAACAAAAATGCTCTTAATTTCACCCGGCGGCGTCTGCAAAGTAGTTAACTCCATTTCGTGGTCAAGCGCCCGTAAATAATCCATCACCGGCTGATCCTTCAGCACATAGGAGTTAAAATCGCAGTAAAAGCACTTATTGGTGCAAAAAGGAATGTGTATATAAACCGCATGGGGAGGTTGTGGCTGACTAATTCCCGGCATTCCCTGTCCTTGCCGAATTTTCTGTTGGTCCATGGTAATGCCTCCTTAAAAATTCTTTAATACTTCAAGAATTGACTTTCTTCTATATATAAGTTAGAACACGGTTACTCCCATTATCGTAAAAAGGAAAGCCGAATGGCTTTCCTTTCGCTACATATGCCTAATTTGCGCTTTATTCATCCCAGCTCGGGGATTAGTTATCATCAATTTTGAGCACCGCCATAAATGCTTCCTGCGGCACTTCAACATTGCCGACCTGCTTCATCCGCTTCTTGCCTTCCTTCTGCTTCTCGAGCAGCTTCCGCTTCCGCGAAATGTCGCCGCCGTAGCATTTGGCAAGAACGTTTTTGCGCATCGCTTTAACCGTTTCGCGCGCGATAACCTTCGTTCCGACTGAAGCTTGAATCGGCACCTCGAACATTTGCCGCGGGATAAGCTCGCGCAGCTTCTCACAAATGATCCGTCCGCGTTGGTAAGCCCGTTCACGGTGAACGATAAAGGACAGGGCATCGACCTGTTCGCCGTTCAGCAAAATATCCATCTTCACCAGATTGGATTGACGGTATCCTGACAGCTCGTAGTCAAAGGACGCATATCCCTTCGTGCTTGATTTGAGCTGATCAAAGAAATCGTAGACGATTTCGGATAATGGAACCTGGTAAGTAATCGTCACACGCGTTGTATCCAGATACTCCATGTTGACGAACTCGCCACGTTTATTTTGACAAAGCTCCATAACTGTACCCACGTAATCGTTTGGTACGATAATGGCAGCTTTCACATAAGGCTCCTCAACATAATCGATCTTGCCCACTTCTGGGTAGTTCGACGGATTATCGATCGAAATCATCTCGCCATTGGTCAGCTTGACTTTGTAAATAACGCTCGGCGCTGTCGTGATTAACGGAATATTGAACTCCCGTTCAATCCGTTCCTGAATAACATCCATGTGCAGAAGACCAAGAAAGCCACAGCGGAATCCGAAGCCCAGCGCGCTGGACGTTTCCGGCTCAAAGCTGAGAGATGCATCGTTGAGCTGCAACTTCTCCAAGGCTTCACGCAGATCATTGTACTCTGAGCTCTCAATCGGGTACAGACCGCAGTATACCATCGGATTGATTTTGCGGTAGCCTGGGAGCGGTTCGGCTGTCGGATTCTTGGCATCCGTTACCGTATCCCCGACCCGGGTATCCCCCACGGTCTTAATACCGGCAACGATAAATCCAACATCGCCGACGTTCAGCTCGTCCACAATCGTCATCCGCGGCTTAAACGCACCTACCTCGATAACTTCAAACGTTTTGTCCGTTGCCATCATTTTAATTTTGGAGCCTGCTTTAATGTGGCCATCGATGACGCGCACATACACGATAACGCCTTTATACGGATCGTAATGCGAGTCAAAAATGAGCGCTTTAAGCGGTTCATCCGGGTTACCTGCCGGTGCCGGTACTTTCTGTACCACCTGCTCCAAAATTTCTTTAATACCGATTCCTGCCTTGGCAGAAGCCAGAACGGCTTCACTAGCATCCAGACCGATCACATCTTCGATCTCCTGCTTCACCCGTTCGGGATCTGCGCTAGGTAAATCGATTTTGTTGATCACCGGTAAAATTTCAAGATTGTTGTCGAGCGCCAAATAGACATTTGCAAGGGTCTGAGCTTCAATGCCTTGAGCCGCATCGACAACGAGCAGCGCACCTTCACAAGCCGCTAAACTCCGCGATACTTCATACGTGAAATCGACGTGTCCTGGCGTATCGATCAAATTGAGCAAGTACTCCTCGCCATCATCAGCACGGTAAGTTAATCGCACGGCCTGCAGCTTAATCGTAATACCGCGTTCCCGCTCCAGGTCCATTTGGTCCAACACCTGATCCTGCATTTCGCGGGAAGACAGAGCGCCGGTATACTCCAGTATGCGGTCGGCAAGCGTCGATTTCCCATGGTCTATATGTGCAATAATACAGAAATTCCGAATTTTTTGTTGTCTTGTCCTGATATCAGTCATGCTTACCCCCACCACAAATCCTTGAAGTACAATCAATTTATTATATCAATTGCAAGGGGTGGCAGCAATCGGGCCGCTGTTTTTATTTTATTTTTAAATGCTGCCAATTTCTCCAACATCGCTACTAAAGCTATATTCAGGAAAATATTAGCTTTCTCTCCGCTAAAAATTAGCAATCGTCATCACCAATTCCAATAACAAATCTTCATTCAAACTAATGATAGCAGCCACTGCACAACTCATTAGATTCAGCAGTCTTTTTTCCACTAATCATAAGATCAAATGAAGCTCAAAATGTAACAAATTAAAAGTGTTGATTAACCCCATCGATAGATTTATATTAGTAATATGTTATCATGTTTGTTATTATTAACTATAACAAAATATAACGAACGAGTTAGCCCATTCAAATTTAGTCATCAAAAAGGAGGCATTTCGTTCAGTGGATAACCAAAACTGGAAAGCACAGCTGCAGGAGGAGCTGCAGGAGCATATTTTGCATTTTTGGATGACCCATACGGTTGATGCGGAGCATGGCGGATTTATCGGCTATATCGACCAACAACTTCAAATAAACCATAAAGCCGACAAGGGACTCGTTCTGAATGCCCGAATTCTATGGACGTTTTCTTCCGCCTACCGTCTCTTCCCTTCAGCAAAATACCTGGAGTTAGCCGGGCGTGCTTACGAATACCTGCGAGATTATTTCCTGGACCGCGAGAACGGCGGACTTTACTGGATGGTCGACTATACCGGGCATCCAACCCAGGATAAGAAGCAGATTTACGGTCAGGCGTTTGTAATCTATGCATTGGCTGAGTATTATCGGGCCACCTCGAATGAGGAAACGCTGAATTTAGCCATCGAAATTTATCGCTTACTGGAAAAATACAGCTACGATCCAACCTACCAAGGATATGTCGAGGCGTTATCACGGGATTGGAAACCAACCGAAGACCTCAGTCTTAGTGATAAGGATTTAAATGAGAAAAAATCGATGAACACCCACCTGCATGTTCTGGAGGCGTATACAAATCTGTACCGAGTATGGAAATCTCCAGAGCTCAAGAGAAGCCTCTCTGAGTTGATCGAAATTACGCTTAACCATATTATCGATCCAAACAGCGCCCATTTTGGGCTGTTTTTCGATGAGGCTTGGCAGGTTAAAAGCCATCATATCTCCTACGGCCACGACATCGAGGGGAGTTGGTTGCTGGTCGAGGCTGCTGAGGTTCTCGCCGATTCTTCCTTGCTGCAGCGTGTACAGAAAATGGCAGTCGCTATGGCGGAAGCCGTTTACAAGGAAGGTATTGATGCCGAAGGTGGGATTTTTAATGAAGCCGATCCTAGCGGTCTAATCGATCAGAATAAAGATTGGTGGCCGCAGGCGGAAGCGATGGTCGGGTTTTACAATGCCTACCAGCTCACAGGTGACGACAAATACCGGACTGCCTCGGTCAACTCCTGGAAATTCATTCAGTCTCATATGGTTGACCACACCAATGGAGAGTGGTTCTGGGGGGTAGACCAGACAGGAAAACCGCTAGCCGGAATGCCTAAAGTAAGTCCTTGGAAATGCCCTTATCATAACAGTCGAGCCTGTCTGGAAATGCTTGTTCGTTTGGACCAGAAATAATTTAATAACGGAGGGGAAAATGATGAGTTTATTCGAAGAGAGAAAACAGCAACTAACAGAGCATTATGAGGCCTTGATCGCACGTCGCAACGAGAAGCTGCCTTGCGGCAACGGAGTCTATGATCGTTACAATTACCCGGTTTTGACGGCAGAACATGCCCCGTTAATTTGGAAGTACGATTTCGATCCAAATACGAACCCTTTCTTCTCCGAGCGCATCGGGGTTAATGGCGTATTTAACCCAGGAGCCATTGAACTAAACGGTAAATTTTATCTTGTAGCACGCGTCGAAGGTGTCGATCGAAAATCATTTTTTGCCGTAGCCGAGAGCGACAACGGTATTGACGGGTTTCGCTTCTGGGATCATCCCCTAGTTATGCCCGAGACGGAAGACCCTGACGTTAATGTGTATGATATGCGGGTCGTACAACACGAGGATGGCTGGATTTACGGATTGTTTTGCACGGAGCGCAAAGACCCTGAGGCCCCAAGAGGCGATCTTTCGAGCGCCACAGCTCAATGCGGCATCGCCCGCACCAAAGACCTTGTTACATGGGAGCGGCTGGCAGACCTTAAGACAAAATCTCCGCAGCAGCGTAATGTTGTGCTGCATCCGGAATTCGTGAACGGTAAATACGCGTTCTATACCCGTCCACAGGACGGCTTCATTGACGCTGGCTCCGGCGGCGGCATCGGGTGGGGGCTGTCCGATTCGATCGAACATGCAGTCATTAATGAGGAAGTTATCGTTGACGACCGGAAATACCATACGATCAAAGAAGTTAAGAACGGCCAAGGGCCAGCTCCAATTAAAACAGAAAAAGGCTGGCTCCATATTGCCCACGGTGTTCGCAATACAGCAGCTGGGCTGAGATACGTGCTGTATGCCTTTCTGTCGAATCTTGAGCATCCTGAAGTTGTTACGCATCGCCCTGGCGGCCATCTGATTGCACCCGAGGGCGAGGAACGCGTCGGGGATGTATCGAACGTTGTGTTCTGCAATGGCGTTATCGCCCGCGATAATGGAGAAGTGTTTATATATTACGCCTCCTCCGATACCCGAGTACACGTCGCAACAACGACCGTTGATCGATTGCTCGACTATGTGCTTCATACGCCAGAAGATCCTTTGCGTTCCTATGCCTGCGTGCAGCAAAGATTAGACCTGATTAAGCGCAACGAGCAGTTCATGGCAGGGCGTAAATAAAATAGTAAATCGCACGAAACGCAAGAAGCGCGAGCCCTTTGGAACTTTCCAATGGGTACTCGCGCTTTTTTTCGAAATTACAATTAGCCCATATTTTTCGAGGCCTGCTTTTCAACATTTCCCGAAGTGGAATTCCGGTAGACGATATCGACGGACAGCATAATTTTCTCCTTAGGTGAACCTGGATCGGCAATCCGATCCAATAGCCTTTTGACGGCTCTTTGCCCTAGATCCTCTTTTGGAACATTGACGGTAGTGATCGATGGAGCTTTTTGCGAAGCCACATCGATATTGTCAAATCCGCTTACCGATACTTCGGTCGGTACGCTAAATCCCAGTTCATTTAGCAAATCGCATACCGACATGGCTATCTCATCATTGGCACACACCAGCGCGCTGGGCATTGTTTTAGTCTTTTTTCTAAGCTGCATCCAATTTAAGAGTTTTTCGCTGTACGACCCGGTATCAATCCCATCCAACCATAGCATTGGATCATCGCTTGGCTGAGGCGTCAAACCGTTCTCCTCCAGCATACTCCGAAAGCCGGTCCACCGATCTCGGAAGCTTCTCGAAAATGAGAGATCCCCTAAAAAATGCAAATTACGGTGCCCTAGACCGATCAAGTAGTTAGTTATTCTAGCCATACCGTCCAAATTGTTGGCGAAAACCGTGTCGCAAGGAATCAACGGGTCCTCGTGATCTACGAGTACAATCGGTAAACCGATTCGGTGGACCTCCAGCAGAGGCGATGTCGCGATTTGGCCAACCCCGATCATCCCGAGAATAGCTTCTGGCTTTAAAATATTAAAATAGTTGTCGCTGTTCGGCTCGGTCACGATAATCATCCCGAGTCCCTGCTTTTCAAGCTCCCGAGAAATACCCTCCAGCAATCTGCCCCAATACAGAGATTCTTTGTTTTGATAGCGAATATTAGGCATTAGAACGACAACCGACTTTCCTTGCGCGTTAGTTGCCATAGGGCCGGGCTGTATCGTATTTTTGACATAGCCGCTTTTTTGATTAAAATAACCAAGCTTGGAGGCGGCTTGAATGACACGTTCTTTCGTAGCTTCGTTCACGCCCCCTTTGCCAGATAACGCTTTGGAGACGACAAATTTCGAGACGCCTAAATGTTCGGCGATTTGCTGCATCGTGACTTTTTTCAAACAGACCTACCTCCGGACGTAAATAGAACTAACGAATTAGATAACAACAATATAACAATATTATAACAAACTTCATATTGCCAACAAGCTGTTATTTTCGTTAGCGCATTTTTTGCCCTTTG
Source organism: Paenibacillus puldeungensis (assembly GCF_042678945.1). Taxonomy (NCBI): domain Bacteria; kingdom Bacillati; phylum Bacillota; class Bacilli; order Caryophanales; family Paenibacillaceae; genus Paenibacillus; species Paenibacillus puldeungensis. Next base: position 106,505 of record NZ_JBHTLM010000011.1, on the reverse strand, counting down.
TTATTCTTCCGCGGGTCCAAACAGCGAAGCGACCCAGTGTATACTTTTTTGTGAGATCCGCTGCAGCAGATTCGCTGCTTTATCCGCGAACCGGTCCACCGCTGGGGGCTCCTGTGGCGGTAGCAATACATCTGCGGGAGTCTGAATAACGGAGCCCCCGCCAGCTTGGTTATTTTGCTGATGTGAGTTGGCTTCTTGGTTGACAGACCAGTTGGGCGCACCGCCAGGAGTCATGCCGGAATCAGGGTTCTGCCCCATGTTTTGCTGCAGTTGACCTTCGGTATGAGACGGAGACTCCTGTCCGTTGACTAGGAAGCCCCCACTTTGAAAGCCCGGACCGTATATGTCCGCCGTCCCGCTTTCCGCTAACTGCATACCTAGCGTCACCCCTGCTGCAAGAAGAATCACGTACAGCGCTGTTCTTCGCATCCTCTTGGCCATGATTGCACACTCCCTTCAGTCTATCAAGTCACCACTTAACTTAGGACTTCTTGCTTGCCTTTGCGTTATTGAGGCTTTCCTGGCTTCCTGCCTTCGTCAAAGATCCCGCCTTCTTCGCCTCCTGGCCTTCCCAATACAAGTCAGCCAGAATATCAGCTAATACGCTGGAAGTTCGCTCTAATTCCTTCTGATCGTTATCGATTCCCCCAATTTCGATCAATACGCTGTTTGGCGACAAGGACTGATTGTACTCTCCATTACCTTGTGCCGAAGTTTTACCCCAGATGCCTCGAGATATCCCGGGATACGATTTTTCCAGCCTCTCATGAATAGAGCTGGCAAAGGCCTCATTTTTGCGCCAGTTCTCATTGCCGTGTCCGATGATAAAGTACACCTGGGCATACGACACTCCATCAATCGTTGTTGTCGTCTTCTCATGTCTCTGGGAATCGCGGTGAATATCGATAAAATACTGCAGCTTACCATTCTCGGCCATCGCCGATTTTACGGTTTCCCGCGAGTATTTATATGAATAGTTATAGTTATAATTGCTAACTTTGGATGCATAATTCTCAAAGGAATGCAGCGTTGCCACGCCCTTTTGCTCCAGCTCCTTAGTCAGAGCATCGCCAACTAATCCTACATTTTTCATGTTCTCCGGAGAGCTTGGGTTGTCTACGTTCGAACCTAATACCGGGTTAAAAGATTCCTGTGGATGGGAGTGATAGATCATAACGATGTTTTTACTTCCCGGTTTGACTGTAGATTCTCCGGCTTGGCCTGGCTTATCATCTCCCGGCTTCGTTGGTTTTCCGGGTGCCACGTCGCCTTCATCTCCACCTGAGCCAGGCTCATTCCCTTCCCCGTCATCCGGTTCCGGATGGTCCGGTGCGCTTCCGTCAGCACCTGTGCCTGGCCGGTAATCCTCTGGCGCTTGTGCAATTCCGTTTCCGGAGCCAGTACGAAGCAGTATCGGGCTGTCAGCGCCTAGCCCCGGAACTTCACGGGCGACAAGGCTTTTGGGATCGGACGGATTCACATCCGTTAACAGCTGAAATACGAAGTTCGTCATTTGCTTGCCTGAAAAGGCTTTTGCCGTTTTTTCATTCGAAGCATGCGGCAGCTCCATCCCGACCATATTCACAAAAAAGTCGCTTGATAGCGAAGCCGCCAATCCTTTCATGGAGGAAACGGGAGAGGTGTTCAGGTTTTTCTCCGCTATGCCAAACACGCCAAGCAGAATAAAAAATACGACCGACATGACGGATAACAATAGAAATGTCCGCCCCATCGCCAGCACATGCAGCAGATTACTTCTTATTTTTCCAATGTTCCAAGCTCTAAATTTCATATCGCAGGTCCTCCTCCAGCCGCTTTCTTACCGGTATATTCCAAATCTATGAACCTATTTGCTAGGCTAGAACCTCGAATTCTCACAAAAAAAAGAAATCCGCTAGATTCACGGATTCCCTTGAACTTTCAACGTGTAGAAATCGCTATAGCTGCATGCTGGCAGCCCATATTAGTGGGTATAAGCTGCTACGTTATCTGGAGTAATAGCCTCGTGAAGGGAAATGTTCAGGCCGCTCGCAATGACGTTCGCGACGTCCTCGATAAATTCGTCGATTTCCTTCGGCGTTACAATCAAATCATGACCGAGAGGCTCCAACACCTCCTTAACGAGTCCCAATCTCTCTCCCTCGCTCAGTTCGGTCAGCAGCCCCATAATTTGCTTCGTTTGTCCGTTCCCGCCGCTTTCCTGATTGAAATGAGTCTTCATCAAATCAAACACATTGTTGACAATCGTTGAGGCGTAGCATACCGTCGGCACCCCAATGGCGATGCAGGGAACTCCTAAAATATCCTTGGTAAGCCCTTTACGCTTGTTTCCAATTCCGGAGCCCGGGTGAATCCCGATGTCGGCAATTTGAATTGTTGTGTTGATTCGCTCGAGCGACCGTGATGCTAACGCATCAATAGCAATGATCAGATCTGGCTTAGTTCGATCCACGATACCACGTACAACCTCGCTCGATTCAATTCCCGTTATGCCAAGCACGCCGGGGGCAACGGCGCTGACTTGACGATAGCCCGGGGACACTTGATCGGGAGTTAGCTCGAAATAATGGCGGGTTACCATCACATTTTCCACGACGAGCGGTCCTAGCGCATCCGGGGTAACGTTCCAGTTCCCTAGTCCGACGATAAGCACCTTCGCTTCGGAGGAAATTCCGATTTTGGTCAAAAAGGAGCTGAATTCTTTAGCAAAAGCAGCAGATACCTGTTCTTGCAGCTCGGTATCTTGGTTTCGCAGCCCCGGTACCTCGAGTGTGATATAGTGTCCCTGGACTTTTCCAATCTGCCTTGAGGCCTCCTCATTCGCCACATCAAGCCGGGTAATTTTAATACCGTTCTGCTCCTCAACTTGTTCACTTAACCCCGGTATAGGTCCTCCTTGGGATGATTCTACGATTTCCTTGGATTCTAGCGCCAGATCGGTTCTTACAGAGTATTGCTGCAAATCCAAACTCATAGCATAATGACCTCCATTTCCTCTTGTTGCCTATATTGTGCGGGAGAGGGAATAGGTTTATTCATTAGTCAGGCAAACGTAAACGATTTAAGAAAGATGAATTTATTGCAATTTACCGGTTCGCGTGATAAACTATTTTAAGTTGTGAATCATCTGGGATGATATATGCTTTACGGGAGGTGAATGCAATGCCAAACATTAAATCCGCAATCAAACGTGTGAAAACAAACGATAAGCGTCGCGCTTTGAACGCTTCGCAAAAGTCCGCTCTGCGTACGGCAGTTAAGAATGCCGACACCGCTTTGGCGAACAATGAAGTAGATACAGCTAAAGCTGCTTTCGCTGCTGCTACCAAAAAGTTGGACAAAGCCGTTACTAAAGGTTTGATCCATAAGAACGCAGCTGCTCGTAAGAAATCCCGCTTGGCTAAAAAATTGAACGCCCTTACGTCTCAAGCGTAAGCGTCGCTATTCATACAAACTTAAGCCCAAAAAGACCTGAACATTTTGTTCAGGTCTTTTTGAATATACTAGAATTTATAAAGTTACGTTATTATATTGGCTGTTGTATAAATTATAGTAAAATCCGTGCTGCGCCAGCAAGCTTTCATGATCGCCGATTTCCTGCAACTGCCCGCCTTCGATGACCATGATCGTGTCTGCATCACGAATCGTACTGAGCCGATGAGCGATAATAAAGCATGTCCGGCCGTGCATCAATTTCACCATCGCCCTCTGAATCCTCATCTCCGTGCGGGTATCAACACTACTGGTCGCCTCATCAAGAATCATGATCGGACGATCCGCGAGAATCGCCCGAGCGATGGCCAGAAGCTGCCTTTGACCTTGGCTCAGGTTGTCACCACTCTCGGACAGTACGGTGTCGTAGCCATTCTTCAGCCTGCGAATAAACCCGTCTGCCCCGGCCTCCACAGCAGCCTGTTTAACCTCCTCGTCCGTTGCACTCAGCTTGCCATAACGGATGTTTTCGCCGATTGTACCGGAGAACAGGTACGTATCCTGCAGCACGATACCGAAGCTCTCTCTTAGACTTTTTCGCGTAAACTCGCGAATATCAGTCCCGTCGAGCAAAATTCGCCCATCCGTCACATCGTAAAACCGATTGACGAGGTTGACGATCGTCGTTTTGCCCGCCCCTGTCGGCCCGACCAAAGCAATCGTACTGCCCGCCTTCGCCTTAAAACTGATGCCTTTTAAAATCGGTACACCGCCAGGGTATGCAAAATTCACATTTTGAAACTCAACCTCTCCCCGCGGCCTTAAAACCACTGGGGCATGCTGTTTGTCCTCCACCTCTTCATCTTGATCCAATACTTCAAATATTCGCTCTGCCCCAGCAACAGCCGTCTGCAAAGTGTTGAAGATGTTCGCCACCTCATTCAGCGGCCGGGAAAATTGCTTGGAATAAGTTAGAAAGCTCGCGATTACGCCCACAGTTATCATATCGTTCACGGCCAGAACACCGCCTACGCTGGCAATGACGGCAAAGCCTAAATTGCTGATGATGTTCATGAGCGGCATTAGATAGCCCGACATAATCTGCGCCTTGACACCAACTTGATACAGCTCATCATTAATCGTCTCAAACTCCTTGATAGCCTCCTGCTCGCGATTAAATGCTTTGACCACCTGCAGCCCGGAAATATTCTCCTCAATATGTCCGTTAAGCCGTCCCAGTGCATTTTGCTGTTCCTTGAACAGCACTCGGGTGCGCCTGGCAATCGTTCTTGACAGCAGAAATACGAGCGGCACCGTAATCATGCTCGCCAGCGTAAGGATCGGGTTCAAAAACAACATCAGCAAAAAGGAACCCCCGATTGCAACAACATCGGACATTAGCGATACGGTAGAATTTGAAATCGTCGTGCTGATGTTGTCGATATCGTTGGTGAAGCGACTCATCAGATCGCCGTGCGTACGTTTATCGAAGAAGGAAATCGGAAGCCGCTGCAGCTTTGCAAAGAGCTTTTTTCTTATATTTTTTACGATACGCTGCGATACGCCGGCCATCAGGAAGTTGTTCGTAACCGTCAGCAGCAGGTCACAAATGTAAACAGCTAACAATATGGCAATGGCTGATTGGACTGCCCCGAAAAGCACTGCGCCCCGTCCTGCGGCCATATCATCGACCGCACGGCCGATCATGTAAGGTACAGCAAGCAGTAGCAGCGCGTCCACCACGACAAAACCGAATATAAGCAGCAGACTTTTTTTCTCGGTTCCAAAAAAGCTCCACAGCCGCCGCATCGTTCCTCTGAAATCTCGCGGCTTCTGTACAGGAAATCCAGGCATTCTCCCCCCGCGGCCGGGCGGACGGATAGGCACAAAGTTGTCCGGTACTCGTTCGGTCCTGGATTCGGCCATCAGACAGCCACCTCCCCGAATTGTGACACGTAAATATCACGATAAATGGAGCAGCTTTGCAGAAGCTCCTCATGTGTGCCTTGCCCCACAATCTCGCCGTTATCGAGCACCATAATCAAATCTGCGCCCATCACCGAGGTGATGCGCTGGGCGATAATCATACAGATTAGTTCCTTGGACCGGCTCCGCAGACCGGTTAATATTTTGGACTCGGTAATCACGTCCACTGCACTTGTACAATCATCCAGAATCAGAACGTCCGATTGTCTCACAAGTGCCCTGGCAATGGAAATACGCTGCTTCTGACCGCCGGACAGATTGACGCCACCTTGTCCCAGCACTGTGTGATAGCCATCCGGAAAGGACATTATGAAATCATGCGCCTGCGCGATTTGGGCTGCTTGCTCCACCTCCGCATCGGTTGCATGTTCGTTCCCCCAGCGAATATTGTCAATGATGGTTCCTGTAAACAGTGTATTTTGCTGCGGCACCATTGCAATTCTGCAGCGCAGTGCCTGCTCGTCGAGCTCACATACATTAAGACCGGATACATATACGCCCCCGGTGGTCGCCTCGTAAAATCGCGGAATCAGATTGACCAGCGTAGATTTCCCCGAGCCGGTTGAACCGATAATCCCCAGCGTCATCCCAGAGCGGCACGAAAAATTGATTTGCTTCAAGACCGCTTCATTCTCTTTGCCGGTGTATGAGAAGCTGACGTTCTTAAAATCTATGTTTGTGATATGCTCGTGCTCGTGCATATCTAGCTGCTCAGGTCTAACTGGCTCCTCCACGTTCATCACCTCGCCGATCCGTTCCGCGGAAGCGCGAGCACGAACAAATGCCGTGAATACCATGGAGAGCATCATTAGCGAGGAGGAGAGCTGAGTCATATAATTAATAAACGCAATCGTCTTGCCTACTTCAAGCGAGCCGTTATTTACTGCAATGCCGCCAAACCACAGCACACAAATAATGCCTAAATTGATGATCAGCATGACGATCGGCGAAAATACGGCCATGACCCGCATCGTTAAGGTTTGTGTGTTCATCAGCCTTTCGTTAGACTCAGAAAAGCGATTCTCCTCATAATCAAACCGGTTAAAAGCCTTAACAACACGAACGCCGGATAAATACTCACGCATGACGCCGTTAATGTGGTCGAGAGTTCTTTGTACTTTTTGAAACAACGGATAACCGATCCGGGTATTGAGATATATGATGGCAATAACCATCGGGACGATAAAAGCGATAATTAGCGAGAGTTTGGCGTCGAGGGAAACCGCCATTACGATGCTGCCGATGCAGATAAGTGGGGTTTTGGCAAAAATACGCATGAGGCCGTTCACAAAGTTTTGCGTTTGAGTCACGTCATTGGTGAGACGTGTCACCAGGGAGGCGGTGTCAAATTTGCCGGCTTTCTCATAAGAAAGCGACTGGATTTTGCGAAACAGGTCAAGACGGAGCTCAGTTCCAAATCGCTGGGAGACAATGCTGGAAATATTGTTGCGGATCACGGCGCCGACGGCACCTATTCCTGTCATCATCAGCATGACTGAACCCGCCACCAGAACATAGCGCAGGTCCCGGTTTGCAATGCCGTGGTCTACCATTTTCGACATAATCGTCGGCTGAAGCAGATCGCAGAACACCTCAATCGATAAAAAGAAGATGCCCAGCAGAGCAAACTTATAATACTTCTTGACGTATTTTCCTAGGTAACGCATCGGCCGTCCCTTCCTTTCAGCTTCCGCTTAAGCGCTGTTTCTTTGCTTATGTATCGTTATGTAGTATTCTTTGTATAAAGGAATGCCTAAATTATGTCGTCACGGAGTGTAGCATATGGATAGCAGGGCTAAAAATCGACGTACCTACCGGTTTGCACCGGCCTTTATCTTATTGTTTCTTGCAGAAAAAAGCCTATATGGCTCCGCCATTCTAAGCGAGTTTCGGGACAGGCTGCCCGACTACAGCGTGGATAGCGCCGTGATCTACCGCTCGTTGCAGGAGCTGGAGAAGGAAGGCTCCCTCAAATCGAGTTGGAATACGGAAACACCGGGGCCAGCCACCAAGTGGTACGAAATTACCGATATCGGCCTTCAAAAGCTGGCAAACTATTATGGAGATATCGAAAAGCGAAAAAGAAACCTGGATTTCTTCCTTAGCACGTATAGTCAACTTCCACCTAGGTAGAGCCGTTCTGTATGCCACAGCGCAGGGCGGCTTTCTATTAGGCACCTATATGTTAATTACATATAGGTGCTGTTTACACCAACGATTATAGTATCGGTGTATCGCAAAAGTCAAACGCACAAAAAGAAGTCCCGAATCCTCCGCAGTGATACGTTGTGAGAATTCGGGACAACGGGTTGCCTCATATTCGCGTTAAGCGCCCAGCTTCAGCAGGAACAACTCCAGTCCAAGCACTTTGTCGATCCCTCCGCTTTTCATGCGGTAATCGAGCTCGGCCAAGTCGGAAAGTATCGACCGCAGCCTTCCTGCATCAAATTTACGAGCCTGTTCTCCGGCCAGTTTGACTACGTACGGATGCAGACTTAGCTGTGAAGCGATTTGCTGCTGCGAATAGCTTTGGCGAGCCAGCTCCTTCACCTGCAGCATGATACGAAATTGTCTGGCGATGAGCGCGGTAATTTTAATCGGTTCCTCTCTCTGCTTCAGCAGCTCATAGAAGATGCTAAACGCTTTTTCCAGTCTCAGCTCGGCAATATGCTCCACCATAACAAAGATATTTTGTTCCGTGCTGCGCGCTACCAACTGCTCTACGGCATTCGTATCAATCGATCCTCCAACTCCGGCGTATAAGCACAGCTTATCCACCTCCGCCGCCAATGCCGCCATTTGTACGCCGCTGGATGCAATGAGCGCCTCCGCAGCCGCCTTGTCGATCAAACATCCGCGCTTCTCGACCTCGCGGATGGCCCACTGTACGAGCTCTCCCCCGCCAAGCGGCATGAAGGATAGCACCGTTCCTGCAGCCTTCATCGCTTTGACGACCTTTTTTCGCTCATCCAGCTTCTCGCCATAGACGATAAACACAATAACACTATGCTCTGCCGGATTACTGATATATGATAGCAAGGCCTCGATCTTATGCTCGATTTTGCCGCCTTCTTTACCTGCCGTAAACACTGAGGAGTCCCGGACGATGATCAACTTGCGCTCCACCAAAAACGGCAGCGTCTCCGCTTCTTCCACAACCGCCTCGATTGGCGTTTCCGATAGATCAAAGACCACCATAGCAAAATCTCGCTGGTCCCGGTCTACCAGCCGTTCCTGTAGGAGCGAGGTAAACTCCTGGATCTGATATTTTTCCGTTCCATAACATAAATATAACGGAGAGATCCGCCCCTGCTTAATATCCTTAACTGCTGTTTTTGTGTCCATTCGGGTTCTCCCTTCCGCTTTTAGCTCTTATTATAATACTTCGATTTCGGGGATTCGTCCAAGCCCATCCCAAGAAAAACGTCTATCGACGTATATTCAGGGAAGGGTCCGCTTCTTTAATCTAAAAAGCAACAGAGGGACCTCTGCCTCATGGCGAAAGGTCCCTCTGTCCCGGAACATCTATATAAACGCGGGCGAAAAAGCTCTAGAAACTTCTCGCCAGCGGTCATACGACGATCAGGGGTAAATATTACTCTCTACTATACATATAACCTATTCAACAGCTTCTGAAAAGGTGCATGCTTCTTTTGTTTGTTCAGCCAATTTCATTATAGAAATCATCTATGCCGACCACGTTTAAGGCTGATTTGCTGGTGCCGAATTTGTCGGTGCATTGTCACCATCCGCTTTCTCCACATCAAAGGTATGGGTCGCAGGCGCACTGTCCTCTTCCGTTTCGTAGCTGAACGTTTTGCTGTCTTCGGACCATTTACCCTTTACCCAAGTTCCGGCTAAGGCAACATCTGAAACCAGTGACCGATCCGAGAACTGAAGTTTATAAATGTATAAATGTCCTTCCTTCAGCTCTGCTTCAAAGGCTCCATCCGGCGACGTCCACATGGTCTGTATATGCGGCGCCGCAAAGGTCATCATCTTGTTGTCCAGATTGCTCGATTCTTGATTTAATGACTCCCGATCAGCTTGGTCCTGGCCTTTGCTCTCGCCGCCTCCTCCGCCTCCTCCACCTGCTCCCGATTTAGAGCTGCTCTTGAAATTTTGAACAGGTGTATCGGTCTTAGCGTTACCGGCGGCCGAATTGTTGGGATCGGATGATCTATCATCTTTCACCGCGGAATCGCCGCTTTTCGGCGGCACACCCACGGATGGAGCATCTCCCGTAGCCGGGCTATTCGCTTTAGAGGGAAGTCCCATTTCAGAGGATCCACTATAATCAGTGCTATCCTTATGCTCCGATGGAGCTTTGCCGCCGGAGACTTCGCCTGTTTGCCCCTTCTTACTCAAAGTCGAAGCAGCAGCATCGTCCTTGCTGGAGCTATTTCCAGCATCGGCTTTTGGCACAGTCGTATCTTTATTTTCCGCCGGTGCATCCAATGAGGAATACGTCTCAGTCGCTTGGGAATGATCCAAGCTCTTTGACGCCATTTCCGCATCTGGAGCGGTTCGAGGCTCATACTGGTATATAAAGACACCCAAAATCAATGCGGCCGCCACGCCAAGCGAACCGATTCGGTATGCGCGACTCCGCCGTGATGCTCCCGCTGCATCCCGCTCGCGAAGCCTGCGCCGATTCAGCGCGTTATGATCTGATGCTTCCATCGTCACAACTTCCGCTTCAACGGTACTCCCCTCTTCACGGCGTGCCCGGTCAATCTCGTCCAATTGAGGAAGTATAGCATCGACTAAGCTGTAGTTCGGAACGACCTTTGGAAGCTCTTCAAGCCGGGCGGATAGCTTGTTAAGCAGCTCGAACGTCTCGGCACATTCCGAACACTGACGAATATGCTCAAACAAGAGTGAGCTTTCATCAGCACTCAAATCATTGTCAATATAACGATGCATCCATTCCACCGCCTCCGGGCATTTCATCCTGATACACCACCCTTCTGATAATCTTGGAGTAAATGCTGCAGCTGTTGTCTCGCTCTAAATAAATAGGATTTCACGGTGTTCAGCGGTAAATTCAAACTGTCAGCAATTTCGTTATATGAAAAGTCCTGCAAATACCTGAGCACTACGACAGAACGATGATGCTCCGGCAGTTTCTCGATCGCCTGGCGAATGTCCTCGGCCATATAGCCAGACATTACCTCCCGTTCTACACTTTCATTTCCTTGAAAAACCAAATCATGTTCTTCAATCGAAACGGTCGGTTTGCTTCTCCGAAACTTGTCGATGCAAATGTTGGTGACAATCCGTTGAACCCAGGTTTTAAATTGAGCCTTTTCTTCATAAGAATCAATTTTTGTATAAATTCGAATTAGAGCTTCCTGGGCCGCATCGTGTGCATCCTGCTCATCGTTTAAAATGTAATAGGCTGTCCGGTATACGTGATTCTCAATCTCTCGCAATAGGGTGATTAGAGCGTCGCGATCGCCCGTTTGAGCGGCTCTGATGAGTCCCTGCTCTACCACAAAGGCTCCCCCTTCCTTGCAACCTTACTGACGCTAGAGTTCGGCAATATGTTGCAATGTTGTTACTATTTCTAAAAAAAATATGGGAAAAAGGTCTTATGACCGTAGGTGTCCCATTAATCTCACCTAAGGATACCAAAAAAAACAAAGCGCGTCATCCTGCCTATTTGCTCAAAATAGCTGTTATATCGGCATCTCTTCCTATGAAAACGGTTTTGGGCTAGGCTAAGCTAGGGCTCTTTGTACCTGACCTTCATAAACCCGTTTTGCACTTCAATTTGTATCTCTCCTTGCTGATCAGTTCGAAATACCGCCATTCCCCGCTTCTGCAAGCGGGTCAGGACAGATTCGTGAGGATGTCCATAGCGGTTTGTAGCTCCAACAGAAATGACCCCCACCGCGGGCTTCCAATAGGAGAGCCAATCCTCAGTGGTTGAGGTCTTACTGCCATGATGAGCCACTTTCAGCACATCGACCCGCTGCTCCGTCTTCTCCAGCTTCAGCACCTCTTCTTCGGAGGCCTCATCCAGATCACCTACAAATAAAAACGCAGCTTCGTTCATTTCCAGCCGAAAAACGATCGACCTAGGGTTTTGATCCTCCGCATAAGGTAAGGAAGCCGTTTTTTTATCCTGTGGCAATGGATACAAAAAATCAAGCCTAGTCCGTTCATCCGGCTTTAAAACCATTCCGCGATATGCGGAGTATATCGGGATGTGCCGGTTTAGGGCTGTATTCATGATCTTCTCCATCGTTTTGGATTCGGCAAGACTGCCGTTAATGAGTACGGCATCAACTGGAAACTGCTCCAGAACAGCCTGCAGCCCGCCGATATGATCTTGATCGCCGTGCGTCAAAATCATGGCATCTAACCGGTGAATTCCCCTTTTTTTAAGCAGCGGGACGACCGTTTTTGCCCCGACTTCATAAGGGTCTCTCCGTTTTCTCCAGGCATCGGATGGCTTTCCAAATGAAACCGTTCCGCCGCCATCAACCAAAATATTAGCGCCTGACGGCGTTGTAATCAACGTGCAATCGCCTTGCCCCACGTCAATAAATTGAAGGTGCCCCACTGCTCCCTTATCATTCTCCGGCGCGTATCCGAACCAGAGCATCATCGTAAGACTGATGGCTACTGCACTTCTGAGCAGTACTCTTTGGTGGACTGTAATCCACTGGCTCAGTGAGTAAGTTCCTCTGATGCGGTATACTTTGACTGAGGGGGGACGTTGATTCCGTTTCTCTTCACGCTGCCCATGAAGCCGTGATAACGGAGCCGTCTCATCATCAATAGCCTCTTGGCCACCGACGTGCAATTTGGCCCTCCTTGCTCCCAAATATAAGAGTATAAAGCAGAATCCATAGAATAAGGCTATCCAAAGCAAGGAAGGCGATTTCCAATAAGTCATAAATCCGCTCCGGCTTCCAAGCCATTCCGTAGTCCAAAAGGTGGCAGAGTTTAGCAGCTTTACCGGTACGGCCACCCACATTCCAAGCGGAAATGCAAGGAAGCTAAGCAGCAAGGCGGCAGTGCCTAACGGCAGCGCGATTCCACCGATCACCGGAACAAGCAGCAAATTAGCTAACAAGGACAGTAGCGAAAATTGATTGAAGTAGTAAATAGTCAGGGGAAAAGAAACGATTTGAGCAGCGAGTGTGATGGCAAGCGTTCCGCTTACTTTAGCGGGTAACCCGTTGAAGTAAGGGCGGATCAGAGGCACAAAAATGATAAGCCCGGCCGTAACGGCAAACGAGAGCTGAAAACTGACGTTTAGTAAAAAATAAGGCTCCCAGAGCAGCATTAGCAGCGCTGCTGCCGAAAGCACGTTGATGCTGTCCTTCATAAGCCCACGCCGCAGCAAATAGATGCCCAGCATCGTCATGATTCCCGAGCGGATTACCGAAGGTGAAAATCCGGTCAAAAGAACGTAAGCGGGCACAAAAATTAAGACGACCAAAAGCGCTGTTTCCCGGCTCACCCGCAACAGGCGCAGCAGTCCAAAAATGATGCCAACATTTATTGCTACATGGCTGCCGGAGATCGCTAAAATATGCGTTAGGCCAAGCTGAGTAAACTGTGCGTATTTAGCCGGCTCAAGTTCATCCTGCAAGCCGATGATCAGCCCCTTCATATAACCAGCCTGCCAATCCGGGAATAACCTCTCCAAGCGCTCCCCTAAGCTGACGCGAAGCGTATCGACCGTTCCGAGGAAGCGACTAGCTCCCCATTTACCGGGAAGAACAGTGACAGCTTCTGAGCCGGCTGATTTGATCAGCCAGTGAATTCGCTGATAATGAAGATACTTGCGATAATCAAAACCGCCGAAGTTTCTCGCCGTTTGTGGACGTTCTAAACTTCCTGTTAGCGAAATTTCTTGACCGCGTCGCCAGGTCGCCGCCGCCTTTAATTGCTCAGGAGCCGCTAAACGGAGCTGAACCCGTGCTTTTTCGCCTCCAGGGATATTCCCTTCACCTTCCTGATTTTGCTGATTTGCTTTATTTGACTGATCCACCTTTTCCCCGCCGAGCCGTGTAATCTGACTGAGCTTCACCGTGAAATCAACACGGTCTCCATCGATCTCTACGTCAGATACAATGGTTCCTATTGTGCGAACCGAAAGACCGTCCAGCTTATCTTGTTCTGTTCCTTTACCTGAGCTCTCCAGTGCCGATAATCCCTCAGAAATTTGACTTACGTTCCTCGATTCGTTATACATCCAGTACACTGCCCCAACCGTGAATGCCAGCAAAAGCACTCCAAGCTTCCGCCAGGGCCAGCGTCCGAAGATACAAATCGCCGGACATAATAGCAATATTCCGCTCCACAGAAGCCAAAAACGGCTGGCGTCTATCAAATGAGCCAAAGCGCTTCCGGCTATCCAGCAGCAGACTATTCCAGTCAGCGGTCTTCGCAACAATCGTCTCACTTCCTTCCCTTACGAGGGAATAAAAAAGCACCACATCTGCTTTAAAAGCAGATGTGGTGCTTCCATCATCTCTCGTCATGTAATTCATCGAGTTTTCAGTTGTAAATAGCCTCTACCGGGTCAAACCAAAGTCCCCTTACTCCTCGACCTCGGAAACCGTTTCTTGTGGAGGTTGGTAAGTTTCCAGTCTACGGAACGTAATGCCCTTTTGCTCCATCATCGCGGTCACTTTACCCGTATCCTTCGGATAAGGTCGATGGAAGACGACCTCCGTAATACCGCTGTTGGCGAGCATATTGGCACAGGTCCAACAAGGCTCGTCCGTAACATATACGCTCGACCCTTCCCGATCAATCCGGTCGGTGAACAACAGCAAATTCTGCTCCGCGTGAATGGTACGAACGCAGCGTTGCTTTTTGACCATCGTCTCCTTGCCGTCAACGCGTACCAGCTCAAAATCTTCAGCGATCATGCATCCGGCTTCCGAGCAATCCGGCACGCCGGATGGAGCCCCGTTATATGCCGTTCCCAGCAGCTTTTTACCCTGGACCAGCACAGCTCCAACATGGCGGCGGTTGCAGCGTGACCGCGTAGACACCATATAAGCGATATCCATGAAATACGTATCCCAATCTTTACGTTTGTCCGGATTCATCTCTTTGGCTCTCCTGTTCTTAAAGCCCGATATAGGGCTTCATTTTTTCAAGCATTTTGTCCCCGATTCCTTTTACCTTCTTCAGGTCATTTACGGAAGTGAAAGCGCCGTGAGCATTCCTATAGTCGATAATGGCTTCTGCTTTTTTCTTGCCGATCCCGGGAATTTCCTGCAGTTCAGTTAATCCTGCCTGGTTGATGTTAATCAGGTTTTGCTTCGGCGGCTGGGATGATTCAGCTGAGCCAGCGGAACCGGATGGTTGGTTTGCTTCAGCTTTTCCAGTAGAACCTTGGCTTTTCACTGCAGAAGCAGATGCCGCCCCCTTCGATTCCTTGGCTGCCTCCGACATGTCCTCATGTTTCTGCATCGCTGACGCTACTTCCGTATTTATAGGAGTCCAACCTTCAATCCCGGCCGGGTTGCTCCCTCCCACAGCGAACAGCATCAATCCGGCCCCAATGGCGGCCGATACGATCGAAGTCAGCACATACTCTCTCCTCAAGCTTATTGCCCCCAATCTTAAAAGAATCTGTCTACCTAGGTCATGAAGATCCATTCAAGATGCATACATATTTATATACAAGTATAAGCAGGCGGCCCTTACGCTTCGCTAAAGTCAAGAAATGGTGCGTGAAAGCACGGAAGGGGGAAACGGATGAGAGTAGCCTTTATTGGAACTGGCTCCATGGGTAGCTTGCTAATTGAAGCATTTTTGCGTTCCGGCGCGCTTCTTCCGCAAAGCATATGTGCCAGCAATCGCTCTCAATCCAAAACAAAACTGCTCGCCCAAAGGCATCCCGGACTACATGTTGTCAGAAGCAATGTGGAAGCAGTGCAAGGAAGCAAAATTATTTTCCTTTGCGTTAAGCCTCTGGATTTTTCAAAAGTTATTGCAGAAATTACGGATGCACTGGATGAGAAGCAGATCATCGTATCGATTACAAGCCCTGTTGAGGTTGGAATTCTGGAACAGTTAACTCCGGCCAAAGTCGCCAAAATCGTTCCTAGCATAACGCATTCCGTGCATAGCGGATCTTCCCTATGCATTTACGGCAAACGAATCCGACCTGAGGATCGCCTTCTGCTGGAACAGCTTATGTCGTCGATCAGTACTCCATTTACTTTAAAGGAGACCGAAACCCGGATTGCCTCGGACATTGCCAGCTGCGGTCCGGCTTTTATGGCATACATGCTGCAACTCTGGGCGGAATCCGCTGAGGAGCTAACCGGCATAAGTCGTGAGGACGCCTTAAAGCTTGGCTCGCAAATGCTGCTCGGTACCGGTAAATTACTGACGGAAGGCGGCTTTACAACGAACCAATTGATCGATCGCGTTTCCGTTCCCGGCGGCGTAACCGCCCAAGGCTTAGCCGTATTGGAATCCGGCCTTCGCGGCGTATTCGACCGATTAATCGAAGCGACGCATCGCAAATACGATGAAGATCTCAGCAAGCTACATACCTTGTTTGGACCTTTAAGTTCCACAAAGAATCCATAACTAATGGTGCGAGAACCCAGTAAAGCTGCGGCTCCCTCATTTTTGCCTAAATAGAGCTGGACAAATAAGAAAAGCTTGGGGGCCGCATCATTACCATTATTGCTATGGTTAATTTTAACCAACCACAATATTGACGAGCTTACCTGGAACCGCGATAACCTTACGAATCGTTTTTCCTTCCACAGCCTGCTTCACGTTCGGCAAGCTTAAGCTGTGTTCCTGCATTTCCACTTGACTGAGGTCCTTGGCAATTTTCGTCCGCTCTACGATCTTACCGTTCACCTGAACGACGATTTCCACCTCGGCATCAACGGTCCAAGCCTCATCATAGGTTGGCCAAGCCTCGTAAGTGATCGTGTCCTTGTGTCCCAGACGTTCCCACAGTTCTTCTGCCAAGTGTGGTGCGAGCGGTGACAACAGCTTCGCAAAATCTTCAGCGGCCGCCTTCGGAACAACGTCGGTTTTGTACGCCTCGTTCACAAAAATCATCAGCTGGCTAATCGCCGTATTGAAGCGCAGCCCCTCAAAATCCTCGGTTACCTTCTTGATCGTTTTGTGCCAAGTCCGCTTGAACTCATCACTACCGCCATCTGCGGTAATTTTCGTATTCAAGCCGCCGTTTTCTCCGATGAACAAACGCCATACCCGGGAAAGGAAACGATGTGTTCCTTCTACGCCGTTTGCGTTCCAAGGCTTCGTAGCTTCCAGCGGACCCATAAACATTTCGTAGACGCGCAGCGTATCCGCACCGTATTCATTAACGATCTCGTCCGGATTGATGACGTTGCCGCGGGATTTACTCATTTTCTCGTTATTGGTGCCGAGAATCATACCTTGGTTAACCAGCTTGTGGAACGGTTCTTTCGTCGAAACCACCCCGAGGTCGTACAATACTTTATGCCAGAAGCGCGCATACAGAAGGTGAAGAACGGCATGTTCCGCACCGCCGATGTACAGGTCAACCGGCAGCCATTCCTGCTGCTTCTCCTTGGAGCACAGCTCCTGGTCGTTATGCGGATCGATGTAGCGTAGATAGTACCAGCAACTGCCAGCCCATTGCGGCATCGTGTTCGTCTCGCGACGGGCAGGAAGACCGGTTTCCGGATCGGTCGTGTTGACCCATTCCGTCACATTTGCCAGCGGAGACTCTCCGGTGCCTGACGGCTTGATCGCATCTACGTCCGGCAATACAAGCGGAAGCTGATCCTCTGGTACCGGCTTCATCGTGCCGTCCTCCAGATGGATAATCGGGATCGGCTCGCCCCAATAACGCTGGCGGCTAAACAGCCAGTCGCGCAGGCGGTAAGTTACCTTGCCTTGCCCTTTTCCGCTCTCCTCCAACCAGGAGATCATTTTCTTAATGGCCTCTTCATTGTTCAACCCATTCAAAAAGTCGGAGTTGGCATGCGGTCCGTCACCGGCATACGCTTCCTTGTCCAAATCTCCACCTTCAACGACTTCAATAATAGGCAGATCAAATTGCTTGGCAAATTCGTAGTCCCGTTCGTCATGACCCGGTACGGCCATGATGGCCCCAGTTCCGTAGCCCGCCAGCACGTAGTCGGCAATCCAAATCGGCAGCTTAGCGCCGTTGACCGGATTGATCGCATACGCCCCGGTGAATACGCCTGTTTTTTCCTTTGCCAAATCTGTACGTTCAAGGTCGCTCTTGCGTGCGGCTTGGTCTTGATAAGCCTTAACCGCTTCAAGCTGGGCACCTGTCGTAATCGTCTTCACCAGTTCATGCTCTGGTGCAAGCACCGCATAGCTGGCTCCAAACAAGGTGTCCGGACGCGTTGTGAAGACGGTCAGGGAAGCATCATGTCCTTCGATGCCGAACACGACCTCCGCCCCTTTGGACTTGCCGATCCAGTTGCGCTGCATATCTTTAATGCTTTCTGACCAGTCAAGCTCCTCAAGATCGTCCAACAAACGGTCTGCGTATTCAGTAATTTTCAGCACCCACTGACGCATCGGTTTGCGGATAACTGGGTGACCGCCGCGTTCGCTCTTCCCATCGATAACTTCTTCGTTCGCCAGCACCGTTCCCAGCGCAGGGCACCAGTTTACAGGTACCTCGGCTACGTAAGCTAGACCTCTTTTATACAGCTGGATAAAGATCCACTGCGTCCATTTGTAGTACGCCGGATCGGTCGTGCTGATCTCGCGGTCCCAGTCATAGGAGAAGCCCAGCGATTTGATCTGACGCCGGAAGTTATTGATGTTCTTAACCGTGATATCCCTCGGATGCTCGCCTGTATCAAGCGCATGCTGCTCGGCCGGCAGCCCGAAAGCGTCCCAGCCCATCGGATGCAGCACATTGTACCCTCTCAATCGTTTATAGCGGGAGACGATATCTGTCGCTGTATACCCTTCCGGATGGCCTACATGCAGCCCTGCTCCTGATGGGTAAGGGAACATATCAAGCGCGTAAAACTTCGGTTTGCCCTTCTCTTCACGAGTCTTGAAAGTATGATGCTCATCCCAGTATTTCTGCCATTTCGGCTCAATCGCCTGGGCCTCATAAACGTCATGGGGAATGTTGTTATCCGCCATTGTGTGATCCTCCTTAAACTGCTCTCAAATGTAAAAAACCTCCCGTCCCGTAGCGTATCATCGCTAGGGACGAGAGGAAGTTTCCCGTGGTACCACCCTAGTTAGCGTCGAACATGCTTTGTCCTCCGCTCACTTTACACCCTTAACGCGGGCAAGACGATGATGCTTTTGGCATCATAACTCCAAGGCGAGTTCATTTGGATTCACCAACCGGCTTGCACCAAAATACCGGCTCTCTGTGTAGTGTAATTCAAACTAATATTCCTCTTCAAAGTTCCAGAATATCCAATTTAATCACCCATTATTATATAAAAAGATACCCCATATCGTCAATGGCTAGCTGCTGTCACCCGTTCGCAAATTTTTCATACACCTCCCCCTTTACAGTTTTCATCAAAGGAGTATAATTTATAAATGTTTCCACCGTTTTTGATAGACTTTTGATTAACGAGACGTGGCTCAGCTTGGTAGAGCGCTTGCTTCGGGAGCAAGAGGTCGCAGGTTCAAATCCTGTCGTCTCGACCATATCTAACATTCAGAAAGCTTTGATTTTCAAGGCTTTTTTTATTTTTCTAAAAAAGTAGATTAACTCTTGTTATACCTTAGTCTTTCCACGCTATTACCTATTTACATAATCCAAGTATTAGCTACAGCATATTACAGCTTTATTGATATCCGATTCTTTTATAAGAATATTACCTAATTCATCTATTTTGAACTCAATCTTGTTGTCGTCAAGTCTTTTCTCCAAAGACATTCGTGATTCGTTGGTAAGAACATTCTTTTCCGCGAAAATTATGTAAGGGTTGGATTTGTTACAGCTTGTCGTAATTATACATGTAATTGTCAATATCAAAACGAAAACCTTTTTAATGCAATAGGAATGATTCATCAAATTTCCTCCCTCTTGTTTGCTGCGAGTAACTTCCCAGATACTTTCCTTGAACCTGCCACTTTCTCGATGTGGCTGCTATCGTTCACACCCTAACGAATCCTATGGAGCTTATTTGGACAAAAATGTAGACTTTCTCGCGCTAACGAACCCAGATGATCTTATTTACCTGAAATAATGGCAAAACGAACGAAAAAGTACTAAATAAGCTTCCTCAGGTTCTTTAGAATGGGTAGACCTCTGTTTTTGATTGATTAACGTGTCTCAGATTCGTTAGAATTCAAATGAATTCCAACTATGAGCTTAACTCTCGCCAGCGCTATCAAAGCATAGTTTCTTAGCCTTTCTTCAACTCCCGATTGACCGTCTCAAGCAGGGATTCAATAGAATCCTGATCGAGTAAAATGCCGACCCCGCCTGATATTGGCTCCGCCCGCTCGTGATCAAATTGTGCAAATCTCTCTTTTTCCGCCAGTTTATAGACATCGCGCTTATTTATGTCCTCCCACGTCTTCACCTCGGGTTGCCCTTCCAAATCGATGACGTAAACCAATCCCCCGCCGAGATCCAAATATAGAAAGTGGTTATTTCTGCGAGGCGCCGACGGCCTTGCCCCAATTAATTCAACCTGATGCCTGATTTCAGCACGCGACAGCTCAAGACTTATTACTTGATCCGTCTCGCCATCAACTACTAACGTAAGAGCCGGTACAAATCCGGCAAAAAAACGCAGAGCCAACGATTCGCTCAATCCATCATCAAATACCCAGCCCCGTGGCTGAAGCACAAAAGATTCGCCTCGCTCGAAATAAGTCTGGTTCAGCAATAGTTTTAAACTAGCCGTGCCGTCTACGTCAAAAGACGTAAGACTACTTGGATCAACCGAATAGTACAACAAGCTGCGTTTTTTCCCCATCAAATGCATCTGATCCTTACTGCGTGGCTCCCGGTACAGATCCTCCAGTACCATCATGAATTTTGGATTAGCCGTGGCAAAAAGCTCAGCTGATTTAGCTTTCATTTGCTGTAGGTAGACTAACTGAGTCCGATGTTCCTCAATGCAAAGCCTCACATTTTGATAATGAATAGATAGCTCGTCCATTACCAGTTTACGCACTTCTTCATCGTCCACGGGTATAATATTCATCGTATTATCGTTTCCCCAAACACTGACTGCTGCAAAAAATTGTGCTAAAGCCGTCATCTGCTCGGGCTCCTGATCCAGCAAAAGCTGTTCCATACGAAACCCCGGATGGCTCACATCTATTCTCGGTTCTTCTTCAATGTATTCAATCAAGCTGTGGTTTCTGATCCAGTCGAACATGACGTACTCCTTTACCAGTATTGTGCTAAACTCCAGCCCCAGGTCCTTAAGAAAGACTTGAACACTCTGTCAATCTACTATCAAGACAAATTCCAATTATACCCATTTTAACATTAGGTAACTTGTTAAGCGAGAGTCAAGGCGATATTAAGGTTTTACTGTATAATCATGTATTTTTTTATAAAATATGATAATATAACAATAATAATTTAGAGTGAGGTGGATATCTTGGTTAAATGGCCAGGAAGAACAAAGCTAGATAAGGCATCCGACATCGTTACACTGGTGTCTGATCTAGTCCTATATATCCCGCGCTGGATAATGAAGATTTTAAATTAGGTTGAAGATTCCGGCCACCCGTATCAATTCTCAGAACTTCTTCCCCGTAAAATAATAAAACAGGCCAATCATGGCGTTATTAAGCCATAATCGACCTGTTCAAATCCACAGAGTAGACTCTTCTGTCCACCCTTACTTGCTTCTGTACTGCATTAATTCTTAGCAGCTACGTTTTGTCCTGCGATACGTCCGAACGTAATGATATCGGCGATCGCGTTTCCGCCCAGTCGGTTGGTCCCGTGAATTACTCCGGTAACCTCGCCGGCTGCGTAGAGTCCAGAAATGATTTCGCCTTTTTCATTGATCACGCGAGCCTTCTCGTCGATGACCAAGCCACCCATCGTGTGGTGAACGGACGGAACTGCCTTTTGAATGTAATAAGGGCCTTTTTCAAGCGATTTCAGTCCTGCACGATGATGGAAATCAAGGTCTTTGCCTGTTTTCGCATATTTGTTTACTTTTTGGATCGTCGCTTTTAACGTTTTAACATCGATTTTGAAAAATTTGGCGGCATCCTCAATCGTTTTGGCTTTGTAGAGCACGCCTTGCTTGATCATTTGATCATATTCGTCTTTATGAACTTCATTGGTTTTGCCGATGTCCGCAATCTTTTGGTTCCACAATTGATAGGTGTAACCGCCAGGTTGGGCCAGAATAGCTTTGGAAATGACGTCACGACGTTCCAACTCTTCCACGAAGCGTTTACCTTTTTGGTTAATCAGGATGGCGCCGTCGAAGCGAGAGTCAGCAACAAGGGAAATCACACCTGTTACTGGATTACAAACCGGGTACGTTTGGATATATTTCATATTCGTCAGCTCGGCCCCAACGGCCTCCGCCATAACGATCCCGTCTCCAGTCGATCCTGGCGAATCGGTGGACATATATTTTTCATCCATTTCGGGATTATACTTCTTGCGCATTTCAATATTGGAGCCGAAGCCGCCGGTAGCAAGCACGACACCCTTGTTGGCATGGAACGTAATTTTGTCGCCAGTACTGGATGTTGCGGTAACTCCGGTAACTTTTCCCTGGTCATTCGTTAATAACGTTTCGGCCTTCATGTTGGTTTTGATCACGATTTTGTCCGTATCGGCCTTAGCTTTGAGCTTGGTGATCATTTCGGCACCTGTTTGACCTACAGGAATCAAAGCCCGCTGCTTGGAGTGTCCGCCGAACTGGAACAGGTGATCCGGAAGGAATTGAACCTTAATGTCGTCGCGCAGCCATTCCGCAGAAGCGAGCGCATTGTCAGCCAAGATGCGAACCATCTTAGGCGTACCCAGATTGTCTCCGCCCTTCATTGTGTCTTCATAGAACAAATCTGCGGAATCGCCAGTGATTCCGAGAGCACGCTGAACCCAGTTATTCGGAGCGTTCATCTCACCGCCTGAGATCAGGGTATTCCCGCCTACAGTCGGCATTTTTTCCAGAATAACGACGCTCGCCCCCGCCTTTTTGGCCTCAATGGCTGCGCTGAATCCCGCACCTCCGGCGCCGATTACTACAACATCATAGGTTTGATCGGCTGCTTCCTTGGTTTTTTGCGTGTTTGAAGCTGCGCCCGCTGCTGCGAGTGTTAGACCGGATTTTTTAATAGCGTTCCGGATCGCTTCAAGATAGCCCTTGCTTGTAACGGTTGAACCGCTGATCACATCGACCTCCGGGCTATTCGCAGTCATAACATTCTCTTTAAGCTGCTTAAATACAGGCTCGGCTAGCACTGGATTTTCTTTTTGTTCCATAACTTTAATGTCCGTTATTTTGTTGTCCGAGAAGGATACCTCGACTTTGATATCCCCATGCTTTCCTTCTCCAACTCCCTCCATAACTACTGTCCCGCCAGTGCTGGAGTTGGTGGCTAAAGCTTTTCCGCCGAAAGCCGACAAAGTCATCATGAGACATACGATCAGCAAAATCGGTAATAGCTTTCTTGCGCGAGTACTCACCATCTTCTCTAATCTCCTTTAAAAAGTAATAATTGTGCTAGGCCGTTTGATGGAAATCTTGTATGATAGGCCTGAACATGAATGGGAATTCATGTGAAATTATGCACAATGTTTATTATAGAGATGACATGTCTCGATGTATTTGCACATTCCGGTCTTTTTTTGTCTTTTTCGGGCTTCATGAAAAAAATACATATGGAGGCTTTGATAATCAATGCATTCCATTCAGCGCAAAACGATACTTTATGCGGGCGGCTGCTTTATGTTATTGTTCGTTGCACTGCTTGTCGCTATTTACATGGAAATGAATCATACCGTTGTTCCTTTGAACAGGAGTCTAACGCAACAGGTCGTCAACGCACGGAGCGATCAGATCAATGATTGGTTCAACCAGCGCATCGATGAGATTGACATGCTTGCATCACTGGCTTCGGATCATCAATGGACGAGAAAAGAGCTGCTCCAGGAAACTCGTAAGCTGGAAGCAAAAAAGAAAGAGGAATATGAGTCAATCCGCGTGGTAGACTCCAAGGCCAATTCCTGGTCCCTAAATGATCGGCCCTTCTCAATTCTAAACAGGCATTACTACCGGAATATGATCGATTCCAAGGCCCGGTATGTGGTAAGCAACCCGATCATTTCAAAGGCAAACGGTGCGGAGATCGTCGTTATTTTATATAGGGTGAATCCAGCTGTAAATCAAGAAGTCGTCTATATTGCAGCCGCAGTCTCTACTGATAAGGTGAAGGAGATCGCGCAGGATATCGCCTTGTACGACCAATCTGGGCAACTGATTGTCAACCACAGCGTCCTAGCGAACGGCTCTACGAGCCAAATACATAAGATAAAAGATGATTCAAACGAGGAGGTCAGTTTGTTTAAGGCTCCGATTCAAAGTGTGCAGGGATGGAAGCTGGTACTTAAGGTGCCGAACTCGCAGCTGTCGCTAGCAGTCATGAAGACCCAACGAACGGCATTGCTGGTAGGCGTCCTGATCGGCGGTGTATTTATAGTTCTGCTTACCCTGCTCGCATCGTCCATCATTCGACCGATTCAATCCTTACGCCTGGTGATGAAAAAAGTGCAGGAAGGCGACCAGGCTATCCGTGCCGATGAATCCCGCAAGGATGAAATCGGCGATCTGGGACGAAGCCTCAACGAAATGCTCGTTCAGCTGTATCGTTCAGAGCAGGAGAAGAAGGAGATCGAGCTCAAGCTTGTTTACGAGCAGATAAAGCCGCATTTTTTATACAATACACTGGACACGATTCAGTGGATGGCACAAGATTACGGTGCAGACAATGTCGTGGAAATGGTTGAGGCATTGAGCACTTATTTTCGACTCGGCCTAGGCTCCGGCAGCCTCTATATTCCCCTGGAGCAGGAGTTTTACCACATCGAGAGCTATCTGCATATTCAATGCGTGCGCTATGAGGATATCCTCGATTATGAGCTTCGCTATGATGAAAAACTGCTTCGACACAAGGTAATCCGGTTTATGCTTCAGCCGCTTGTAGAGAATGCCATCTATCACGGGATTAAGCCTTTAGGAGATCGGAAGTATACGATTTCTATCCTCGCCTATGAGGAGGCTCCATATATCATCATTCAGGTCGAGAATAATGGGGCCATGATCCCGACAGATAGGCTGGAGCAGATCAATCATGCGCTGCAAGAGGACAAGTATAATAGTTCCGCCACAGGCTTTGGATTGTACAGCGTCAATCATCGTATTCGACTTGCGTTTGGAGATGAATACGGACTTACGGTATGTAGCGGAGGTGGGGTTACAAAGATGATTGTCAAAATTCCTTTGAATTGGGAGTGGAATGAGGATGTGGAAGATCATAATCGTCGATGATGAAAAGATCATTCGCAAAGGGCTAAAACAATTTATCGAGGAAAGCCCTTATCCATTTGAGGTCGTCGGCGAAGCTAAAAGTGCCGGTGAAGCACTACATCAGCTGGAGATGGCTCCTCCACATGTTTGTTTTGTTGATATCGGTATGCCGAACATGAATGGATTGGATATGATCAGCCTCATGAGAGAGCGGTGGCCCTCGGTCATTGTCGTCATTATCAGCGGCTATGACAACTTCGAATATGCGCGTCAGGCAGTACAGTTGCAAGCGTTCGACTATGTTTTAAAGCCGGTACCTAAGAGCGATTTGAATAAGCTCTTGGACCGCTTGGATAAACATCTGCAGGAAAAATTACCCAATGAATGGAGTGCCGGCAGCATAGCTCAGGAGCAAAAGCCGCTAGCCCATACGGGGGATGGAACGGTGCTCGTTCATAAGGTGACGGAGTTTATTGACAATCACTATCAGGATCCCGAGCTGTCCATTGGCCGCATCGCCTCCTTGTTCCACATTAATCCGACTTATCTTAGCAAACGGATGAAGCAGGAAACCGGGAAATCGTTCATGGACTACATAACGGAGCTAAGGATCTCAAAAGCGAAGGAAATCTTGGTAGATATCAATTCAAACATCAAAATCGGGGATTTGGCCATTAAGGTAGGATACAAGAACCAATACTATTTTAGCCGGATATTCAAAAGCAAGGTTGGCTACTGCCCGCTCGACTATAAAAAGTATCAGCCTACCGGATCGTCGGAGCGGAGTTGATTCCCCAAATGTTGTATTTTGCGCAACAATTGCAGGCATAAGTGAAGCATATTTAAGCTATTGTTGTATTCCATACAACAATTTTGCGAGTTTCACAAGAAAGAGGGCCAATTTGTTGTACACTATACAACAATTGGCCCTTTGGCTCTTCTTGTATAAGCATAATGTTGTATGATATACAACATTGGCCATTTAAGAGGACCATGCTAGTTTTAGAAAAACTTCTACTAGGAAAGTAAGCTATTCAAGTAATCGCTATGATAGCTGTTACCATTCCGTCTATCAAACTGAGCAGCAAGCTTTCGTGCCTCTTCTTCATAAATGGCCGCTAATTGCTCGACGTCCTCCCTAGCGCCGAAATACGGGAATGACGCTGGAAAACGGATGCTGATTCTCTCGTTTTCCTGGGATAGGCGTTTGAGCAGAGCTGCTGCAGGTCCGTAGAAAAACAGCCGGTCGAGCGGACTTTCATGGTCGATCGCCAGCGGTGCGAACTCTTCGAACACTTCAAGACCCCTGATCGGATCTGTATGTTTCAAATACGATATCAAATACCCGGCCGAATTGATAAAGTCACGATTGCCACGAATAAGTCGGTAGCCTTTACGCGCCAGGTCCTCCGCTTCTTTCAAACGGTCCGCCCGATACAGCGGCAGCAAAATCATCGGATAGGTAGCATGCGGAACCGCAGCACATCTCATCTTGCCGTCCATCATCGGCTTTGCTGCTGCAATAGCTTTTTCATCTTTGCCTGCATTTGTGTAGTATTGAACGAGTATATTTTGCTCGCAAGCGATGCAGTCGCTTAAATCATCGCGTTCTTCTGCTTGAGCTTTGCGCAGATGATCCTCCGCATGCTCCAAATTTCCTGTCATGACCTCCAATGTAAATCGGTAGTAATGGTAGAGGCGGTCGCTATAGCCCTCAGCTTTCACCCGCCGCTTCATATCCTCCAGCAGGTCCTCAATTTGCTTCATGCTAATCTCGGGAAAGGAGGTAATATTGTCCAAAATCCACTTGTATGACCAAAGCAGATCGTACATTTCATCCATGAAAAGCTCCGGATCTTTGTCGTATTGGCCAAGCTGCCAGGAGAAGGCCACCAGCGCTTTTTTGGGATAGCCACTAAAGGATGCCACTTCAACCAATTCTGAGCGAGCCTCAAATCCCTGCTCAATATCTCCGGCAGCATCGGCCACCCGGATCGCCTGCTCCAACAGTTCGATTTTTGCCGGACCGTTAGGTAATTCTGTGGCTTCCTCCATCAAGCTTTCAAAATCCATCATCATTATCCTTCCTCTCCGTTTGTGGTGTTCCGGCTGACAAGCCCCAATCGATAAAGCGCAAAATTCCAAGATTCAGCGCTGCCATCTCCTGCCGATTCATCGGATAATGCCCCATCATTAGCGCATTGACATAGAGCATCTCTACGGCGGCAACAAGCATAGAGCTCTCGGCAGAGCTAAATATACGCGATACGACCGGATTGTCCAGGTTCAAATACAACGTTGAATAGGCGGCTTCCTTATACGCAGAGCCTAGCGTATTCAGTATGGAGGACAACTCAGACGAACTGACCTGCTCGGCGGCCTCCAGAGAGCGAAGCTCCGAAGATTCCTTGGATAAGGTAAATAGAGAAGGCAATTCTACCGGTTTAAACCGTTTAAGCTCAACCTGACAGCGGAATCGCTGCAGTGCAGCATCGGCGTGCCGTATATTTTCATAATATTGCAGGCGCTCCTCCCGAGTAATGTCCGTAAAGGCCATGGAAACATCTTCGGGGAGCAATCGGGCGATGTTCATGTCCGGATACACCTGGGCTAAACCATCGATCAGCTCGGCATCATAAATGTAACCGCCATTCACCACCAGAAGCGACTGCGCAGAGGCAACATGCGTAATTTGCCGGAATTCATCCAGCGTTAAAGTAAAATAGATATCCCTTCCTTCATCAAGAAGCTCGCCCAGCTGTCTTCGACCAAAACTGCTTTCAAAGGACAGCCAGCGATGAATGATGCGGAAAAAGTCCAAATCCTCCGCCGCTAGAGCTTTCATCGATAATGTATGCAGACGAATAATATGCTGCAGGCGGTCGGGATCAACCTCCGCCATTCTCATTAACTCGCGGCGCAGCGATTCACCCAACTGCTCCCTCACCGTTTCAAGCTTTTCATTTTCGTAAAAATGCTCCCGGGAAGCTGTTGGCTGCAGCTCATCAGTCCAGACCACACACTTCACAAAAAACGCCCAGTCCGGTAAAATATTTTCCGCCGATTCGGAGACAAGCATATTTTTCAGGTAGACGCGATGGGCTTTCTTGGAATTTAGGTTCACGGCTTGCGGTAGCACATAAGCGATTCCCCCGGTTCTCCCCGATGAGGTGAAAAGCGGAATAAAATCATGGAACCGCTCCCCAAGCAGACGTTCACCGAAGCGAAGAGCTTCATCTCTTTTCCCGCGGGCAAGCTCGGGATTAATCAGCCAATCCGGTCGCATTACATTAATGGTTCTGGATAGACCCTCCGCATGAAGCGTGATCGGATAAGGAAGCAGGGCGCCGTAGTTGTAGAGCCAATTTTGCAAATTCATCGGGTCAAAATATACTTCGCAGCCTGGCTTGCAACGCAGGTACACTCTTGTCCCCGGCGACATCCGGGTATCCAGCCTGCGGATGCTGTAAGTCCCATCGGGCTTGCCTCGCCATTCGAGCGAAAGTCCGCCCTTCGCCGATTGCGTCAGCATCACGATTTCATCGCTGACCATAAAGCACGAGAGCAGCCCGATGCCAAAACGGCCGATAAAGGAGGTTTCCTCGGTCAGCAGTCCCTTTCCACCTCTTTTTGACGACTGTCCAATCATCGCCAGAAATTCGTGAACATCCTCCTCCGTCAGGCCGATGCCGTTGTCCTCGATCATCAGCGTGGCGGTGCTTCCCGAGCCTGTAACCTCTACAGAAATCCGGCCTTCATAGCCATCATCCATCTGTTTTCTTGCTGTAACGGCATCGACGGCATTTTGCAGCAATTCCCTCAGAAACACTCTCGGACTGCTATACAAATGATTGGATAAAATATCGATCATCCCGCTCAAATTGACCTGGAACCGATAATTGTCCTGGCTTAGGTTCTGATTTTCATTCTGATTCTGGTTTTGACTCATCCTATCTTCTCCTCTTAATGATATTACCGATCTTTAGGAAACACTCTATAGGTTTTTCTGTCGTTCACTCGTAACCTACAAATTGAAGCATACTACTTTTATGTAATATTATGGTGACTGCTTCCACTGCTGTATAGTTTAAATTATTACATACCTAACTAAGATAAAAAAAGATATTTTTTCCATGGTTCAAAATGCCTAAACACTGTCTCCCCCAATTAACGAGCTTTAATCCCTCCTGAACATCATACGGTATAAATCTGAACTACCCACTTGGGTCGCGAATAACCGTCAGACCCCTGTGCGTCTGCATCCACCAACAGCATCAATCTCAATTTTATATAGGGTCTCTTTTCGCCCGTTGACAAAACAATGTTCTGTAGCTATCATAACTACAGAACATTGTTTTGTGGATAAGGAGGGCGTTATGTCTCGAATTGTAAAAGCGCCAGATGTAAGGCGGCAGGAACTTATAGAAATTGCTTTGAAACAATTTTTAGAAAACGGCTATGAAAAAACATCTGTCCGCTCTATTTTGAAAGAAGCGGATGGAGAAATTGGCATGTTCTATCACTACTTCAAATCCAAGAATGAGATATACGAAGCGGCTTTAGATAATTACAATGAGAAATACATTTCCGAATTCACCGAAATTGTCAACTCTTCCAGTTTGAGTTTTGAAGAGAAGCTGAATCAAATATTTACCCGCCTACCAGATTCTATTTTCGAATATAGCCAGATGTATACCGAAAAAATAAATCCTGAAATTATGGCGGTATTGCTTTCCAGAACGTTGCTTAAAATGGTTCCTTTGTTTGAAGAGATCATTCTTGATGGCTTAGAAAAGAATATCATGAACGCACCTGTACCCAATATTCATTTGCTAAGTCAATTTATTCTTTTTGGTATGAGCGCTGTTATACACGACATTGAAGTGAACTCTATGGAAGAAAAATTCAGCCATATCAAAGCACTTCTTTCTAAAATATTGGATACAAAGTTGGGGGAGGCATAAGTCAGTAAGCTGTCAGTTCTTTCAATGCACTCTTGGCTATTTTTGGAATGAATCAATAGTAGGAGGTATCATAATGAAAAGCAATAAACTGCACATCTTTACTGAACGTCATATTTTGCGAAACCCGGCACTTACTGTTTTGATGAAAATGAGCGTTGATGGGCATTTTGATGAACCACGTTTTGAAAAGGCATTGCTGACATTAAAAAATGTTCACCCATTGCTGTATTCGTCCGTTATCATTGATCATGACGGAGTGGCTTATTATCGTGAAAATGCCGTCCAACAGCTTGAATTGCATTGTGCTATACGTGAGCGGCAAAATCAATGGTTGGAGGTTGCCGAAACCGAAAACAAGCGGCCTTTTAATTGTGAACAAGGGCCACTCGTTCGATTCTTCGTGCTTTACAGTGAAACGGACTTCGATATTCTTGCCACTGTTCATCATTTGATTGGCGACGGTGACGCTATTGCCCGTTTGTTGCGGGACGTGGTAGCTGCTTATGTGGGTATTGATTTGTCACATCAAGAACAAATACTCATTTCAAGTCAAAATGATTTCCCGCATATCGCAAAACCAACTTTCCTTGTAAAAGCATTTACCCGATCAATAAATAAAATGTGGGATAAAGGTGAGCAGCCCCGTTTTGGAGAACATGAATATCAAGAAATGTTTTGTAACTACCATCAAATAGCAGATATTGGATTATCTTATTCAACGATAAACGCAAGTGAAATGAATGACTTACACAAAGCATGTAAAGCGCATGGCGTAACCATAAATGAAGCGATTGTTACAGCATTTATTTTGGCTATGCAAGAAAATCGGCCACACATGAGCAATGAAAAAACGGTTGTAGGGATTCCAATAAATATGAGGAAACAACTTTCACTATCCGCTGATGATTGCTTGGGCAACTTTGCTTCGGCTGTTACCATCAAAGACCGCTACGATACAAAAAAAGATTTTTGGCAAAATGCCGTTCAGGTGCGAAGCAAGTTGAAATCAAAGTTGAAATCGGCTAAAGCGCCGTGGGTAGTCTTAAATCTTTATGCTCTCTTGAATCCTTTGCTTATTGACGCTATGTATTTTGCCGCTTATGGCAAATGTGATGATGTGGCGGCAAAGAAAGCGGCGGCTATGCTTTCGGTTGATAATCCTTCTTCTACGGCAGTATCTAATCTTGGACGATTGAATTTTGATTGCCGGATTGGTTCATGCCGCATTCGTGATATGGTATTCTTTGCGCCCAAAGCTCCCGGCAGTTATGTTGTGCTTGGAGTAGTCACATTAGGCGATACAATGCAGATTGGATTTAGCTATGATCGTAAAAAAATATCCTCTGATACTATGGAAAATGTCAGCTCAACGGTACTTGAATTGCTGAAAAATGCTTGATACGAAAGCCACATAATGCGGTAAATTGGAATAATTAAATTCCTGTTTAGCGGGACGCTTTCATTCGTCTTTGCCCCTGCATTTTATCAAGACGGGACATTGGGTACGGTCTCTTCCGTAGTTTCCGGATTCACCCTTGCTTCCCTTGACTATCTGTCAGACCGACGACATCACCGTGGCCGTTGAATTGATAATACTGAACTTCTCCTGTGGCTTGGTCCACGCGAGACCACAGACGTCCGTTCAGGTCATAGATATATGTGTAGGTCAGGTTTGGTTTCCCAGCGGTTACATTGGCTTCGGCGATCAGCTTCGCTTCCTCATCATAATAATAACGGGTACGCTTCTCTCCTTCCACCCGCTCGTACAGCAGGCCGTCCCCTTTATAGCTATAGCTTATTTCCTTACTGTCTTCGCCACTGACTTTCGTTAATCGGTTCAGGCTATCAAAGGTGAAATGTGTTATTGGTTGCATGATGAGACATTCGGTACAGGGAAGCCTCTCCAAAAAAAGAAACCTTGAAAGGCAAGAAGCCAATCAAGGTTTAATCGTAATCTTTAGATTAGATACGGCGAGGTAAATGCCTCTACAAATAACCCCGACTCTCTAATCTCGTTTAGACCAAGTTGGCATTCTTTTTGCAGTCCAATATACATGTAATAGTCATAACCAAAATGAACAAACATTGAAGATGTGGACAACTTTCCCCATAAATGATCACGAAGAATTAGTTTGCATAGATCAGGGATATTAGTAACGTCAATATTATCACCATTTTTAATAGTCGTGAACATCTCGACCATATTTCTTGCAACATACTGATTTTGAACAATACTATTTTCAAACTTCTCTACATTACTAATTTCCAATGAAGATGCATTCATACATTTCATAAGAATGGTTACTGCACTGATATACTTACTTTCTATAGACAGATAATCTGATATGGCAAATTGGCTTCCTCCAAAAACTTTCCCAATATCAGAAAATGATGTCCATTCTTCCTTTTCAAAATTTCCTTTGTGGTCACGATAAGCAGGATCATACTTGGTTATTCTCCAACAATACATCATATTTAATCCCCAATCCTAGTTAAGTTTTCATCGTAAGTACCCATCCTAGTACTTTTACTACCTAAGTTTTTCACAGAATCCGCCATTTTCCATAGTCCACCATTATGTCCATCTACATCAGGGGTAATATATTTATTTCCTTTCTTAAAGACAGGTTGACCATGAGATGTAAAGTTGGTTTTTGTATACCCGAGTTTTTTTGCTGCCGCTGTAGCTTCTTTGGTTGTCATACCACCAAACTGCTGCAAATTCAACTTCAGCCTATTCCCACTTGGTGTTGCTTTACCCGTCCCCTTAACACCACTTTTAGAACCTGTATACCTGCCACCTATGCCACCTGACATTCCAAGGGCAAATGCTGCAACATATTCTGCCTCTTTCGATTCAAAATACGCATCTACTAATTGGTCTCTTGCCCAGCTTGCATTCCCAGCACTATTCTTATAGGCACTCGTTCCTGTTACCAGGCCGTATAAGTAATTATAGCGGTTTTCATCCATGAACGATTCAAAGTTGTAGCGATCCCATATGAAATCCTTGTATACCTGATAATATTTATTTTTTTTGCTGAATTTTGATTTCACCCTGGCGTCATCCAGTAAGCTTGTTATTTCCTGGACATCATAGGGTTTAAATTTGAAATTTCCACTTGGGTCCGTATACATCAGTGGATTATTCTCCACATACGAATACCGATTCAAGCTCAGTGGGTTGTCGATGCTTCCTTCATATGAATCCTTCGAAACAAATCTACCCGCATTCGGATCGTACCAGCGCGCCCGCAGGTATTGCAGTTTCGTAGTGCTGTCCCAATATTCGCCGGCATAACGGAAGACGTTGGGTACGGTCTCTTCCGTAGTTTCCGGATTCCCCCAAATGTCGTAGGTATACGTATTGAGTTGCTTGCCCTGACTATCGGTCAGACCAACGACATCGCCGTGCCCGTTGAATTGATAATACTGCACTTCTCCTGTGGCTTGGTCCACGCGAGACCATAGACGGCCGTTTAGGTCATAGATATATGTGTAGGTCAGGTTTGGTTTCCCAGCGGTTACATTGGCTTCGGCGATCAGCTTCGCTTCCTCATCATAATAATAACGGGTCCGCTTCTCTCCTTCCACCCGCTCGTACAGCAGACCGTCGCCGTTATAGCTATAGCTTATTTCCTTGCCGTCTTCACCTTTGACTTTCGTTAATCGGTTCAGGCTATCAAAGGTGAAATCGGCATTCGACAGTCCGCGAAGCTTCCGGCCCTCCACGTTCAGCAGATTGCCACGTTCGTCATAGGTGTACTTCTTGCTATTTCCTTGGCCGCTCTCAGCCTGGATTCGGTTTAACGGATCGTACGTAAAAGTATCTGCTGCCCCGTTTTGCGTCCGAGAGATCATGTTCTTGTTCGGGTCGTACTGATACGTAAACTCATATCCTGCCACAGCACTGAACTGGCGGGTAAGCCCATAGGTTGCTTCGGTTGCGGTCGCGGATTGTTCCGTAGATTTATTCATGGACTTCTTCGAGTTGTCGGATGCTTTGATAGAGGAATCCGAGCTCTCCCCGGCTGCCGAATCAGAGTTTACAGTCGCTTTTTGCGCTTTCTGCGAAATTGCGGCACTTCCTGGCTCCAGCTTGATCCCCGTCAAATCATATCCATCGTAGGTATAGGTCATACTCGGCCCATTGCCGGACAATTTACGCTCCAGCAGCCCGTTTGCTTTGTAATCAAACGTCATCCGTCCTGCAGCAGGTGCAGCGGCAGCCAAAGCCGACTTCATTGCACCTGCAGTGTTTTGTCTTACGTCCAAAGCGCCGACCCGGTTCATTTTATCCATGGTGTAGCTTACGCTTGTCGTTTTCCCGGAAGCATCGGTTAGTGTATAACCTGTCCGCAGCTGCTTATTATAGGTGTAGTTTATTTGGGTTCCATCCGGATATGTGATTACAGATAGGGAGCCATCGGTCGAATCGTAAGTATATTTTGTATTCCCCGTTGTATCGGTCATCCCTGTACGGCGCCCCATCGCATCATAGGTGTAATTGATTTGTTGATCAGGCGCTTTAATCATCGTCAACAGGTTATCGCTGTTATACTGGTACTCCGTAAATTGACTGGCATGATCCAACGACTTCGTCAGGTTGCCCCTGGAATCGTAGAAGAATGCCTCTACCAAACGTGCCTCATTCACCTGACGAATCAGATTTCCCGTTTCATTATATTCCTTTTCAATATAGGTCTTGTCCGGGTACTGAATTTTGATCAGGTTGCCAGCCAAACTGTAGGTATAATCCGTAGCGCGCTGTTCCGGATCAATAACGGATATATTTCTTCCCAGCGCATCATAGTGATATTGGGTTTGCTGCCCTTTGCCATCAGTTACGGAAATCGCGTTTCCAGCAAGGTCATAGGTGGTTTGCTCCAGCGGAGCATAGGCTCCGTTTCTCCATTCCTCCACCGCCAGCGTATTTCCGAGCAGGTCTAATTTTTGTCTGTTTTTGACACTGGCAGGATCGGTATAAGTAACCGTCCGCCCTATCATATCGTAGCTGGTTTCGTCCTTAGAACCATCAGCATATATCGTGTTCGTTAATCGACCAAATCCGTCATACACATACTTCGTTATATTTTGTTCAGCATCAATCCCCTGCTCCATATTTCCTTCGTCATCATACGTATACTGGAATATGGCATCATCCACGATTTGTTTGGTCAAAAGCCCCAGCGGGTTGTACTTTTCCAAGGTTACGATGCCCTCAGGTCCGGTAGTGGTTATTGTACTCTGAACATCGTCATACTGCATCGTTGTCGACGTCTGATCACTATACTTCGTCCGGGTCAACCGGCCAAGTGCATCATACGAATAAGTTGTGACGTCTCCGGCCGCATCTTCAGTCGTTAAAACATCTCCGGCAGCTGTGTAAGCAAACTTTTGCTGGGACTCTGAGGATGTTCCGTCAACAGAGTGAACCAATACCGATTGATTCGTAAGCAAATGCTTCCCGTAAGGAGATTGGTACAGATAATTGACGGTATTCGTTCGCTTATCGTCCTTAATTTTTGCCGTGGCCACATTTCCATAGGTGTCATACTCCACATCCGTTTGAGCCAGTAGCTTGCCGTTTGCGCTATTTTCTCGTACTGCGGATTGCGATACACTACCTTGCTGATTATATTGAGTCAACTCGACTCGTTTCTGCCCCTCGCCTATTTTCGTCTGAACTTGACTCGGTAATGTCCAGAAATACGGGGCCGTAGATGTAGCATATTCATAGACGGATTCCTGCCCCGTACTCCAGTTTTCCGACAAGACTAACCCTTGATCGTTGTATTTATAGGTAGCAGTTAGGGGCTGCGATTCAGTTCCTCCCTGTAAATAACTTTCCGTTACCTGAACTGGTACGTTCCAGCCGCTAGCTTCATCGTAAGAAAACTGTTGTCTGTACTGTGTGGAAGCGGCATCACTGCGTTGCCCGTCCAGGTAATGAATATCCGGCTGTTCGTTACCCTTGAAAGCCTTGCGAAACTCAAGTGTATTTTTGGAACGGGAAGCCTCAACAGTCGTCGTCCAAGCCGCAAAACGATAACGTCCGGATTCCGGGGCGACAAAACGATAATAGCCACTTTCCCCCGACGCCTTATTAACAAAAAGGTGCTGACGGTGCTGTAGCTCTTCAAATACGTACTCCTGGGCCTCCGCAAGCTCAAACACTCGATATGGCGCCGCAAACACAATCGGATACACCGAAGTCGTCTTAACTTGGATTTTCCCGCCGGCCGGTACGCCGTAGGAAACCGCGTTGTGCTCTCCTTGTTTAACTAGAGCTCCACTTTGATTGAGGATCGTAAAATCATAATATTTATCTGCCACTGTACTGGCATCTGTAGTAAGTTTGGCTTCATAGCTGCTTCTGTTCTTAAAGGCAATGGCCTTGTTTGGCTCCAGCGTTCTCTTCAGAAACGCCGGTTATCCACTTGGAGAGGCTTGAAAAGCTTGTCCATACGTGAAGGTTACAGGTTGATCAGTGACCACCGTGACTACAACCTGGCTTCCTTTGGAAACGGACAAATTGCCATCTGGATTCAGCTTTGCTTCTTCCGGCTTACCATCAGCGCCGTACATCACGTAATCGAACATCGACAACGCTCCCTTGGATGCGTTGCTCGTTAAAGTTTGCGGCGAGGTTAGTTGATTTGTGAACAAATAGCTTTCATTTTTGTGTAATGTAACCTACTTCACAGTTGGGTTGTCGCCTGGCGTTCCCTTAAACGAAGTGTATATCCCTCCGTAAGTTAGCGTTGCGGTTAACGGTGCCACAGTGATCGAATGACCCGCCGGAACTTGCACTGTAGAGTACCGGCTAGTTTCTTCTCTAAGAATCGTTCCATCTGGACGCCGAAGCACATAAGCGAATTCATTCGTTCCAGAGGTAGCATCGCTGAACAAATTCTCCGTCTCATTGCTAGTGTTTTCATAAGTATACGAGTATCCCTTTGTAACACTCGCTCTTAATAGCGCAGGATGCTCTGCCGTTGATACAGTGATTGTATCCGTATAAGAAATATTCACCGGATTAGGAGACTGCCCTGTAACAATGGCGTATCCTCCTGCTGGAATAGCTACGTTCCCCTTCTCATCAAATTGAGCATTGTGGACACTTCCGTCACTATCATATACGGCCACATCAAACTTACCGCCAACTTGCAGCGCATCACTGGATAAGGTAATCAGCTTCGAGCCTGTGTTTGTAAACGTATAAGACTCTCCCAGATGTAGAATTTGTTTGGAAATCGCTTCACCGGGCTTGTCCTTCCAGGAGAATAAGCGATAGTTTGCGCCAAAGGTGACCGGAGCGGAGAGAACTGTAACTACAATGGAATTTCCACTTGACACCTGCGTGTCCGAATACGTATTCTCCCGTTTCGAACCTAAAAATAAAAAGAGTCAACTCCCGCCACAATGCGGAAGCTGACTCCTAAGAAGAGGACTTTTAGCTCATATACTAAATAAATGTATACCTCGATTTATCGTTTATTCCCTGGCAACCGCTTCACCACCAAAAAAACAAGCAGTAGCATGCCCATATAGCCGAACAGCGGATACAAATAGGTCATCAGGTATGCAAATCCGGCTTGACTGATGATGAAGCAGGCCAGAAGGATGGCGAGAATGACGGCTTTTTTCGGGAGCTCGAACAGACTTTGAATTTGCCGGGCAATGCCAAACACGTTGCCAACCAGTGTTGTAAATATTTCACCGTAAATGACGAACAGGAACAGGATATGCAGAAACGGACCCAGATCGCGGACAATCTCCCCCATTGGAATTTCCAGATTCCAAATCTCCGGCATTCTGGAGTTCATGGCAAAATGGTAAATCAGCAGCATCCCCCCCAGGCCTATGCCTCCCCAGAGGCCACCCCATTTCAGCGTACTCTCGTCTTTGATCTCACTGCCCAAGGGAACCATCACCGCTTGAATAAATGCAAAGTTCAATGCCGCATAGACGAAAGGACTAAGAAACAATTTATAGTGATTTACCTGCTGCCAATCTATCATTCTTAGGATCCCGTCCGCATCGACGACTCTAATCGCAATCAACGCAGTAAATAGGAGCATCATCGGAACGACTAGCGAATTGACCACCAGTACGCCGCTCATCTCTTTAGTCATGACCAAAAAAGCAATGGCAATGCTAATGACGATGCCAAGTTGATAGGGAAGGCCCAACTGCTCCTCAAAAATCGACCCTGTACCTGACAGCATCACCGCAGTGATTCCCATCAAGATGATAAACGTGAGAAGGTTGGCAATTTTGCCAAATACGCTCCCAAACAGGTAGTTGTTAAATTCCTGGTAGGAGAAGGCTTTGATCCGATGGGCCAAAACCATCATTTTCGTGCCGATCCACATGAACAGTATGGTTGCTATGAAAATGCCGATTCCCCCGAACGCGCCGTACACCGTAAAAAACTGCATGATCGACTGACCGGATGCAAACCCCGCCCCTACTACCGTTCCGATATACGTAGCGGCAATTTGAAATATTTCAACCCATCTCCGATTCATAGATCACCCATCATTTCTCCATTGATCTTGTACAATCTATGATATGCAGGACAATTCCATCTATTCCCAAACAACTAGTAGATAGAAATTGAATATGAGTGGTATATCTAGCAAATCCGCCGAATACAATTCATATAAAGAGGTGAGAGGAACATCCCAATGCTTGGGTAATAGATAAAGACCAGTTAATGGAGGGATTCGATGCACCACCTGCGGATCGGTATGATAGGTTACAAGTTTATGGGCAAAGCCCACAGCAACGCATACCGTGCTTTGCCGATGTTTTTTCCGGATGCTTTGAAGCCGGAAATGGCCATATTATGCGGCAGAGATGCCAGCGCTGTACGGGAAGCTGCCGAGCGCTTGGGTTGGCCCGAGACGGCTACAGATTGGAGAGAGGTGGTGGTCCGGGAAGACATCGACCTTGTTGACATCAACGCGCCGAGCAACGCCCATAAAGAAATGGCCATTGCAGCAGCTAAGGCGGGCAAACATATATTTTGTGAGAAGCCATTAGCGCTAAATTTACAAGATTCTCGGGAAATGCTAGAGGCCGCTGTGAAAGCGGGCGTAGCCCATATGGTCGGCTTCAACTACCGCTTCTGCCCGGCTGTAAGACTTGCGCACAAGCTTGTAGAAAGCGGGCGGCTTGGGACAATCTATCATTTTCGGGCATGGTTTTTGCAGGACTGGATCCTCGATCCCGATTTTCCGCTCGTCTGGAGACTGCAAAAGGAGGTAGCCGGATCGGGGTCACTCGGTGATTTAGGTGCGCATATCGTCGATCTGGCTCATTACCTGGTTGGCGATATTGAGGAAGTGATCGGGCTGAGCGAGACGTTTATCAAAGAGCGGCCGCTGGCCGATCAAATGGCAGGCTTGAGCGCAAAAGGCAGCAAGAAGGCACCAAGGGGAGAGGTGACCGTTGACGATGCGACACTGTTTCTGGCCCGCTTTGGAAACGGGGCGCTGGGCAGCTTCGAGGCGACGCGATTTGCCGCCGGGCATCGCTCAACCAATGCCTTTGAAATAAACGGCAGCTTAGGAAGCGTCAAATTCGACTTTGAGCGAATGAATGAGCTGGAGGTGTATTTCACTTCGGATGATGAGGACGTTCAGGGCTTTCGGCGCATACTCGCCACCGACCCGGCACATGAATATTCGGAGGCTTGGTGGCCGCCGGGGCACACGATTGGCTTCGAGCATACTTTCACTCATGAAGTACTTGAACTCACAAATGCGATTCGTGAAGGCAGACAACCGGAGCCAAACTTCCGAGACGGGGTGAAATGTCAAGCTGTACTTGAAGCGGTGGAGCGCTCGATAGCGGAACGACGCTGGGTAAGCATTGCTGAGATGTGAGAACGCAAAAAGCGCGAGAAGGGGGGACGTAAAGCCCATCTACTCGCGTTTCTTGCATAAAGGGGCT
This sequence comes from Paenibacillus puldeungensis, assembly GCF_042678945.1. Lineage (NCBI taxonomy): Bacteria > Bacillati > Bacillota > Bacilli > Caryophanales > Paenibacillaceae > Paenibacillus > Paenibacillus puldeungensis. The sequence continues at coordinate 66,682 of NZ_JBHTLM010000011.1, read as the reverse complement.
GCGCTGCGTAATAAGAAACATGCTGCTGCCGCTACAACACCGCTGCGGAACCGCCGTCAATGTTGACCGATGTGCCGGTGACGTAAGATGCTGCGTTTGAAACCAAAAAGGCGATGACCTTCGCCGCCTCCTCATCTTGACCAATCCTGCCGAGCGGGATGCCGTGGCGCGGATCGGTGGCAAATTCCTCCCAAGTGAGCTCCGGCGCCGTCCGCCGCCATTTGCGTTCGATCTGATCACTGTGAATTAGGCCGATGCAGACGGCGTTAACGCGAATGTTATCCCGGGCGAGATCCTTGCTCATCGCTTTCGTTAAAGCGAGGCCTGCCGCCCGGCTGACCGAGGTGGGAAGCGAGGAGGCCCCCGGCGTTTTGCCGCCGATTGCCGTGACATTGAGGATCGCTCCTCCGCCGCCTTCCCGCATGTAGGGAAGCGCTGCCCGGGCGAAATTCACCGCGCCGAACAGTTTGAGATCCAAATCTGCTCCCCAAGCTTCGGTATCGACCTGCTCAAAGGGCTTGGCCGCGGACGTACCGGCATTGTTCACGAGAATGTCGATGCCGCCAAACCGTTCCGCAGCCGTTTCCACCGCACGGCGCGCATCTGCCTCCAAGGAGACGTCCGCCGCAATCACCAGAGGTGCGGTGCCCGTTCGCTCCAATATGCGGGCCGAAGCTTCCTGCAGCGGGCCGGTATTTCGCGCCACGATAGCGACCAAGGCGCCTTCTTCAGCCAACGTGATGGCCGTCGCCAGCCCGATCCCCTTGCTGCCGCCGGTAATAATCGCCCGTTTTCCTTTCAAACCCAAATCCATAACAAATTCCTCCTTAGCTTATAATTGTCGTTCGCTTTCCAAGTAGAACGTAAAACGAACGCTCTGCCGAAGACCGGGCCCATCAACGCCTAGGAGCCTCAGCAGACTATACTTTCACCGGAGTCTGTTCTCCCTGCCACAGCAGCTGCATCTCTTCACAAGTTTCGAGCAGCTCAGACAAGCTGCCTTCGGCTTCAATTCGTCCGTCCTTCAGGACGATGATATGATCGGCTCTGGAAAGAGCCGCCCTGCGGTGAGACACCGCAATGCAAGTCACATCATGTTCCTTGAACATTCCATCCCATACTTCATGCTCTGTCTCTACATCGAGTGCGCTTGACAGATCATCGAAGATGAACAGGTCGGAGCCTGTCATTAACATGCGAGCCGTGGCTGCACGCTGAATTTGTCCCCCTGACAGCATGACACCTCTTGGACCAACAAAAGTCTCAAGTCCATCATCCAAATCCTCAATATCTTTGCTCATGACAGACAAACGAATTGCCTTATCCAAGGCTTCCTCCACATGGTCCTTCTTTCCCTGGACAATGTTCTCCCTTAATGTATCACTGAACAAACGTGGTACTTGCGGCGTGTAAGCCGCTCTAGGCGGAATCAAAAACTTAGCCGGGTCCACCTCTTGCCCGTTCCAGCGGATGCTCCCCTCCTGCTTCGGAAGGAGTCCAAGCAAGGCGCGCACCAGGGTCGATTTACCAGAACCGATTCGTCCTGTAATGACAAGAAATTTTCCACGCTGAAGCCGGAAGTTAATATCCTCAATCCCTCGATCTGAATCAGGGTAATGATACGTCAAGTGACTCACTTCGAGTTCCTTCAAGTTTTCGCTTGGATTTTTATTCACCTCTGCCAGTTCAGGAGGTTCCTGATAGAGATAAATCTGACTATGCTCGATGATTCGATCCTCTTCACCCGGACGGAACAAGGTCCGCATCCGGTCAAAGGAGACTTTGAGCCGTTTATGCTGAAACACCATATATCCAAACAACGAGATGCTGAAGCCGATATTCGTTAGATAGCTTGTAAACAGTGCAAAATCTCCAACGGTAAAATGGCCGGCTTTCATCTCGGCAGCACACATCAGCAAAATCAATCCCGTACAAATGGCAATGACATACTGATTCAGTGATCTCATCCACTGCTTGAATAGGTTATCCTTGAGAGCAGCACGGCGACGTTCTTCATTCAGCTTTGTAAACCTTGCGTGAACATGATCCTCCGCTTGACCAAGCTTAATGGCTTGAACTGCGCCAAAGGTTTCTGCAATGTAGCTTGTAATTCGCCCGGTGGCTTCACGGTTTTTTTGCCCATACTTCCGAGCGCGGTTGCCAGATAAATTATTTAGCGAAGTCACTATGATGAGTGGCAGCACAGTAACCAGCATGATTTTCCAGTTAATGCTTCCCATAATGCAGATCGATACAACGGCAAACACCAGTCGACCCCAGAAATCAGTCCAAGATTCCACGTACTCAATAACCTCTTCTACATCATCGCGGAAGCGGCTCATCGCTTCGCCTGGTGAAGCAGGCAAGTTACGTCCGGGCCAGCGCATAATGGCAGCCAGCATGTTTGTGCGCAGAATAGCTTGAATATGGTAGATGTAAGTGACCCACTGGTAAAAAGCGGCGAAGAATTCCCCGACCCGTGCAACTCTTACTAGGGCGATAAAGATCAGCGGTACCGCTAACCACAAATAACCTTGATTTGAATGAGCGGTCACCCGGTCGAAGAACCACTGCATCCCAAGTCCCGTTAACAGCGGGAGGGAGTGAAAGATACACCACAAGAAACCGTTTGAAATATATAAAAAAGGCCTGAATTGAAACAATCTTTTGATAAAACCAGCAACTGTCATGCCAGCTCCTCCTCTCTACCGGTACTTAGCAGCTTGGCATAATGCGAGGTTGGATTTGCAGCTAGCTCCTCTCTTTCTCCAAATTCTAAAATTTTTCCATCCCCCAGCACTATAATCTTATCCACTTGATCAAGGGTGGCCAGACGGTGGGCGATAATGACTCCTGTACAATGACTCATCAAACGGTCTACTGCGACTTGAAGCATAGTTTCTGTCGCCGCATCCAGCCTGGATGAAGGCTCATCCAGAATAACCAGACTCGGATTCGTGAGAAAGACACGGGTCAAGGCAAACAACTGGGCTTCCCCTGCGGAGAGTGAAGTCCCCCCTGCAGCCAGATGTGTGTCCAGACCTTGCGGCTGCTCGTCAATCCAGTGACTAAGCCCCAAGCGACCCGTGGTCTCTTTAATTATTTCATCAGATACGCTGCTATCGAATAAAGTTAAATTTTCCCGAAGAGTCCCATCAAATAGCTGGACATCCTGGGTGACCATGCCCACCCTCCGATAAAGTGCCGGAAGTGTGAGCTGAGTAATATCCTTACCCCCGATGCGGATGACGCCGCTGTCGATGTTGTACAGTCGGAGCACCAGGCGGCTAAGGCTTGATTTTCCACTACCCGTACGCCCGATAATTCCAAGCCGCTCTCCCGGTTGGATCGCAAAGCTGATATTTTGCAATACAGGCTTATCTTCGTGATAGCTAAAGTTGACTTTCTCAAATTTCAAACCAAGCGCACCTTCCGGCAGCTGATCCTCTTCCCCGTCTTTGATCTCACTTCGTAAAGCGAGCAATTCTCTGGAACGAAGCATCCCGGATTTGGCCTTCTGAAACTCTTGCACTTGATCACCAAGCAATTCAATAGGATCATTCAGCATCTGTGTATATTGATAAATCAGGTAGAGTGTGCCTAGGCTGATTACACCATCCAAATAATAATGAACACCGAGTAAGAGTACTGCGGTCACTGCTAGAGTGAACATGATCACCGTACTGTTCCAAGGAATCACGCGAAGCATCCAGGCCTTCTTTCCCCGGAGGAACACACTGCGCATCAAGCGATGAAACCGATTCATGACATAAGGAACATGACCGTTCGCCTGCACATCCTCAATTCCCGCGATCCGCTCTTCAATTAATCCGAACAATGCTGCACTGGATTCGCGTTCGTTCTTGGATGAACTTACTCCCAAATTCCGAATGAACACCATGAACAGAATCGACATTAGCGTAAAGACCGTCATGACGATAGCAATTGGAACATTGAGCGTGAACATATACCCAAGGATCCCCGTCAGCAGGACAAAGCTCCCAATAACCTGGACGATGAACATTGCAAAAAAATTGGACATGCTCGTTACATCTCCATCTACCCGTTCAATCATCTCTCCAGGCGTCCGAACATTATGAAATTTCATATCCAGACGTAAGCAATGCTTCAGAAGGTCTCCGCGCATTTGGTTCGTTGCCCGCCACGAAATATCGTTGCCAAAATAACTCACAGCTACAGAAATCAACTGATTTGCTATAGCTATAACCAGGTACAGCCCGGCTAATTGAATTAGGCTGCCAATGACCCCGCCAGCTGCAGCCGTATCAATAAAGTGCTGAACAATTTGTGGACTAACCAGCTGGAGCCCAGTGGATGTTAGAAGCATAATCAGAAGCAAGATTAGGCGTCCGCGAACTGGCTTCAAATACTGAAATAGCCAGGACATCGATTGTTTCTCTTTTTGGGGCACTATGCCCACCCCCATTCGTGAACCTTTTCTATGTATTTTTAAATTTGAATCCTCTGAAAATCAAATTATTACCAGTTTACATGAAATGAACATCGTTTCCTAGGTAAAAAATGATTATAGTCGAGTTATTAAAATAAAAAGCCGATGTGCACAAGAGACTTTCTTGTACAGATCAGCTCAGCTCAAATCTTCCAAAGTAAGTTGGTTTTAACCCCCTACCCCGTTCTCGTATGTAGTGATGCCGCCGCTATGGCTGATGGAGCCGCTATAATTGATGCCGCCAAACAGTCCAGCTCCTATACTTACGACCAGCATGAACGCCAAAATCCATTTACGCATCCTTTAATACCCCCTCCATCAATAATTCGTACTCTTTCAATTGTTCTCTCGTTGCAGAAGCCCTGTGCTGCTCAAATAGAGGAACCATCTGCATGAAATGCTCCTTGTTATTGAGAACAACTGCATACTTCAGGGCGCATATCAATTTCTCCAAACCTTCCATAATATCCTTTTTTCTAAAATAATAAATGGCCAACTGGTAATTTAAGTCCAAGTACCTATCCTTATTGATGTTGGATTCATAAAAATTGTTATGCTGGCTATATAAATCCGTATTCACGGGGAACTTATTCAATACCTCATCAATGAAAAAACCGTTAATATTCGCCGCCTTTACAATAATCCGCAGACTGGGGAGAACTTCCCACGGATTGTCCTTGAGCAGCTCCATGTACTCCGGCAAAATCGCCTTATTGCCGCTTAATATTTCAAGGTTGCATCTGTTGGCCCGAGCCCATGTTCTAAACTTCGTTACTTCCTTCAGGCCGATATCGTTTAAACCCTCAAACCAGCTTAAGTCCACATACCCTGAAACATATTCTAGGGCCTCAGCGTATTTTCCCTGATGCTCCAGTGCAGAACCTTTGATCAAATAACCTTGTCCGTAGTACACCACAAGATGCCGGTCTGTCCTTAAATTTTGGAAAAAATGCTGCGCATGCATTTGCTTTTCATTTTGGTACACTCTTTGTGCAAGAGCTCGCAATTCATCAGCAAAAACCTCAACGTACTTCCACTTTTGCAGGGTATAATATACATTCGCCAAATGCAGCAGCCCGTCCAACCCTAAATCCTCCGGCAACCGGTTCCGATACGGCTCAAACAAGGTCGCCGCTCGCAGGTTCACTTCCGCATCGTCGCCAAGGGATAGCCGAAACAATCGGTACTGGCTGATCGCCAGCCTTTCGGAATGTTGATATTTTTCATTTTCACATACGCATTGATAAAAAAGTTTTGAAGCTTCCTTCCTCCCCGCCGCATACAGCTCCTCGCCGATCGAAAAGATCGTCGGGATATAAGTCAAATCTTCAACGAGCCGGGCTAGCACCTCCTGAATACACCCAAGCTCATTGATTTCCGCGCAGCGCAGTAAAAATGACCGGAGCCGGCGCCGGTTCGGATGATCGGAATCTACGCACTCGTCAATATAAAGAGAGTAATAATGACCGAGTGGCTGCTCCAAAGCTTCCGTCATAAGATCGAGTTGTCCAATAGAAATCGGTTTGGGAGGATTGCCGTTTAAAATGGCGCTGAGCGTTCCTCGATTGATTCCCGAACGATGTGAAAAACTGTGCAATGAGTAGCCTTTTCTTGTTAATTGATGGCTGATCACGGAACGAATCGTGGGTTCTTTCGTCATTCTATCCCCTCCTCCGCCAGTTTTCTTCTATATTTTTACACATTATACGTAAATATGAACAGACGGTCAATTAAAAAAGGAACTTCCGTATGAGCGGATAGTTCCCTAGGTTTTTCCTGGAAGCTAGACTTCCAAGATAGAAGGCATGATATGAGGGGTTCTGCCAACCTCTTTGATAAAAAATTTCCGCAACACCTGGTGCGTCATTCGCAGCCAACCCTCATGATCATAGGCTTTTCTCTCGCTGAGTCGATTTAGGCTCCGCCGCAGCGAGGTTTCTCCACGGCGAAGCAGTGGCCGGGCATCCTGCATATAAACGAACCCTCGCGTAACGATGTCCGGTCCGGCTAAAATTTGCCCCGTGAGACGATCCACTGTCATCACAACGATAACGATGCCCTCCTGGGCGAGTTCCATACGCTCGGCCAGGAGCTCGTCTTCATTGATCCGCATCTCACCGTTGCTAATGAATACTTCCCCGGCCAGGACGGTTCTGCCGCGTTTGGCCCGATTTCGGTATACCGACAGCGTTTCACCGATATTCAGCACAAACACACGCTCTTCGGGAATGCCGATCTGCATGGCCAAATCTCGATGACTAAGCAGCATGCGGTATTCCCCATGAATCGGAACAAAAAATTTAGGCCGAATAAAGCTGAGCATCAGCTTCAAGTCTTCACGACAGCCGTGCCCGGATGTATGAATATCAAAGATAGAGCCATAAATGACATTCGCTCCAGCCCGAAGCAGCATATCGATGCTGCGGTTAATGTTTTGCGAGTTGCCCGGAATCGGTGAGGAGGAATAGATGACAGTATCCCCAGGGTACACCTGCACGTGACGATGCGCGCCCGAAGCAATCCGGCTTAGAGCAGCATTTGGCTCACCCTGGCTGCCGGTGCATACAATTAGAACCTGCTGATCCTCGTATCGGTCGATATGCTTGACGTCAATGCGCATTCCCTCCGGGATACGAATATAGCCAAGCTCCTGACCGATCGTAAACACCCGCTCCATACTACGCCCAATAACAGCGATTTTGCGATTGCATACAGCTGCAGCTTCCACCACCTGCTGAAGCCGATGAACGTTAGACGCAAACGTGGCAAACAGAATCCGCCCTCTGCAGCCTCGGAACGACTCAAGAATCGCGTCGCCAACCCGGCGCTCGGAAGGGGTAAAGCCTTCTTTTTCACTATTTGTGCTATCGGCTAGCAGGGCAAGTACGCCTTCCCCGCCGATGGAAGCCATTTTGAACAAGTCGGCCGGGCGGTCCTCCGGTGTAAAATCAAATTTGAAATCTCCCGTATGGACCACTGGTCCGTACGGAGTATCGACGACGATTCCAAAGGCATCTGGAATGCTGTGCGTCGTCCGGAAGAAATGAACAGCCAGATGCTTAAAAGCGTACCGGTCGTTCTCGTGAAACACATGCAGTTCCGCCTGCCCCAGCATCCTATATTCCTCGAGCTTCGCTTTCACCAAACCGATCGTAAGCGGTCCGCCATAAATCGGAATTGACAGCTGTCTCAGTACGAAAGGAATAGCCCCGATATGATCCTCATGTCCGTGTGTAAGGAAAAGGCCTTTTAACTTGTGCTTGTTATCTATCAAATAACGTATATCTGGAATAATGCAGTCGATACCAGACAGCCTGGAATCTGGAAACTTCAAGCCGGCATCGATCAGTATGATTTCATCTTTATATTCGACACCATACATATTTTTGCCGATTTCACCAATCCCGCCAAGCGAAAAAATACGAACTGGGGGAGGGGATGACTTGGAACGTTGATATGTTTTCATAGGTTTGTTGACAGCTACATTCATTATGTCGTTAATCCTCTCTGACAGAGTTCATTCGATTGGTTCATTAAAATTATACTGAATTATAGCCCCAATAACTATTCAATTTTTTGCTGTATGCATTTCCCATATTCAGGCTCTTTAGAGCGTTGTCATGCTAAAATAGTACCTAGTTAACAAACAGGAGGGGTTCATTTGCGGTATTCATATATTTTATTTGATGCAGACGATACGCTTTTTGACTATTCCCAAGGTGAAGGCTATGCCTTGGCCCGGGCCCTTAAGCAAGAAGGAATCAACTGCACAGACGAAGTCGTGCAAGCCTACAGAGTGATCAATCAACAGCTCTGGGATGATTTTGAGCAAAGAAAAATTAAACTTGATACGCTGCGTACAGAAAGGTTTTCCAGACTGATTCATGAGCTCAGCTTACCTATAAAGTCCGATGTCCATTTTTTCAGCGAATGCTATTTGAATTTTCTAGGGGAAGCCGCGTTTCTCGTTGAGGGAGCCTATGACATTTGCAAATATCTCAAGGATTCGGGCATAGAGCTGAGTATCATTACCAATGGGATTAAAAAAGTGCAAATGAACCGCATCGCCAGGTCGGATTTGGCGGAATTTTTTACGGAGATCATCGTCTCCGAGGACACGGGCTATCAAAAGCCCCACCCTGGTATATTTGATTATGCATTTGCCAAGTTAGGTACCCCGGATAAGGCAGAGGTGCTGATTGTCGGTGATTCCCTAACCTCCGATATGAAGGGCGGAATCGATTACGGCATCGATACCTGCTGGTTTAATCCACGGCATCTACCGAACCCACCCGAGATCCGTCCCACGTATGAGATTCATCGCCTGCAGCAAATCAAAACGTTCATTTTGTAATGCCGTTAATATGGTAAAAAGAGCCCCGCCAAACCGCCGGAATTTCGGCATCAACGTTGGGAGGCTCTGTTATCCATGTCTACTGTTATTTGATGGCGACAAAAAACAGGCGCGCCGCATCATCTTCCGCCTCTACCCATTCGAAATCGGCATAGCAGGTCACATCTTTGAAGCCGCATTTAAGCAGCTCGCTTTTCATCCATTTTGGATCATAGGCCCGCTGTACATGCGTCTCCTCAAAACGTCGGTAAAGGCCAGGGCCACTTTCCTCTTCACGCGCAAAAATCGTAAGATGATGTTCAATTTCGTTGCGGTAAGCGTCCCGTTCACAGGTCCACATATAGGAGACGTTCAGATCGTCCCAAATAAAGGGCTGCTCCTCTTCGTACCGAATCAATGTGTTTGGGTGGTGCACGTCAAACAAAAACGATCCGCCGGGCTTTAAGCCTTCGTATGTACGGCGGAAGGTCCGGACCAAGTCCTCTTCCTCCAGTAAATAATTCAAGCAATCGCAAAATGAGATGACAGAATCGACCGGCTCTGGCGTATTCCATTCTCTCATGTCCTGTTGAACCCATCTGACGCTGCCCTCACGAAACAAGCGGACACCTTGCGGCGTGCTCTCCATTTTGCGACGGGCCACCGACAACATATCGGCTGACAGGTCGATTCCCGTTACTTCAAAACCGGAATTAACGAGCGGAATTGCAATGCTTCCCGTTCCGCAGCCGAGATCTACAACCGTCCTCGGCATCCCACACCGTTCCCAAGCCGTCCGGGCAAATCGGATCCAATCCGGGTAAGGCATATCCTCCATCAATTCATCATAAACATAGGCGAATTTTCGATATGAAGCCATGCTTGGTCACCGTTCTTTCTTTTGTAAAGCTATCGATCTTCATCCTACTTCTTATCCTGATCGGTATCCGCCTGCTTATTGACGGCCTCATCTGCTGGCTGAACCAAATAAGTCCAGTTCTCCTTCTGCTCAACCTTGCCTTCCTTCATCAATTTCCCGAGCGCCCGCTTGAACGCAGCCTTACTGATGCCGAACCGCTGCTTGATCAAATCGGGCGGTGTTGCGTCAGAGTAAGGCATCCCGCCTCCGGACCGGCTTGTCAAATAGGCGTATATGCGTTCAGCATCCTCGCCCATACCGATCTCTTTACGTGGGGCCATCGCCAGGTTAACGCGTCCGTCTTCGCGGACGTGAGCGACCCGAACACTAATCTGCTCCCCAAGTCTGAGCAGCCGATGGCGTTCCGTAGCATGAATCATGCCGATGGCGCCAAAGCCTAAAACGCCGCCTTGTACAATGACGAACGTACCCATTTGCAGCGGCTTGTACACAATAGCCTCCAGCCACTGGTTGTTCCATGACGAAGGCGCGTGGAAGGCAAGCGGGGCAAGCTCCTGCTCACCGGCGAGTTTGGCTTTAAGCCGCCCTTGCTTATCATGCTCCATAATGACATATACATGATCGCCTACCTGCGGATGGAGTTCCTTTAGCTCAGGCAATTCCCGAATAGGTAGTAGAAGCTGTCGTCCCAGGCCCATTTCCAAAAAACAGCCGAGCCGTGGATGGACGTCGGCAACCTCGAGTAGGGCCAGCTCTCCAAGCGTCAAATACGGCTTCTTCATCGTAGCCGCTAACCGGTCTTCGGTATCATAGAACAAGAACACCTCTACAGCTTCACCCGGCTTCACTTTCCGCGTTAGCTCGGAGTAATGAAGCAGCACATCCTGCTCGCCCCCACTGAGAAAATAGCCGTACGGAGACACCTCGCGGTCGATCGGTAAAGAGACAATAGTACCCGCTATTAAGCTCATACCGTCTCCACAATTTTGGCGTCGGACCACAGCCGTTCGATATTGTAATACTCGCGTTCATCGCGGTGGAAAATGTGGACGACGACATCGCCAAGGTCCATCAGTACCCAACGGGCGGAATCCATCCCTTCCAAACCGCGGACATGCGCTCCGGCCTCATGAGCCCGCTTGCGAATCTCCGTAGCAATCGCCTGTACCTGGGTGTCCGAGTTCCCGTGGCAGATGACAAAATAATCGGCGATCAGCGAGATGCCCTTCAAGTCGAGCGCTACGATATTCATCGCTTTTTTATCATCAGCGGCTTGAACCGCCATATTCATTAATTCATTGGATGTTACCGCCATTCATTCAGCCTCCTAAAATAGTCCTTTTAATAGTAATAAACTTTATTCCGTCTTATTTTGGATAAGGTCATTTCGAGCCAGTACTGTCATTGGAAATATGACCTTGTGTTTCTCCAGCAAAAAGCTAATGGTCGAGTCAAACCCGGCGATAAGCGCATCGTCAAGACTGGTCTCGGCCAGCTCCCGGATCCTCTCGACTCCAGGGAAATTTCGCCCCGGCTCGATGTAGTCTGCCAGACATACGATCTTATCCAACAGCGTCATCCCAATGCGCCCGGACGTATGGTAGCGGACGGCATCAAGCACTTCCTGATCCCCCACCCCGTAATCCCAGCGGGCGATAAAAGCGCCAACCTCGGCATGGAGCAGCTGCTTATCATAGGCCAACAGCTCGGTATTCAAGTCGTTATCTCGAATAATGGCCTCCTGTTCATCAATCGGCCAGAACTTGGCCAAATCATGCAGCAGCGCTGCAAGATCAGCTTTTTCGGGATCTCCCCCATAACGCTTGGCCAGAATAACAGCACTCTCCATGACTCCTTCTACATGCTGCCACCGCTTTGCGGGCATACCGGCCGAAATGGCGGCCATAAGTTCCTCACGCGTGTATCCCATACAATCCACTCCTAATCATGTATTCGTACACGGGGTCGGGCACCATATACCGTACCGATTGTCCAGCTAGAAGACGGCTTCGAATCAGGCTGGACGAAATATCAACCAGCGGCATTTCCGCAAGTAAAACCGATTCCTGGATAAATGGCGGCAAAGCGTCGAGCTCCAGAAAACTGCCGGGCCGCTGCAGCCCGATAAAACGAACCATCCCGGCCAAATCCTCAATCCCTTCCCATTTGGGAAGGTAGTTCACCATATCCGCCCCGATGATGAAATACAGCTCCAAATCGGGATGGATCGATCGGATTTCCCGAATAGTATCTACCGTATACGAAACCCCGCCCCGCTGCAGTTCAATGTCCAGCGGCTTGAAGTCGGTATTGCTTTGGATGGCGGCTTTAACCATCTCAAGCCGCTGTTCTCCACTAACCCCGGCTTGATGCTTGTGCGGAGGGATATGGGAAGGCATGAACCACACCTCTTCCAGGTGATACTGCTCCCTGGCGGCCTCCGCCGCCAGAAGATGACCGAGATGGATCGGATCGAATGCTCCGCCCATAATTCCGATTTTCTTCATCTCCCGCTTCCTCCCATCAAACCTAAGGCAGCTCGATTTGCTTGTATTCGCGCGATTCTTTGTAAAGAACAATCGTTCTACCGATGAGCTGAACCATCTCGGCTTCGGCACCTTCTGCCAGTTCCTCGGCTATTTCCTTTGGATCGTCCAAATTATTGTTCAAAATGGATACTTTGATCAGCTCTCTGCGCTCCAGCGCCTCGGAAATCTGACGAATCATTTGTTCATTGGTGCCGCCTTTTCCAACCTGAAAGATCGGCTGCAGACTGTGCGCTAAGCTGCGCAAATGACGTTTTTGTTTTCCAGTTAACATAAAATTTCAAGACCCCTTACTGTTTATATCTTACATGTTATGACTTCATCCATTGTACCCGAGCCGAGCAGCAGCCCTATTCTAGTTACAGCCTCATGCTGTCCAGAACAGCCGCCCTCATGGCCTCAATCGGGGCAGGGCATCCGGTCCAATGCTCGAATGCATATGCTCCCTGATAGATAAACATGCCTAGTCCATTATGAATCGTACAGCCTTTTAGTTCGGCCTGGCGAAGCAGCTCCGTTCGCAGCGGATTATAAATAAGGTCGCTGACAACAATCCCTTCTGGAAGGAAACCAAGATCAATCGGAGTTTTCGTCACCTGCGGATACATTCCCACGCTTGTGGTATTGATTAGGATGTCCGTTTTCGGCAAAAAATCGCCGAGGCTCTCCAGCTCGCACCCGTTAATGCGCCCAAGATCAGCCCATTCCGACGCAAGTTCACGGGCTTTATCCGCGGTCCGGTTAGCGATAATCACTTGCCCGGGTTTCTCTTTAAGCAGAGCATAAATAATGCCGCGGGCCGCTCCGCCTGCACCGATCACGAGGACCGTTTTCCCCTCCAAATCGGGGGCGGTCTCCTCTTTAAGCGAGCGGATATAGCCTACGCCGTCCGTATTGTAGCCGGTCAGAACACCGCCATTGTTGACGATCGTATTTACCGCGCCGATGTGCAGCGCACCCTCGTCGATGATGTCCAAGTACTTCATCACTTCCACTTTATGTGGAACCGTCACATTAATACCGCGAAATCCGAGCGCCTTGATACCCTGAACGGCATCGCTTAAGGCTTCGCCTTTGACATGCAGCGGCAGGTACGTACCGGCTATGCCACATGCCTTCAGAGCCGCTGTGTGCATAGCCGGAGACTTGGAATGAATAATTGGATCTCCAATGACGCCGAGCAGCAAAGGCAGACGTTCCTCCTTCGTCTGCACAACCTTCTCTTGTTCCTCCATAGCTTCTCCCCCTAAATCTCTTCGTAAACAAAGAGATGACCTGGGATGGTCGTTGGCGCTCCCATGAACCGTCCCTAGATCAAGGAAGGGCGAACCATCACTTTAACCCCTTTTGGGACATGCGCCGCGATCACAGCGCCAAAGTCATTGTTGATTTTGATCCAGCCGAGGCCCGAAATGAACAAGTCCTGTTTGCTTCCTTTGTTGATCCGGAACTCATGCCTCGTCCATTCCGGTAGATTGGCCAGATTTTCACGGCTTGGCGGTGCCAGCATCTCCCCGGCATGCTCCGCAAAAAGCTCGTCCGCTCTCTCCAGTTTGGTGCGATGAAGCGGCACTCGTCCACTGACAAAGCAAGTAAAAGATTGACGTTCGCCCTGGATGAAATCAAAACGTCCGAATCCGCCGAAAAAGATGCTTTGTCCCTCATTTAATTGATAGACCGCAGGCTTAAGCGATTTATCCGGCAGAATCACGCCCAAATCTACAGGTGCAACCAGTTCACTATACCGGGATGGATATACAATTCCCGGCGTATCGATGATCGATTTCCCATCATCCAGCGGAATATGTACCATATCGAGTGTTGTCCCCGGATATCGAGAAACGGTAAGCTCTTGATCCAAATCGCTATAATCGTGAATCAGCCGATTAATGAGCGTCGATTTTCCGACATTCGTTGCCCCGACGACATAAACGTCGCGATTTCCCCGGTACTCGGACACCGCTTCAAGCAGCCGGTCAAACCCGCTGCTCTGCTTGGCGCTGCAAAGAATGACATCCTCTACCTTGAGCCCCATCTCCTTGGCTTCCTTCTGAACCCAGTTCCGTACCTTATTCCAGTTCGTAACCTTCGGCAATAGATCGATCTTATTCACAGCGAGCAGCACCGGATTGTTGCCGATAAATCGCTGCAAACTGGAGATCACACTGCCTTGAAAATCAAATAGATCCACGATGTGGATCACAAGCGCTTCCTTACCGCCAATTTGAGCCAACAGCTTCAGGAACTCGTCCTGCTCTACCGTCACCGAAGATGACTCATTATAATTTTTAATGCGGAAACAACGCTGACATATTATCGGTTCTTTCTCTAAGGCTTGCTGAGGAACATAACCCGGTTTGGTTTGTTCCTCCGTTTGCAGCCGTATGCCGCATCCGCTGCATCGTAGAGCGCCATCTGCGCCCTTTACCTCCGTCATTTCTTCTTTTCCTCCTCCAGCCATAAGCCGATTTTACCTAACCGCCGCTTGACGAAACGCTCCAATCTTCGGTTGATACGAGTTCCAAAACCTTCATCACCAATTGATATCGGCAGCACCAAAATGGTGAAAAGCCCCAAGCGGTTCCCGCCGAATACATCGGTCATCATTTGGTCGCCAACGACTATCGTTTCCTTCGGCGCTAGCTTCATCATTTCCATCGCCCGGTGGAAAGCCGACCCCGCCGGTTTTCTCGCCGCGTGAACAAACTCAATATTTAAAGGGTTCGCAAACACAGACACCCTGTCCAAATTATTGTTTGACACAATCACGAGTTTAAACCCGCATTTTTTCACCTTCTCAAACCATTCGACCAGTTCGGGGGTGGCAGACGGCGCCTTTGCCCCGACAAGGGTGTTGTCCAGATCGGTAATAATCCCCCGGTACCCTTTGGCGTAGAGCCCTTCCAGGTCGATTTCGAATACGCTGTCCACACGCATATTCGGCATAAATTTCTCAAACAAATACGTTCACCTCGGTTTCATACGACAAACTATACCATAATCTTTCCCCGACTTCCTTATATTTTAAAAAAGAAAACATCCCCCGTGCAAGCACGAAGGAAGTTTTGTCGTCAAATAGATGCTGATTACATCAGCGATTTAACCTTTGGTTGTCCTCTGCCGGCTTAGCTTCACTAATTGATTAGACAATTGCTGAACCTTTCGCCATTCGTGCGTTGATATCGCAGCCGGACTGTAGCTCGCCTTCTCAAAGGTGGCAAGCAGCTCGCTCAGCGCATCCTTCAGCTGCGGTCGTTCCTCTTTCCAACGGCTAAACGCCTCACGCAGTGTTTCCTGATCGCTTCGCTGGAGCCCTTTCCGCCGCAGCCTTCTTACCGCTCGCAGCGTGCCGAAAACAGTTTTCTCTCCCGGCGTTAAAGCATGGCCCAAACGGATTCGGAGCCAGATGAAGTATAGTTCATTTCTGAACTGATAAAGCAGCCATGCCAGCAGCACACCCGCTGCAACGGCAGATATCCTGCGCAATATGACAGGATCTATACTTGATAGGAAGCCCTCCTCTTGTTTGACGGTCTGTGTCTCTTCAGGCGTTTCAGGCGCCATTGTCTCCGTACTTTCTTCCTCTGTGTACAAAATCGGTGCGTCGAATCCGGGAGTCGCCTCAAAGGGAACCCATCCGTAATCTCCAAAATACAGCTCCGCCCAAGAGTGAGCATCAGCGTTGCTGACCCGGTATTCCCCGCTCATTCCGGGATTTCTCATCATCATAGCCTCATTATTAGGCTGGCTACCGGGAGCATACCCCTTTACCCATCTCGCGGGAATTCCGAGCGAGCGGGCCATGACTACCATCGAAGTTGAGTAATAATCGCAGTACCCCTGTTTGATTTCGAAGAGAAAGCTGTCTACGAAATCATCGCTCTTTTTCTTGGACAGATCCGGCTTGTTTGTATACTCGTAATTTACACTTAAATAGCTTTGCAGGAGCTCCATTTTTTGATAAGGAGTTTTGCCCTCGGCAGTAATCTGTTTCGCGAGATCCTTCACACGCTGTGGAAGATCGCTTGGGAGCTGCAAGTAATCTTTATCGGGATCATCCTTGTATAGCGTTTCGTAGCTGGCCTGCCGCAGCTTCTCGATCGGGTAAACGGGAATATCCGCTACCACCTTATACTTTTGCGGATAATCAGGCTGTTTGCTGTTCCTTTTGTACCCGTTCCAGAACATCTCAGCCTCTCGGGAAGTCCAGCGCATATCCGGCGTCTCCTGCCGCTCGTCCAGCAGTTCCACACTTTTAATCGAATAGCCTCCAAATAAAACAGGGTAGGTGTTGTTGGTATTCATCGTAACAATTTGTTCGACTTCTCTCTTCTCGACCTTCCCTGGCTGCTCAATTTCTAGCGGCTCACTGGTTGCAGCTCCTTTGTAACGCTTTGTCTCTCGCGGTTCTTCATCCAGATCAGCCCATCCCTTCCCGGAATAAATCCGGCGCGTCTCTCCGCGCCAATAGGATCTTACAGACGACTGAACCGTCATGACCGGGGTATAGCTGAATTCAAAACCGTTTCCTAGCTTTCTATCATCCCGACTGTAACCGGAGAGCACTTCCTCCTGCACTGATGAGGTAGGAACAGCTTTTTTCGCAGCCTTTGATTTTGCCGTCCCTCCGCTGCCCCCTTGCCCCTCCGACCGGTTCTTCCAAGCCGTATATGGATCGGTCAAGATAGGAGAAACAGACGGCATGCTAATCCCAATAAGTAGAACACAAGTAAAAATCAACAAAATATTGGCGGCGATTTTCAATGGCTTCCGCCGAAGACGCTGCCATCCCTGCGGATATTTTCGCCGATATTCGTATAAATGATAGCACACGAGCCAGCCAAGGCCGGCGAACACAATCCAAGCTACGTTTGACCATAAATAATAGGAAGTAAAAGAATCTATAATTGCAAAAGCGATTAGATTTATAGCTATAAAAAACAAAATCCATCTACGGTTGACGATGAGTCGTGTCACTATTTCCAGAAGCGCCCAAGCCGCGAGCGAAAACCATATATAAGGCGTAAAGGAAAGCACCATACCGCGAAGCTGATCCGGAAATAACGGACCTGTCGGCACGTACACTCCATAAGATGTTAACACCAGCCGCCAAACTCCAAAAATGTATACTATTTTCACGGTCCATTTCCATGCGGCTTTAAGCGGCAGCAGTACCTCAATCAAGGCGATGCCAATAATGGTAATGGTCACTAACGATGTCGTACTGGAGAACCATAGAGGTTCCGTAAAATCAATCCACTGTAACGCGATCAGCACAAGCCATATCATGGATAACAGGCGGTATGCGAAAAATTTTCGGGCGGTTCCCATTTCCGTCACAGCTTCGCACCTCCTATCACAGCCGGAAGATCACGAAGTGAGGAAACGTAAACTCCCCGTAGGCCCTTTTCCTGGAGCGATGCCTGCCAAGTCGGTCGTTCGCCGCCATTTGAAGCAGTTAAGGCTTCTTGCCCGATTCGGATATAGTATGGGGTCATTTGGCGAGTTTTGGCCCAGTTAAGTATGGTCAGGGCCTTCTCGTCTGCCACCGGACTAATCAGAATAAAGAATACCCCGGGTGGGAATCCCTCCTTCTGGGTTTCCAGTTTATCCCTGTGATTTCCGTATCCATCAGCATCGATATCTACGAGATAATGGATCATGCGCTGACGGTCCAAATATCCTTCTGCCGGGGCAAATAAGCGCATCGTTTTTCCCATCGTGCAGAGTCCCATGCTGATTCGCTCCCGCGCTCCATACTCGAGCAGAGATGCGACGGTGGACACGGCTAATTCAAACTGATTTGGCGTTAGATAACTGGAGGTGTGGGCATCCAGCACCAGCATCGTTTTCGGCAGCGATTCATGCTCAAACTCTTTAGATTTCCACGTTCCCGTCTTGGCGGTAGCGTTCCAGTGAATCCGCGAAATCCGGTCGCCGTAAACATAATCGCGAACACCGTTAATTTGCGTGGACTCCCTGCGGGATAGCGTTACGGCCGTTTCCGGCCCCGCTAACGGAGAATTACGGCTGTACAGCTCCCAATGCGGAATGAACACAGTCCGGGGGACAATTCGAAATTCCCCACCGGTATGAAACGAACTCGAGTGCTCCATTAATCCGAAAATATCCTCTGCAAAGCAGGTCGTATCGGCAAAAATATACGTTCCTCGCTCCAAAGGCGGTGTCTTGTAGATTAGCTCCGCTTGACCACGTGTATAGGGAACGACACTGTCTTCAAAAGCCCAGGAATCTCCGTTGTGCCGGCGCAGAACTTCACGGACTACAAGATAAGGAATCGGCATAAACCCGGGAAGCTGGAGTCTTAGCTTTACTAATACCTGCTCTCCCGCTTGCAGGAATCCTCCCCGCTCAATTCCGAGCGCTAAGCTTCTTGTCGCCTTGATTCGCTTGACCCCACCCAGACCACCAATCATCCAATACA
Organism: Paenibacillus puldeungensis; assembly: GCF_042678945.1. Taxonomy (NCBI): domain Bacteria; kingdom Bacillati; phylum Bacillota; class Bacilli; order Caryophanales; family Paenibacillaceae; genus Paenibacillus; species Paenibacillus puldeungensis. Next base: position 48,007 of record NZ_JBHTLM010000011.1, on the reverse strand, counting down.
AGGCCAGAACAGAGATCATCATAAATAACATAATCGACGTCTTTCCGCCTTGGAACAGAACGTATAACAAGCATATGAACCATACGGAAAACACCATCCAAAATCTACGGGAAGCAAGTCCTGTCTTTACTCCTGACAAGAGCGCACGCATGGTTACCGTCCCGCGGCTACCGGCACGTGGACCTGCCGTAAAATTTGCTGAAGCACCAGGCCAGCATTGGTCTGACCCAGTCGGGATTCCGGGCGCAGCAAGATACGGTGGCCAAGCACAAATGGCGACAACGTCTTAATGTCATCAGGCAGAACGTAATCGCGGCCCTGGACAAAAGCAAAAGCTTTGGCCGCCATCATAAACGCCAGGGATGCCCGTGGGGATGCGCCAAGAACGATGTCTTGATGCTCCCGGGTCCGGCGAACAATCTCCAGTAAGTAGTCAGTTAAAGCTTCATTTATATAGACGTCGCGAATCTCTTGCTGGATCGCATAAACCTCTTCCATTGTCGTAACCGGCTTCAATTGATCCACGGGTTGCCCCTGGCTGTGGGTTTGAAGCATCGACTTCTCGGTGGAAGCATCGGGATACCCAAGCTTAATTTTCATCATAAACCGGTCTAGCTGTGCTTCCGGGAGCGTATACGTTCCTTCAAAATCAATCGGATTTTGCGTAGCGCAGAGCATGAACGGATTTGGCAGCTCATATGTAAAGCCATCGGCGGTTACACAGCGCTCCTCCATGACTTCAAGCAGGGCGGATTGCGTTTTGGTGGTCGCCCGGTTGATTTCATCTGCCAGCAAAATATTCGTCATTACCGGGCCCGGTCGAAACACGAACCGCTCCTCGTGCGGATGAAATACCGATACCCCAGTAATGTCGCTCGGTAATATATCCGGATTGCACTGAATACGCCGATAGTCACCGCTCATCGATTTAGCCAAAGCTTTTATGAGCTGAGTTTTTCCCGTACCCGGCACGTCTTCGATCAGCACATGGCCGCCGGCCAGCAATGCGGAGAGCAGAAGATTGATTTCAAATGATTTTCCCAAAATACACGATTCCAAGTTGTTTTTTACGGCAGTCAAAGTTCGTATCGATTGCTCCTGAACGGGCACGTGTTTTCCCTCCCAAAAATACCTGTATATATCTTCCTATTGTACATGAAGATAGATAGGGAGTACACTCGTAAGCCCATAAAGTTCAATGATTGTTACCCTTTAGGCCGTACGATAAGGGCGGCAAGGAACGAGAAGATGATCGCCGCAGAAATACCTGCGCTCGTCACACTAAACATACCGGTAATTACACCGATCCATCCATCCCGCTGCAGTTCGGTGAGCGCTCCGTGAACAAGTGAATTACCAAAGCTGGTGATGGGAACGGAAGCTCCTGCTCCAGCAAATTTCACGAGCGGGTCATACCAGCCTACTGCATCCATAACAGCTCCGATGACGACAAGTGTACTCATCGTGTGAGCCGGTGTTAATTTGAGCACATCAAGCATCAATTGTCCGACAACGCATATTAACCCACCTATTACAAAAGCCCAAACATAGATCATGATCTGCTTTCCTCCTTTTCCAGAGCAACCGCGTGGGCAATGCAAGGAATGCTCTCTCCCTGCTGGTAGGACAACGGTGAGAGTAACGCGCCCATGATTGTCATATATAAAATCAAAATCCGAAGCTAGCGGCCCGGCTACTTCCTCGGGTCCAACAACGGTTGCCTCCCCCGTTATAGCCGGTTTGGAGGGGAATTCCCAGATCTGCCCGCCGATCAGCATCCTAATGAACTCCTCCCAAGCCGAATATCACATGAATTACACCAATGACGGTAGCATCCCCCTTTCTTACTCTTCATAAGCTGCTTGCAGATTCATTATTTGTCATTTTGGTGCCAGTTATGTTGGTAAATCATCCATATCTTCGCTAACACAAAAAAACCGTCTGGAATACTCCAGCCGGGTAAACGTCCTTGCCAATTTAAGGTTTCAATCAGAGATATTGAAGAATAATGACCAGTAGAATAAAAAGAAGACAAATCACCAACCAGTCCTTGGAATATCGTTCCATTATACACGGCCTCCTCGATCGCCCATAGCTGCAACTTTGCTGCAGTATACGCCGCTTTGCCATTGCCTGTGCATGTCCTGCCTTCGAATAGGCGGAGCGGAAAAGGCACATGGACAATTGAAAAAAGGTAGTCCATACTAAATAATGTATGTTTACTAACGAACAACAAGAAAAGGAGAGAAAGAAATGAATGAAAAAACGTTGGGGCTGTTTAAACAGCTGACTGAATTTCCTGCAGCGCCCGGATTTGAACGGGACCTTCGCGCTTTCGTTAAGGACAAATTATCAGCTTATACACAGGAATTTGTACAAGATCGCCTAGGAGGTCTGTTTGGAGTTCTGCGCGGAGATGAGGAAGGCCCGCGGATCATGGTGGCCGGGCATTTTGATGAAGTCGGGTTCATGACGACCGGCATCAGCGACAATGGCATGGTATCTTTTCAGCCGCTTGGAGGCTGGTGGAGTCAGGCCGTATTGGCGCAACGACTGCAGATTATAGCCCCAAAGGGAAAAATCATCGGGGTTGTCGGATCGATTCCAACCCATTTGCTGGATGAGTCCCAGCGCAATAAACCGGTTGATATCAAAACAATGTATCTCGATATCGGTGCGGACAGCCGTGAAGAAGCTGAAGCAGCCGGCGTTCGTCCTGGCCAGCAGATTTTGCCGATTTGCGAGTTTACACCACTCGTCAATCCGAAGAAAATAATGGCCAAAGCTTGGGACAACCGTTACGGTGTGGGTCTAGCTATTGAAATGATGGAGGCTTTACACGGAGAAAAGCTCCCCAATGTCGTTTACGCCGGAGCCAACGTACAGGAGGAGCTTGGACTTAGAGGCGCACGGACGGCTGCTAATTTAATCAAGCCGGACATTTTCTTCGGCCTGGATGCCAGCGCAGCCAATGACATGACCGGGGACAAACGGGCCTTCGGTCAGCTTGGCGGAGGAGCGCTTCTCCGTATTTTCGACCCTACGATGCTGACGCACCGGGGCATGGTTGAATATATTCAAGATACTGCGGATACGCATAAAATCAAATATCAGTATTTTGTTTCCCCGGGAGGAACAGATGCCGGTCAAGTACATTTAAGCGGCATTGGTGTGCCTTCCGCCGTCATCGGGATTTGTTCGCGTTACATACACACCTCGTCCTCAATCATTCATACGGACGATTACGAAGCAGCAAAGGAATTGTTGATCCGTCTCGTGCGCGGTCTCGACCGTACGACGCTGAACACAATCTTGGAGCATAGCTGATAAAGAAAAAACCAACTTTTTAACCGGTGTATCTATCTTATACCATTTCTTGATGTTGCTAATAAACTATATCAATCTCAGAAAAGGAGTGATATAGTTGGCAAACAGCGATGTACGTCTGGCTCTATGGTCCGGTAACAATTTTTCCGTTCGCCGCATTCTTTTCAGACGTGGAGGTGTCGCAGTTCGAGACCTTGGAGCATTTCGGTTCAACAACGTTCTGTCGAGCTTCCGTCTCAGAAATGTGGTACAGAGCTCTCAAGTAACGCTCGTACTGTTTTCACAAATTAATTTCCAGGGGTCATTCCGCGTGTTCCGCGGCAGCCAAAACGTAGCGAACTTAAGTAATTTTAACTTTAACAATGTGACATCTTCGTTAATCTTGGTAGGTCGCAACCTTACAAACTCCGAAATTTCCCAAATTCAAAGTACGGGCAGACCGCCTCAAGACGTACTTGTAATAAGACAATAGCTTCAAAAAAGGGTGCCTTTGGCACCTTTTTTTGATTACATAGAAAAACCGCATGCTTCCTCGAAGGGAGCATGCGGTTTAGTTCAATTTTACAGAATTAATTCCCAGTGTTGTTGCTCTCCAAAATAACGACCCCGCGGCCCGGTACGGTTACTGTACCGGAGACGGTCGTATCTGCAAGCAGATCCTTCTTCTCTTCCGAGCCAATTTGTACTTCAGAGGCTTCTGCGTTATGGTTCAGCAGGAACAAAAATGATTTTTCGTCCTTCACCCGACGAGCCACCTCTACACCTGCTGGCGCACCGAGCAGTGGTTTGATTCCCTTCTCTTCACACAGATTCGAGAGGAAGCCTTGAAGGAAGGAAGCCTCCGGGCTGCTGGCCACATAATACGCCCGGCCGGAACCAAAGTGGTTGACGGTTAGAACCGGCATACCTTCGTAGAAATCGGAGCCGTATTCGGCCAGCACCTCGGCACCTTCGGCATGAATGAGATCGCACAGCAAGCCGCATTCATACTGGCCTTTCAGTTCACCCCAAGCCTGCTTCATCACAACCTGGTTTTTCTGGCCCGGGAACAAGGCATCGATTTCCTCAGCCCATATGCCCATCACAGACCGCAGCTCGCCAGGATATCCGCCTGTAGTGACGAGATCGTTCTCGTTGACGAGTCCACTGAAGAAGGTCGTGACGAAAGTACCGCCGTCAGACACAAATTGCTCTACTTTTTTGGCAAAGCCTGATTTAACCATGTACATCACCGGAGCGATGACGATGTCGTATTTGCTCAAATCTTCTTCCACGGATACCATATCGGTTTCAACATGCATTTGGAACAAGGCGTCGTAATATTTGTGTACTTCATTCACATAATTGAGCGCCACGGTAGGGCCGCTTGACAATTCCGTAGCCCAGCGATTCTCCCAATCGTAAATGATCGCGACTTTCGCTTCGGTTCGTGCATCCAGCAGCTTATCGCCTAGTTGTTCCAGCTCGCGGCCAAGCTCGGCACATTCTCTAAATACACGGGTATGCTCGTGTCCTACATGCTCAATGACAGCGCCATGGTATTTTTCACAAGCTCCGATAGAACGGCGAAGCTGGAAGAACATAACCGTATCGGCCCCCCGGGCAACAGCCTGGTAGCTCCAAAGACGCATTACACCTGGACGCTTCAGGGAGTTGTAAGCCTGCCAATTTTGTTGGCTTGGTGTTTGCTCCATCAGCATAAACGGATCTCCGCTTTTGAGTCCACGCATCAAATCATGCGTCATGGCCGTGAAGCTGACAGGCGTATCCAGGGAAGGATAGTTATCCCAGGAGACGATATCCATATATTTAGCCCACTCAAAATAGTTTAACTCAGGGTAAAAGCCCATCAAGTTCGTAGTTACCGGAATATGAGGCGTATGCTTTTTGAGTTCATCATATTCAAGCTTGTAGCAATCCAGTAAAGATTGGGACATGAAACGACGATAATCTATAGAAATGCCTTGGAAATTGGTACGAGTTCCGCCCCACTCCTCGCTCAGCTCGCTTGGTGGCACAATTTCTTCCCAATCGTAGAAGGTGTGGCCCCAAAAGCGGGTGTTCCATGCCCGGTTCAATTGATCAAGAGTTCCGTACCGCTGTTTCAGCCATACGCGGAAGGCTGCAGCGCAGTGTTCACAGTAGCAGTATCCGCCGTACTCATTGGAGATGTGCCAGATCAGCAGCCCCGGATGGTCCTTGTAGCGTTCAGCGAGTTTGCCGGCCATTCTAGCGGAATACTTGCGATAGGTCGGTGAATTCGGACAGGAATTGTGACGACCGCCGAACTTCCGTTTACGTCCTTGAGCATCTACGCGAAGCACGTCCGGATACTTACGGGCCATCCAAGCCGGATGAGCTCCAGTGCTTGTAGCCAAGCATACATAGACCCCGCTTTTATATAGGCGGTCGATCGTCTCATCAAGCACACTGAAATCGTAGGTTTCCTCATCAGGCTGATTCATAGCCCAGGAGAATACGTTCACTGTCGCAACATCGATGCCGGCCAGCTTGAACATACGCTCGTCTTCTTTCCATACCTCCGACTCCCATTGTTCAGGGTTGTAATCTCCGCCGTACCATATTTTAGGTAACTTTTCATTAATCACTGTGAGCACATCCTTTTTAACAATATAAGTATATAACCATTGTAAGGTGAATTTTCTTAGCTTTATATATAATAATATTGTTTTGACATATAATAATATGGAACTCAAATGAAGGAGATATTTATTAAATGAGCACACGGGCATTTACCCGATTTGTTTTCTCCCCATCAGTAAACCTGGATCTCCCTTTAATGGTAGAAAGCATCGGCTACAATCCGAAACAAGAAAGAATTACCCGTCCCAATGGATACCCTTATTACCACTGGCTGCAAACCGAAGAGGGCGAAGGGAAATTAACCTATGGGACGGAAACGGTGCTGCTGTCTCAAGGCTCAGGAGTCTTGCTCCCACCAGGGATGTCCCATGCTTATGAGGCCGTGCGGAGCTCGGGTTGGGAAACATATTATTTAACGTTTGGCGGAGCAGCAGCAGCTCCTATCCTTATCGCATATGATATTCAGGCGCCCTCTGTTTTCCGATGGGATACCGAGGCTCCGGTCGCCCCGATGCTCGGCGAAATGTTAAAGAAGGTCAGCAGTGGGATGGACCTGTTCGGCCTCGAAACTTCAACAGATGCTTACCGATTTCTTGGTATACTTAGTAAATTTGGACAAGCCAGCAATATGTCGGTTTCCAAAAATATGCAGAAGCTCACTCCCCTGCTTCAATGGATGGAGCAAGAGTACGGCAACCCCGACATCGGTCTGGACAACTTAGCCGATGTCCTTGGAATGTCGGGGCGCCATTTAAGCAAGCTATTTCAGCAAACATTCGGCCTTGCTCCTTATGCTTACCTCACACAGATGCGCATTCACAAAGCGAAGGAGCAATTGGCCGATGAGCCGGGTATTACCGTCTCCACCATCGCCGGACAAACCGGATTCCGCGATGCCAGTCATTTTGTCGCTACTTTTCGTAAACATACAGGAATGACTCCACAGCAGTTTCGCCGCCTGCACTAGAAATTTCTTTTTACCACAAAAGCAAAGATTATACCTTTGAGATCAAGTAAGACTTGTTCGACTCAGTCCAGAATCGTTCACCGGCAGTGGCAAATTTGCCGTCAGGGAGCTGAATCCGGAAAGAGCCAGGTCCTCTGACAGTGCACCACCCCTCCTTGGAGGAAGTTATGCAGCCCGAGCTTATGCTCTCGTCCTCCCAAGCGATGCTGATCGTGAACCCTCCGCGTGCCCTTAATCCGCGTATATGTCCAGAGGACCACGCTTTAGGCAAAGCCGGGAGCAGATCCAGGCCATCCATATGGCTCTGAACGATCATCTCCGCTATGCCCGCCGTTCCACCAAAATTACCGTCAATTTGGAACGGTGGATGATCATCAAACAAATTCGGGTACGTAGAGCGGGATAACAGCGTTTGTACAAAGCGGTAGGACGAATCTCCGTCACCCAGCCGCGCATATAAATTGATCAGCCAAGCACAGCTCCAGCCGGTGTGGCCCCCGCCGTTTTTAATCCGGTACTCCAGAGATTTTTTGGCCGCTTCAGCCAGTTCTGGGGTGTTTCTTATAGTGATAGCATTGCCAGGGTAAAGACCATACAAGTGCGATACATGGCGATGCCCCGGCTCCGATTCCGCAAAGTTTTCGCTCCACTCTTGCAATCTGCCGTCCGGTCCAATTTGGGGCCGGGCCATCCGCGATGCTGCATCCTCCAGCTGCTTACGCCATTCCTCGTCAATATTAAGAATTTCCGCCGCTTGGATCGTATGATCAAACAACTCGCGAATGAGGAACAAATCCATCGTTGACCCGGCGGATACACTGCAGGGCTCCCCTTCCGGTGTGAGGAACTTATTTTCCGGCGTAGTGGATGGTGCCGTCACAAGCTTGCCGTCCGGACCAGGAACGAGCCAGTCGAAGCAAAATTCAGAGGCTCCCTTCAGTAAGGGGTAGGCGGTTTCTTTCAGGAAAGCTTCATCGAGCTCATAGAGGTAATGCTCCCAAAGATGCCGACAAAGCCATACCCCGCCCATTGGCCAAAACGCCCAGCTAGGGTTCCCGTCAGTCGGCACGGATTGGCGCCACAAATCAACGTTGTGGTGTGCAGTCCAGCCACGACAACCGTAATGAATTTTGGCAGTTCTGGCGCCTGTCTCACTTAAATCCTTAATCATCTCAAAGAGGGGCTCATGACATTCACTCAAATTGGCTACCTCGGCATGCCAATAATTCATCTGTGTGTTGATATTGGTCGTATAATCGCTATTCCACGGGGGCTGCACCAAAGGGTTCCATATGCCCTGCAGATTGGCCGGCTGCGTCCCCGGTCTGGAGGAGGCCATCAGTAAATAGCGGCCATATTGAAAATATAGAGCTTCAAGCCCTCCATCATTTGCTCCCGAGCGATATGCTTCAAGCCGCTCATCGGTAGGCAATTCAGCTCTCTTCGAGCAGCCCAACTGCAAATCTACACGCTTAAACAAACGGCTATGATCTTCTATATGTCTAGTTCGGAGTAACTCATATCCAAATATTCCTGCCGCAGAAAGTGTTAATTCGCATTTTTCGTTCATGGTTTGCTGCTGGGCTTGAGGCATCACGTTATATCCGAAGAAATTCGTTGCAGCAGCAAAAAGAAGAGTTACCTCATGTGCCCCAGAAACCGATAGCTTTCCTGATTCATCTGCATGAACGTCCCCACAATCAGTGAACGCTTGCACATGTGCCTCGAATTCCAAGCCCAAGCCCTCTTCATACAGAACGGACTGAGGATGATTACCTAGATAATTGTCCGCCGTGTGGGTTGGACATTGTCCATGCAACACGATACCGGATGTACCTTTTCCTTCCACTCTATACTTCTGAAGCGAATCCAAAGTGACAGTGATGTCGAGCGCTTTTTCACCCATTGCGCTGATATGAACGACCATGACCTGATCCACGGCACTAACAAAAACTTCTCGCCGATAGGCCGAATCCCCAATTTGGTAGGACACGGCAGCTATGCCGGACTCTAAATCCAGCTCACGGCGGTACTGCGATACTTCTCCGGCAGCCCTCTGTTCTATGATCAAGTTGCCTAGAGGCTGGTAAGATTCCACTCCCCTGCCTAACATTTTAGATTCAATCAACGTTTCAGCTTCTTTGTATTTCCCGGAAAATATGAGTTCACGAGCGGTTTTTAAATACCGGATGGCATCATAGTTTTGCGTATCACGTGGAAAACCCGACCAAAGCGTGTCCTCGTTCAAAGCAATGACTTCACCAAGCACCCCTCCGTAAATCATACCCCCAATTCTCCCGTTACCGACTGGCAAAGCTTCCTCCCATCGGGACGCGGGCTGGTTATACCATAGCCTCCATACTGATTCGTCTGAATGTTTCAGAGCATTCACCTTCTTTACTTTTTCTAGTAATGGTCTTATATCTATTTACCATTGATAATATTACTTCACGCTGGAAAAGTCAGCGATAACTGTCCAAACTTGCAGAAAAGGCCCGAAGGGTATACGGGCCTTTTCATGCTTTGTATCTAATTATCAGTGGATCTAACCTTATTTCACATCTTTACCGGTAAACAAGGATACTCTTGCTTTAACCAGATCCGTGTATTCAGCTTCCATTTTCGAAGCTCCGGCTTTCTCAAGTTCGGCCAAGAAACCATCATATACTTTGTCAAAATCAGCTGTTTTGGCAAGAATAGCTTCAGGAATCTTCTTACGAATAATATCTTGCGTTTTCTTGTATATAACTTGGTAGTCACCGTCCGTAGGAACAGGCATGTTGTACAATGCGCCCCATTCCTTAGGCTCAAATTTGTCCTCGCCTTCGAACAGGTCTTTCCATGTTGTAGCTTTGTACGCTTTCAGCGATTCTTTTTCTGCATCAGAGTAGCTCTCTACAATTTGTTCCGGGAAGTTAATCGTATAATAGTTACCCGTTGAATCCTTCACTCCGTCGCCATAACGAGGTGCAAAAGCGGCGTACAGACCAGCTGGATTACCTAAACCTGTTTCTTTGGTAAAGTTTGTTGTGTCATTTACTCTTCTGTCTTGTACTTCTTTAGGAATAACACGTTTACCGTTTGCGTCAACCGTATAGTGTTTGCCTTCAATACCCCAGTTTCTCAGCACTTGACCTTCGTCAGATGCCAACCAGTCAAGGAATTTGATTGCACGAACCGGGTCTTTACATTTGGTTGTAATGGCGATGCCAGCACCGTCAACCCCTGCAGGTTGGAAGGAGTGATCGACGTATTGCTCATTCAACGTTACAGGGAAGTGAGCATACGTATAATCATTTTTACCGGCTTTTTTCAGAGCGTTCTCAGCGTCATTATAACCCCATTCTTGGTCGATCAGACCAACAACGCGACCGCTGGCAATTTTTGCTTTGTATTGGTCGTCTTTTTGTACAAACGTATCTTTATCCAAAAGTCCTTCGTTGTACATATGGTTCAACCAACGGAAATATTCTTTTTCTTCCGGACGTTTATAGTGAAGTTTTGTGTCATACGTTTTTGGATCGACATAGTATTCGCCGTCATCCGGAGCGCCTGTTGCGATAAACGCAGGGTTCGTTACCGTAATCATAATTCTCCAGTCATCGGCGTTCAGCGTGAGCGGAATCGTTGGTTGACCATCTGTCGTCGGGTGCTTAGCTACATATTGTTTGAGTACGTTTTCAAAATCCTGAACTGTACGAACCTTCGGATAGCCGAGTTCTTTCAGCACGCGATGCTGGATTTCAAAGCCGCCGGTAGCATCAAAGTATTGGTTGTCTACGCCCATGTTAGTAGTCAGGGAATAGATGGCCGGATCATCGTTGCTGTACTTCAAGCGGTTCATGTTATCGCTAAAAACTTTCTTGATATTTGGCGCATATTTGTCAATCAGCGGAGCCATATCCACAATGAGACCAGCGTCAACCAACGTGGACAAGTTACCTTTTGCAAAAATAAGATCAGGTACGTCGCCGCTTGCAGCCATCAAGGCGATTTTGTTTTCCCCGCCGCCGCTGCCTACATCGTATTCAGCATCGATGGTGACACCGGTTTTTTCAGTAATCACTTTACCTACTTCGTCCTGCATGTTGTTCCAGCTTGGGCTGGCATCAGCGCCGAAGAAAGTAAAAGTAACCGGACTCTTATCGTCGGCAGCAGCCGCATTTTCGCTTTTGGCATTGCCAGCATTGCTGTCAGCTTTATTAGCTGCATTGTTGCTTCCGCATCCGCCAACCAGCAAAGTACTTGCCAACAAGAGCGCAGCGAATGTTTTAGGACTTTTCCAATTCATTTTCTCGTTCCCCCTCGTATCATATTAAAGCTTATATTGTATAACAGGCTATACCTGCATATACCGAATGTAAGTGAACCTTTTATGAAAACGTTTCATTTTTCTTTCATCAACATCAAGTAAGGGCTTTCATTCATCAGCAATAAAAACTAAAAACATTGTGTTTACATTGAATTACTCGGTTTAATATAGGTTCCGTCGCAGATCACTGCGGCGGAACCGCATTGATTATCGTAAGTTTAAGCTTTTACTGCTCCGAGCGTCATTCCTTCTACAAAGTAACGCTGCAGGAATGGGTAGATGAACAGGATCGGAACAGTGACTACAATCGTAATCGCCATTTTGATCGATTCCGGTGATACTTGAGACATCTGGTTTATCAGATCATTGGCATTTGCCATATTTGAACCCTGGTTGGTGCTTTGTAGAATCTTCATGAGTTCATACTGGAGCGTGGTCAAATGCTCTTTATTACCGTTATACAGATAAGTATCGAACCAGGCGTTCCATTGACCAACCGCCAGGAAAAGAGCGATTGTTGCAAGGACTGGCTTACAGAGCGGTAAAATAATCTTGTAATAGATCATGAAATCGTTCGCACCGTCCAGCTTCGCTGATTCCTGTAGCGCATAAGGCAGCCCGTCCATAAACGAGCGGATGACGAATACGTTAAACGCACTGATCAGCCCAGGCAGGATATACACGGCGAAAGTTCCGATCAAATCAAGATGCCGTATCAGCATGTAAGTCGGCACTAAGCCACCAGAAACATACATGGTCATCGCCAGGAACGTCGAAACGAATTTTCGTGCCCGGAAATCCGGCCGGCTCAAGGTATAAGCAACCATCGAGGAACTGATCAAACCTAACACAGTACCAATAATTGTTCTGTATATTGTAATTTTGAACCCTTGTATTAGCGTGGAATAGCCAAAGATCGTCTTATAATTCTCTAAAGTGAACTCCCGAGGCCAAATGTAAATTCCCCCGCGAACCGTATCAGTTGAATCATTGAGAGATATCGCTAGCACATTCAGGAAAGGGTACAAGGTGATTAACAGGATGACCGCCATTAAAATGAAGTTGCATACGTTAAATATTTTGTCGCCTCTGGTAAGGTTAAACGCTTTATTGCTCGCCACTTTTGTTCCCTCCCCCTACATGATGCTTTCTTTTGTAGTTTTCTTCATGATTCCGTTCGCAAGCAGCAGCAGGACAATACCTACCACAGAGGTAAACATGCTGATGGCCGTCCCGTAGGAGAAGTGAGCTATGTTAATGCCATACTTAAGTGCGTATATATCCAATACTTCGGAATAATCCGTAACCAATGCATTGCTTAACTGGAACTGCTTTTCGAACCCGATCCCGATCAGATGACCGATCGACATAATCAGCAGAACTGCAATAGTAGTCCGAATTCCCGGAAGTGTAATGTTCCATATTTGCCGGAACCTTCCTGCACCATCCACTCGTGCCGCTTCATAAAGCTCTTTATCAATCCCAGTAATAGCGGCTAAATAGATAATCGCGTTCCAGCCGGTTTCCTTCCATACATCTGAAGCGGTTAAAATCCCCCAAAACCAATGTCCTTTTGCCATAAACTGTATCGGCTGGTCTGTGATGCCTAGCCATATGAGAAGTTCATTGACGATCCCTCCATCAATAGAGAGCATCTTCGTAATGATCCCCCCAACGACAACCCAGGATACAAAGTGTGGCAGATAAGATACGGTCTGAACCGTGCGTTTAAAAAATTTCCCTCGCAGTTCGTTCAAGAGTATCGCGAATGTAATCGGAAATACGAAGCTGACGATCATCCCCAATATGCTCATCGCTAGCGTATTTCTCAAGACTAGATAAAACCGTTCATCCTGGAATAATCGTACGAAGTTGTCAAACCCCACCCATTTTTGATCGGCGAAAGACTTGGCCGGCTTATAGTTTTGAAAAGCCATTGTCCAACCCCAGATCGGTAAATAGCTGAATACGAATACCCATATGACAAATGGCAAGGACATCAGATACAAATACCTTTGCTGCACTATACTCTGCCAAATTCCTTTTTTCCGCTTCTTAGGCGGTGTAGGGGTTGCGCTTACATTTTTAGTGCTAGGCTGTGCTGACAGCGTTTCCATGTGTCCTATCCCCCCTTCTCTTCTGTAGCTCTATCATAATCCAAAGGGGGTGACGGAAATACCCGACACATTTTAAAGAAAACCATATAAAAATTAGACATCAAAGGTGAGGAAATCAGTTATCCTCATTTTTCATCGGAATGGTGAAGGTAATTTCCGTTCCAACGCCGCTGACACTGGAAATGTTGAGCCCGTGCTCCTCTCCGTACGATAACACCAGTCGTTGGTGAACATTACGCAGACCGATGCGATTTCGCTCAGGCTCTTCCGGTCCGGTTATGGTCTCCGTGACCTCAGCGAGGCGTTCGGGAGTCATACCCATTCCATTATCTCGAACCAAAACATGAACGAGTCCGGCCTCATTCCATATCCGAACATCCACATCTACCCCGTCCTCTTTGTCCTCGACTCCGTGGACAACAGCATTTTCCACGAGCGGCTGAATGATTAGCGGTGGCACTCGGATCCCGGCAACCTCGTCCTGAACGGTTAACGTATATTTTAGCCGGTCCTCATACCGGAATTTCTGAATTTCAAGATAGGAACGCACCATCTCCATCTCTTCCTTGAGAGGGGTATGCTCCCGGCCAACCTCGAGATTTTTACGCATCAATTTGCCAAGCATTCGCACCACATTCGCAATCTCTTTATCTCCTTTGAGAATAGCGTTCATTCGAATAGATTCCAGCGCATTAAATAAAAAGTGAGGGTTAATCTGGCTAGCCATCATTTTCAATTTGATTTCACGCTGTGCAAGTTCTAAGGCGTTGTTCTGCTCTGTCTTTTCCACGACTTGTTCCATCAGCCGATTAATGCTGCCGACCATATAGTTGAATTGACGGGAGAGCTGACCGATTTCATCATTGCCATCGATGTTGGAGACAACGTTCAAATCGCCGAGAGCCAAACGGTTCAGGTGACGGCTTAGCCGGAGCATCCGGTTTGTGGTGAGCAGCGACACAATATAGACGAAAAACAGGGCAATCAGTAATACTAGCAAGATGATGACAAGTCCAACATAGCTCACTCGATTGGCGTCTTCGACGATCGGCTTGGTTGCAAACACAGAGATGAATTTCAGACCATTCATGCTTGATTCGGGAGTCAGCGTATCCACTACAACATAGGAGGGCTCTCCCTTCACATTCATTTTCAGCGTTCCTTTATGCTGCTTTCGCAAATCAACACCGAAATCAAGCGATTCGAGTGTTTTACCAACCAATGACGGATTTTTTGAGGCGACGATATACCCCTGCTCATCGGCAATCAAGGTTTCGAATGGCTCCTGCCGGAGCATTCGGTTGAGCTCCTCCTGATTCATTGTGACCATAAGTACGCCACTTTTCGGGATTCCCTCAAACGATATTTGCCGAATCAAGCTAAGCCGGTTGACGGGGATCTCTTGCTGGTCATGAATGTACAGCCAGCCAGAGTTTTTGCTCGACATCGCTTTTTCGTACCAGGACGTGCTTTTAATATTGCTATCCGCCGGGATTAACTCCAAGTTGTTAATTAAGGTTGGGTTATCGTAGTAAAAACGAATCCCTGAGATTTCCCGATAACGCCGGACGTACTCCCGAAAATCGGTATAACTCAAATAAGCCCTTGTTAATTCCAGCACACTGGAATACCTCGTACTTGCAATAGTTCCCAGTCGCTTGTCCAGCATAAATGCGTCGGAAATATCCGCAGGTACGCGCAGCATCGTCGCCGTACGGGTTTTGACCTTCTCCACGTTGTTTGTGGTTTGCGCAATCGCCCGGTCCATAGCCTGGCTGCGAAAATAGGCGGTTATGGCCATACCGACAATTAAGACTGGGATCATCACAACCATAACATAGGTAATCATCAGCTTATGCTTCAGCTTTATATTATTGGTCATGCGTACGATTTTATCTAGCAATCGGAGCACCTCCCTAAAAGGCAAAAATCCCCTTGTAAAAAGGGGATGTTCAGGCAGCCTAGCATGAGCTGGGCCACCTGTTTGATATAGACAGTATACGGCGACCTTGCGGCCGATGACTATGTGAATTGTTATTTTAGAGTAATTTGCAGTTCGAGCTTGCCATTAAAGGAGGAAACCTCAACCGTACCATTCTCGGCGAGTTTGCCGCCTTGAACTGAGGCCACTTCGCCCATGCCATGAAGTGATACCAAGAAAGGTTTACCTGCTCCTTCTGCAGTTAACGTCAGGCTATTACCTTTACGCGTAGCGGTCACTGTGAGTTGGGCAACTGCTTTTTCATTACGAATTGTCCGGGTGACAACAGCGCCCTCTTCGATTTGATACAATCCCAGCTCTACGCCGTCCGCGAAATCATAGTCTGGACGGGAGTCATTCGCCCCTAAAGCAACAATCGAATTTGGACGAACAAACAATGGAAGGCTGAAGAAATCGTATTTTTCTTTGCGCCATTTGCCGCCTTCTACTGTTTCATTGGTCAGGAAGTGAGTCCATTTCCCTTCCGGCAGGTAATAGGTCACGTCGCCTTTTTCACTGAATACCGGAGCTACGAGCAGGGAATCGCCAAGCATATATTGACGGTCCAACGTTTCGGTCGCCGGGTCCTGCGGGAATTCCAGGAACATCGCGCGCATCGTCGGAACACCTTGCTTCGTCGCTTGCACAGCTGTATCGAACATATACGGCATCAAGCGGCATTTCAGTTTGGTGAAGAAGCGCGTTACATCAACCGCCTCATCATCATAAGCCCAAGGCACCCGGTACGAGCTGCTGCCATGCAGACGGCTGTGACTGGAAAGCAAGCCGAAAGCAAGCCAGCGCTTAAATACGTGAGCCGGAGCGGTATTTTCAAAGCCGCCGATATCATGGCTCCAGAAGCCGAACCCGCCAAGGCCAAGCGACAAGCCGCCGCGAAGGCTTTCCGCCATCGATTCATAGTCCGCGTAGCAGTCTCCGCCCCAGTGAATCGGGAACTTTTGCCCACCAACCGTAGCGGAACGTGCGAAAAGTGCAGCTTCATTTTTGCCTAATTTCTCTTCCAGAACTTCAAAGACAACCTTGTTGTACAAGTACGTATAGTAGTTGTGCATCTTAACCGGATCGGAACCATCGTAGTATACAACGTCCGTCGGAATACGCTCGCCGAAGTCGGTTTTGAAGCAATCGACGCCCATGTCAACCAACTCGCGCAGATAATCGGCATACCATTCACATGCGGCAGGGTTCGTGAAGTCCACGATTGCCATACCCGGCTGCCACAGATTCCATTGCCAAACGTCGCCGTTCGGTTTCTTGAGTAAGTAACCGTTCTTCTTACCTTCCTCAAACAGACGGGAACGCTGACCGATGTACGGGTTAATCCAAACGCAGATTTTGAGGCCTTTTTCCTTCAGACGTTTCAACATGCCTACTGGATCTGGGAATACACGCTCATCCCATTTGAAGTCTGTCCAATGGAATTCCTTCATCCAGAAGCAATCGAAGTGGAACACATGCAGCGGCAAATCACGCTCGGCCATTCCATCGACAAACGAATTTACCGTTGACTCATCATAGTCCGTCGTAAATGACGTTGTCAACCACAAACCGAACGTCCATGCTGGCGGAAGGGAAGGTTTCCCCGTTAAGTCTGTATATTTGTTCAACACATCTTTTGGCTCCGGTCCATCGATGACGAAGTATTCGATGGATTCGCCCGGTACGCTGAATTGTACTTTTTTCACTTTTTCCGAAGCGACTTCAAACGAGACCGCACCCGGATCATTGACTAGTACGCCGTATCCTTTATTCGTTACATAGAAAGGAATGTTCTTGTAGGATTGCTCCGAGCTTGTACCGCCGTCTTTGTTCCAAATATCAACGATCTGGCCGTTTTTAAGAAAGGATGTAAAGCGTTCGCCAAGACCATATACCCATTCGCCGACACGCAGGTCCAGCTCTTCACGCATATATGTGTTGCCGCCAGTTTCGGTTACATGTGCCATCGATTTGAAGCCACTGCCCGTAATCCGCTCTTCGCCGCGATAGAAGTCAACCGTCCATTGAGGTCCTTTGGAGATACGAACGCTCAGGCTTCCGCTCTTCAGTTCGGCGTATTGTTCATTTTCGGTAATTTCAACATGGTCGCCACCTTGGGCCAATTCAAACGACGGTCCGTGATCCACGGTTCCAGCAAAATGAATCAGCTTGACGCCAATAACGCCTGGCAGCGGGGAATGAAACTGAACGGTCAAGAGAGTAGTATTAATCATATCTCCCCGGCCGCGAATTGGTGTTGTAGACGCCGATGCGATCAGCGTATTGTTTTCAACGGTAAAGTCATAGGCCTGAACTGCTGGAGAAAGTGTAAATCCATCGCGAATCAGCCAGTTGCCATCAGTAAATTTCATCTTTAAATACCGCCTTTCCTAGTCACATTGTTTTTCGTTAAGAAACGTTCTATACTTGCATTATACTGATATCCTCATAGATAAACTAACATAATTCGATGAAAATATAACACTATATTGATGAGGTGATCCGTAAAATGGACCAAGCACTAAGGCGTGCACTAAAAGAAAGCCGTAGCCACGGGAACGAACGTCTGCCGTTTGGCACCTACTGGTTCCGCTATGGTCCGGGAGAACATGTCATCGACTGCCATTGGCATGATGAAGCAGAGTTCTTTTACTGCCTTGAGGGAGAGACTTTATTTCAGGTTGATACCGAGTATTTTCCGGTTCGTGCGGGTGAAGCTGTGTTTATAGATGGAGGCGATATTCACGCCGCCCATGCCCATGGTACGGAAGGCTGTGCCTTCTTCTCTCTAGTATTCGACACGCAGCTGCTAGCCAGCGCTCACTACGATGCGGTCCAGGAAAACCTGATCCTCCCCCTCCAGGAGCGAAAGGCAACCTTTCCCCGGCATATCACGCGACAGGACGATACGGAAATCTCTCTGCTGGAGCATATTCTTGCCATGATGAAGAGCTGCAAGGGCGAAACTCCGGGATACGAGGGGGCCGTAAAAGGTCATCTGTATCTAATGTTGGCGGACATTGCCGCAGCAGGAAGTGCTAGTAACCGGTCATCGACTGGAAGCCGAAGCGAATCATCCAAAATCGAGCGTCTTAAGACGGTGATTCTCCACATCCAACAGAATTATGGACATCCGATTCGTCTCTCCGAGCTCGCTGCGCTCATTCCGATGAGTGAGGGACAGTTTTGTCGGTTCTTTAAATCGATGACACGTCAAACACCGATGGATTACATCAATTCCTTCCGAATTAGGCAAGCAGCCGAACTGCTAAGGCAGCCCGAGCGAAAAGTCTCGGACATCGCCCTAGAGGTAGGCTACGATAATATTAGCTATTTCATCCGGGTATTTCGAAAATCGATGAATTGCTCGCCTTCGGAATTTCGTAAAAGATTGTTAAAACAGGACTAAGCACTCCTGCTTAGTCCTATTCAGTACACCCATATATGCCAGCCAAAGCTGTATTAGCTTAGACGGAACCAGCTAATTTGCACTTCTCCTTGCAGCAACAGATACACTTTACGCTGTCCAGATACCTCAGATAACGGTGCCGTTACTGTAGTCCAAGCTTGGCGACCGCCTGTCGGCAATACCGTACACGTGCATATTGTCTCACCGTCCGGAGAATCCAGCTTAACCTTGATCTCTCCGCCTTTGATATTTCCAGAAACACGCGCTTCAAATTGTGAAGCGGTACTCAGCTCGAGCTGCACGTCGTGGAAAGCGATCCAGCCGCTACCTTGAACCGTCCGAATGCTCTCCCCACCTTCACAGCATTCATCCACATAAACCTGTTCATAGTCATCGTAATTTATGGCTCTGACTGGACTTTGAAGCGAACGCGGCGGAACAATTTCACCCTCGACGCTGATTTCTACCTTCTGAGCAATGTTTGCAGAGGAAGAGCCTACCATAATCGTATAGATGCCAGTTTCTACGCAGTAGCGGTCACGGGTGACATCCCAGAAGGCCAGCTCCGAACCTTTTAGCTCAAACGAAATGGTCTTCGATTCTCCCGGATTCAAATGAATCCGATTGAAGCCCTTCAGCGTCTTGAGCGGGCGGATAACGCGGGACGATTCGGCCCGAACATACAACTGCACCACTTCATCCCCTGCCAGGTCCCCGTTATTTTTGACACCCACCGAAACCGTCAGCGTTCCGTCAGCCTTCATAGCAGCTTGGCTCAAAGAAAGTTCGCTGTATTCAAAGCGGGTATAGCTTAAACCATGACCGAAAGGATATAGCACCTCTCCATCAAAATATTGATAAGTCCGTTTACCTTTAATAATGTCATAGTCCTTCAAATCAGGGAGCTGATCCACCGACTTGTACCAAGTCATGTTAAGCCGCCCTGCTGGATTGTAATCGCCAAACAGCACATCGGCGGCGGCGTGGCCCAGCTCTTGACCGGCATGGGACGTAAAAAGAATCGCAGGTACATGCTCGTTTTCCCAGTTAACAGCGAATGGATAACCGCCTACGATGAACACGACCGTATTCGGGTTGGCAGCCTTCACCGCTTGAATCAGCGCCTGCTGCGCCGGAGCAAGCGTAATGTCGGGCCGGTCTGTTGTTTCTTTGCCGTTAATATATGGGCTATTTCCTACAAATACGACCGCAGTTTCCGCTTGCTTTGCCGCTAGTACAGCTTGCTCTATACCGTCTTCTACAACTTCAACGATCCACTCACTGGCCAAGCCTTCTTCTTGATCTTTAATAACGGATAGGCTTCCCTTTTCTCCTAGGAGAACCGGTTTACCTTCCCATGACTTCATCGCTACCGAGCCATTTGGAAGAGTTTCAAACCCGAAAGCTTCCTTGACGAACCAGCCCGCCGCTTCCTTCGAAGTTGCCGTAAGCAGACCCGATTCGCTCTCGGTCACAAATTTGCCGTTTCCTACAGCGACCAAGGTACACTGTCCCCAACCCCAGTCGTTTCGTTCGAACACTTCCGCCTGATTGACATCTTCGCAGGCCGCAGTAAGCACCGCCTCAGTGTCTGAGGTTGTCGTAATGCCCACATATTTGCCGGTGGCAGCGGAACGAAGACGAATGCGGTCCAGCCCCGATTTGTAGTGAACCGGACGATCGTTCATTTTTTCCTTAACGCCTTGGAGCGGTGTGATGCGATAGGCTGGCGTACCGCTGTACCAGTCGGTATACACCTCATTTGCAAGCGGCCCGATTACTGCTACGGAGCCTAAACCAGAGCTTAGCGGCAGAAGCCCGTCGTTCTTCAGCAGCACGACCGATTCCCGAGCAGCCGCTAATGAAAGCGCCGAGTGCTCAGGGGCACATAATTTCTCCTCCGGCACATGGCTGTAAGGATTGCGATCCTCCGGATCAAATTCACCGAGCCGGAACCGAACGCGGAACGTATTGCGCAGCGCTTTGTCCAAATCGGCTTCTGTGAGTAAACCGCGATCCAAAGCGTCATGCAGGGCCCGGAACGAAATCGGCTGATCATCAGTGAGGCTGTCGATCCCTGCTTTCACCGAGCCAGCCACCGCTTCCGCATAGGAGTCAACGTAATGGTGCTCGTTTACAGTACCAATCACATCTCCGGCATCACTAACGATAAAGCCGTCCATTTGCCACTCGCCTTTGACGATGTCGTTAACCTCAGGGTTGAGGTTGCACGGTGTACCATTGATGCTGTTATAGGCGGTCATCATGGAACCTGCACGTCCATCGCGGAACGCCGGTTCGAACGCCTTCAAGTAATACTCTCTTTTATTTCGAGGGTCGATGCTAGCCGAATCGCAGCCTCGATCCACTTCATTGTTGTTTCCATAAAAATGCTTCAGTGTGGCTACAGCCTTGTAGTAGAAAGGATCATCCCCTTGCAGACCTTTGACCAGTTCAGTAGTCAAGGTTCCCGTCAAATGAGGATCCTCCCCATAAGCTTCCTCCGTACGGCCCCAACGTGGGTCACGCTCCATGTCAACCGTCGGTGCCCAAATCGTTAACCCGTTGATAGCCGGGTTCTTCTGGTAATACACCCGCGCCTCATCGCCGATCACAGACCCGATCTTACGCATCAGCTCGGGGTTCCAGGTGCAGGCCAGCCCCGTGTTTTGCGGGAACACCGTAGCTTCGCCAAGCCAAGCCACTCCATGAGCTCCTTCCGTGCCCTGCTTATATGGCTTCACGCCAAGGCGCGGAATTTCCGCTTGAAATTGACACATTAATTCAACCTTTTCATCCAAAGTGAATCTCGATATCAGATCATTGACCCGTTCGCCAACCGGCAAATCCGGATTTTGAAAAGGATATTTATAGCTTTCAGTCATACGGCAATCTCGCTCCTCTTTGTAGGTTCGTTTGAAAGCGCTTAATCAAGCTTTCGCACTTTTCTTAGTCTTTTTATACTCCAAACCTATAATAGCTTGCCGAGAAAACGCTTTATACACGGGATATTAGTCATGTTTTCATATAAAAATATCGAATCACTGGGTTAATAAAACCAAACAGCGCGAGCGTGGAAGTTCAAAAAGAGCTTCCGGCTCGCGCTGTCTCCATCTTACTTTGCGCCCTGTTTAATCGTTGCCTACTTGCTTACGATAGGCGGATGGCGAAGTGCCTACGTATTTTCTGAATTTGCTGTGGAAATAATCCACATTGGTATAACCAACCTTCTCAGCGACCTGATAAACCTTATATCCTTCCTCCAAGAAACCTTTGGCCTTATCGATTCGAACCTTGTCCAAATACGTATTGAAGTATTCGCCAGTCTCATTTTTGAACAATTTTCCCAAGTAGGCACTGTTATAATTAAAGATTCCAGATAGCGTTTCCAATTTTAAATTTTCGCTGAAATTACGGTGAATTAAGTCCAACATAATTTTAACTTCCCGCTGCTTGCCGCCTTCACCAAGTCGAACCATAATAAGTCCAAGAAATTCCTCAGCCGTCTTATACAATGCACCTACAGTCTGAACCTTGTGAATTTCGGTCAAGTGGTCGGAAAAACCTTTGCTGTGGTCCTGCAGTTCGGGGGATTGCTTTAGCGCTTTACTAAGAATAGAAGACAACACCCCAACAAACCGGCGCTTGATTTCCTTTTCAGGATATCCCTCGGCAACTAGCCTTTGCCCGATTTGCCGAACTAAGGAGCCCACTGCTTCTCGATTTCCGATGTCTACAGCAAAATAAAGCTGCTCACTTAGCTCCTCTATTGAATCGTCCTTCTGATCATGGTCGGCGCTGCCGCCTTGCCTAAGGAATTCCTCTGTCATGATTGCCCCGTGATCCAGAACAAAATGGTGCTTTAGCAGTTCAGAAGCTACATCATAAGAAGCTCTTATTTCAGTTAAGGAGCTGACCTTCTCGCCAAGAGCGGCGGAAAAGACTGTGTCTCTACCGGTCAACACAGCCTGAATTTCCCGATATACCTCATCGGTTTCTACCGACAAAAGGGGTTCATTAAGGAGTACCCCGAGCTTGGCATGGATGCCAAATACCCAGCCTCGCCCGGATTCTTCAAATCGTTTTGCCAAAGTTTTTCTCACTAAATTATTGATATCCTGGTCGGATCCATCCTCTGCAAACAGCTCCAGAAGCAAAATTTGAAAGGATCTCCCGGCAATGCCAATATCCTTGGCACGTTCACACAAGGGAGATGAATCCTGCCCCTCCGAGCCAGTTAATATCGACTGAATCAGGGCTTCACGATTCCATTCCTTTGTTACCTGATTCCAATTCTCCTTAGCATTAGCCTCATCGATCGCCTTTTTAATCTTTACCAAATAATCCGTAAACTCATCCTCATCGACAGGCTTTAGCAAATAACCGTCTGCCCGCTGCGTGATTGCCTTCTTCGCGTATTCGAAATCGGCGTAACCGCTAAGGATTAATATATGCAGATCCGGATCCTGCTCACGCAATTTGCGAATTAGCTGTAAGCCATCCATCCCCGGCATCCGAATGTCCGCTACTACGAGATCGGGATGATGCACCTGATATTTCTCCAGTGCTTCGTTTCCGTTGGCAGCAGTGTCAACCACCATGTACCCTAAAGCATCCCAGTCGATAAATGAACGTAGTCCTTCTCTCAGCTTGGGTTCGTCATCTACTATCAGTACCTTAATCATTCTGCATTCCTCCAGCCGGAAAATAATATGATCTTACCTTTCCAGCGAGTGATCGTGCTGTTAAAAAGCTAACACGAATAAAGCGTTTTCATCTAATTATAGTAATTTTTCCAAATGTCAACAAACATTATTCTGTTCATTTATTGCACTATTTTGATATCTCATATCACCCCTTTACCGCCCCTGCCGTCATCCCATCGATAAAATATTTTTGGAAAGCGACGAACAAAATAAAGATTGGCAGAATAGAGAAGAAGGAGCCTACAATTAAAAGATCGTAATTGTTCCCATATGGGGTCAGCAGCGTCTTTAGCCCGATCGGAAGTGTATACTTGGCTTCATCGCTCAACACCATAAACGGCCAGAGGAAATTGTTCCAGCTGTTCATCCCATTCAAAATCGCCATCGCCGCAAAGGACGGCTTCATTACCGGTAAAATCAATCGAGCATAAATCCCGTATTCGCTGGCCCCATCCACTCGCCCCGCTGCAATAATTTCTTTAGGAATCCCACGCAAGTATTGTCTGAAGAAAAAAATCGTCGCCGCGCTCGCGATACCGGGCAAGACGATGGCGGAATAGGAATTCATCATGCCGATGTTGTATGTAAGTGTATATAGAGGAAGAAGCAGAATTTCAAACGGAACCATCATAATAAGCAGCACGCATATGAAAAGAAAGTTTTTCCCTTTAAATTCATAGGCCGAAAATCCGTAAGCAACCGTGGCACTAATCAGGAG
This sequence comes from Paenibacillus puldeungensis, assembly GCF_042678945.1. NCBI lineage: Bacteria > Bacillati > Bacillota > Bacilli > Caryophanales > Paenibacillaceae > Paenibacillus > Paenibacillus puldeungensis. The sequence goes on along the minus strand of NZ_JBHTLM010000011.1, from coordinate 23,866 downwards.
GGTTAAAGTCACCTGAATAACCGTTAGAATCAAGGAGTTAAAGAACCAGGTAAAATATGCGTGATCCCCTGTAAATAAATACACGAAGTTATCAAAGCCCATAACGGATAAATCAAACCTTAAATTAAGTCCATAGCGAATCAAATCTTCACCAGGCTTAAATGAAGCAATCGTGACGGCATAAAACGGTAGGAGAATAATGACGCATAACACAGCAAAAAGAGCAAAAAGGATGGTTTTTATCCCAGCTTCTTTTCTCATAGCATCACTCGTCCTCCTTCTTAAACATGCCGGTAAAGGCCAATTGCGAAAGATTGATGATCATCGTAATGACCAGCAGCACGATCCCGACGGCCGCAGCGTATCCCAGATTGTTCTTCTCAATCCCTTGACGATACAAGTAGCCAACGATGGTCAGACCGATATTTTTCGGAGAATTGTTCCCGTTCCACAGCATCATGCTCTCAATAAACATCGCCAGACCCGCGTAAATGCTGATCGTCAGTACATAGATCGTGGTGGGCTTCAGCAGCGGCATCGTGATTTGGGTGAATCGCTGAAAGGGGGATGCTCCGTCGATGGAGGCGGCCTCGTAATATTCGTTTGGTATGTTTTTGAGACCGGATAAAAAATAGAGCATATTGACTCCCATCCACCTCCAGGTAGCAAGCGCCAATAGAGCGACAAGTCCAGTAGCCTGCCCCTTCAGAAACTTGATCGGCTCGATGCCGAACAGTCCCAAAAAGCTGTTAATGAGTGAGCCCTCCATTTCTCCGAACATCAGCCGAAAAATCGTCCCTGCTACAACGACCGAAGTGAGCGCTGGAAAGAAAAACGAGGATTTGAAAAATTCCCTACCCCACATCAGCTTATTGTTGATTAATACGGCAAACAGCATTGGAAAGGGAATGAGGATTACGAGCGTTAGCACCATATAGATGGCGCTGTTCGAAACGGCCTTTAGGAAGACGCCATCGCCCATCAATTTGCTGTAGTTGTCAAAACCGATCCACGTCGCTTCCTGCCCTAGCGTCACTTTTTGAAAGCTCATACCAAATGAACTAGCTAAGGGGTACACCCAAAACAAAGCAAAGACAAGGATAAACGGGAGCACAAATACGTAAGGAGCCACCTTCTGCGAGTAAATAAACTTTCGAAACATGACGCTTCACACCTTCGCTCACTATTTTAGTTCCTGTTCAATCTGCTTTTGCGCGTTATCCAGCGCCTGCTTGATATCTTTGCCGTCTTCAAAAATCTCATTGAGGGTCACCGTACAGAGAACATTGTTGATGGTTGGACTTGCGGAGGTCGATTTGATGAGCTTGATTTCGTCTTTGATCTCATTTAGGACGTCGAACGGATTGTTTACGAAGTATTTGACGAATTTATTTTCCGGATTATGCGTCACGTCTTTCATTTCCCAGACATCCATGTTGATCGGGTCAAAACCTAACGTATTCCAGATTTCGATATTGGCATCTAGAGACAGCTTGGCATATGCGATAAATTCCTTCGCTAATTGAACATCCTTGGCGGTCTTTGTTACAACCGTTGCGGTTCCGCCTCCTCCGTAAGATCTGGGCATCCCCTTTTCAAAAACAGGGAGAGGGGCAATGGCGATTTTGCCGGAGAGATCGGTCATGTAATTCGTATAGCGGGACATCTGCCAGAGAGGCATAAATGCGCTGACGTAGTTGCCGGAATTAAATTCCCCGTAGGCTTCCTCGGAATCGGGTTGGCCGCCGGCAATCGTGGAAATCACGTGATTGTCCTGCAAATCTTTTAATAGAGTCAGCGCTTTGATCATTTGCTCCGAATTTACCTTGGGGTTTCCGGCATCATCGGTAAAATCGGAACCTTGCTGAGCTAGCAGCAACGAGGTTTGCCAGGTTGCGCTGGTATCCGCCGTGCCCATCGATTTACCGGTTTTTTCGTAAACCTGTTTACCTGCTTTTTTATAATCGTCCCAGGTGACGATACTTTTGTAGTCCACGCCCGCTTCTTTTAATATTTCCGTATTATAGAACGCTACGGTTGCGCCTACATGCGTAGAGAGTCCGTAAACAGTCCCGTCCTTGCTATACAGATCCAGCTGAGATTGAACAACCGTGCCTTTGTATGGTTCAACTACATCGTTAAGCGATTCCAACTGTGGAGTTCCCTTCATAAAGTCCGGGTATTTGCCCAGCTCGATATCGGCTATATCCGGGGCCCCCACTCCCGTCTGAACGGCAATGGACAGCTTGTTGTGCATATCATCGTAAGGCATAACCGTTACGTTAAGCTTGATTTGACGGTCCGGGTTCGCTGCGTTCCATTTCTCCAGCATTTTCTCAAAATGCTGACCATGCAGCTCCACAAAGGTCCAATAGGAAAGTTCCGTTGCGCTTTTTCCGGCTCCGCCCTCCAGAACGGACGTTTTTCCCCCAGTTGCAGTGGATGATGACTTTCCGCAGCCCGAGAGCATCATTGTCATCGACAAAATGATCAGAATGGCTATTCCTTTTTTCATACTTGACCCTCCTAAAAAATCAATTCCGTTTCCATAGAGATAATACTTGTAAATGAATTCGCTTACAGCTACACAATAATATACAAAAGGAAGACGATAAATATAACCAATTAAAACTTTTTATATATATTTAAATAAAAAATAAATTCTGCGTTTTATGTTAATTATTTGGCAATATTTAAACTAACATCATCCTTTTTATTTTATGTATAATTAAATATAAGAGGTTGTATGTTTTTAAGTATACATTTCCTCTTCATATTTTTTTACAAATTATGATTTAATTCTTTATCAACCCGTTTGGTTAGTTTATAATAATATAAAATAAAAAATATTCATAATTCCTATTGGAAGAAGGTATTCAATCCATGATATACATTAAGGATTTGATGAGCGGGATCGACATCTTTAAAGCCTTAAGTTCTGAGATCAGAATTCAAATCCTCGAATTGCTCGCGAAAAATCAGGCACTCAACTTGAACGATTTGGCTACCAAACTTAATTTAAGCAATGGCGCCATTACGATGCATATTAAAAAGCTGGAGGAAAGCGGGTTAATCGAGATTAACACCTCGGTAGGCAAACACGGCATCCAGAAGATCTGCTATCTCAATAAGGACACGTTAATGGTAGATTTACGCAGTAAAGATGTAGAAAATTTGTACGAGGTAGAGATTCAGGTCGGGCATTACAGCGATTATCAGGTTGCGCCTACGTGCGGTTTAGCAACTAAGGACAGTATCGTCGGGGATTTTGATGATCCTCGCTACTTTGCCGATCCACAGCGAATCGATGCAGAAATCATTTGGCTTGCAGACGGTTACTTGGAGTATCGCATTCCAAACTATTTGAAACCGAACCAATCTTTTAGAGAAATTCAGTTTTCGATGGAGTTAGGCTCGGAGGCCCCAGGCTTCTGCGACAATTACCCATCCGATATTTATTTCTATTTAAATGGCGTCGAGATCGGCTTCTGGACGAGTCCCGGCGATTTCGGCGACGCGCGCGGAACGTTTAACCCGGACTGGTGGCCGCCGCATTTGAATCAATATGGCATGTTGAAGCTCATTCGCATTAATAATGAGGGGAGCTTCATCGACGGCTGCCGAATCTCGGACGTGACACTGAATCAGATTGACCTGAACTATAAGAGCGAGCTGACCTTTAGAATTGCCGTTACCGACAAGTCCGCCAACAAACGCGGACTAACGATTTACGGTAAAAACTTTGGCAACTACAGCCAGGACCTTCTGGCCCGGGTACTTTACGATGTGCAGGAGGATTAAATAGGAATCCGACTGCCCATCTCCCCCCAGTTGCGGTAGCGGTGTGCTTGAATTCACACCACTAAGTGCATTTTGTGCATCTATTTTCCGGCAAATTACGGATTTCTGAATTTTAACTGTAAAACGTGCAACTAAAATGGGCTAAACGGGCAGAAGAGACGATTCTTCCCTTTTTAACTGCACTTTTTACAACTACATTTCTAAGCCTGTCATAATACCAAGGATTAACTGTACAAAATGCAATTACTACGTGGGTAACAAGATGCTTTCCCACAGCCATTTTATATTTTTAAATATGAAAAAAGGAGCCAATATGCTTTGCAGCATAATGCTCCTTTTTTTCATAATATCAAATGGAATTAGAGCGAGTATCCGTGGCTTCACTAAAAAATTACAAGCGTACTCCGTCCTCCACAGGGATTCCGAAGCTTGGCGTACCGTCTTCGTTCCACTCAATCAATTGCGCTCGGGTGTGGCGGTTCGGATCATAAAGCGGATCGCCGACAATTTCTTTATAGTTCCGTGCGTGGTAAATCAACACATCTTGACCGTCCTCGGACACCGTAAAGCTGTTATGACCGGGTCCATATTGCCCGTTTTCTTCATTAGTTTGAAATACAGGCACAGGCGATTTCGCCCAGGATTGTGGGTCGAGCAAATCGGCATTCTCGTCTGCCGTAAGCAAGCCCATGCAGTAATGGTGGTCAGTTGCGCTAGCCGAATAGCTCATAAATATACGTCCATTCCGCTTCAACACAGCCGCTCCCTCATTTACTTTAAAGCCGATCGTCTCCCAATCGTACTCTGGGGTGGAGATCATGACTTGCTCCCCGGTTAATGTCCAAGGATTTTCCATCTTGGAAATGTAAAGATTAGAGTTTCCATTGATGGCAGGATCCTTTTGGGCCCAAACGTAGTACAATTGTCCACGATGCTCAAACGTTGTGGCATCCAAGGCAAACGATTCCCAGCGTGTGCGGATCTGTCCCTTTTCCTCCCATACTCCTTCAAGCGGGTTGGCAGAGCTATTCTCAAGGACATACATACGGTGGTCGAACAATCCATCCTTCGTTTCAGTCGTTCTGGCTGCAGCAAAGTAAATATACCATTTTCCTTGAATGAAGTGAATTTCCGGCGCCCATATATTTGCACTCAGCGGGCCAGAGTCGTACTTACGCCAAGCAACTACCGGCTCAGCCGTACCTAATCCCTGAATTTTAGCCGCTCTGCGAACTTCGATAAGGTCGTATGAGGGAACCGATGCAGTAAAATAGTAAAATCCATCTGTATGCTTATAGACCCACGGGTCAGCCCGCTGCTCCACAATCGGGTTTACATACTCTCGATTATTGTCCATGATTTTCTCCTTTTGGCTTCATTCAAATGATGTCGTTCGTTGATACAGTATTAAAAGGATAGAAACTTTAGGCTTAAGCAGTACCTTAAGCAACTTGGTCATTTTATAGGTTCGCCGATGTTTTGTCCCATCTGGAAGCAGACGGATGGGGACATTCCGACGCGAGAAGTTGAGCTCGTACGGCTACAAGACAACCGCAGTATTGGCAGGTTGTGCCGTACTGTAAACCGGAGCAGCTGCTGCACTGGCGGAGCCGATGCTCAACTTCCTCCTCTGTAACCACCTCTCTACCTTGAATAGCAATTTCTATGAGGCGTTCCAATTTTTCCGGGGTGACCCTGACGCTTTCCGTACAGCCTTTGCAGCCTTGAGCTTGGCCTTTCATCGCTGAACTCCTATCTCAGCGCGAAAACAGCTACGGACGCTGATGGAAGCACAAAGCTCAAATTGCCACCCTCAAGAACGGCCCCTTCAAAGACAATCGGGTGAACCGTTTCAGGTTGCTCAAAGCTGTTATAGGCTCCTAGCGATGCATGGGTTAAGAGTGTCCCCACCACTTCACTTATCTCGACACCATTCAAGCAAACATGAACCGGAGCATCTTCGGCATGATGCAGATTGCAAGCTGAAATATGAATTACTCCCACCTCATTGATGGAGGCCGATACACTAATCTGAGGAATAGATTCATCTCCATAGCTGTATGTCGGGCTTTCAAAATCCACTTCAAGAAGCTTCGCATCCTGATGGACCTGGTACATATCGAACACATGGTAAGTTGGTGTCAGTACAAGCTTGCTGCCTTCGGTTAAAATCATAGCCTGCAGCACATTGACCATTTGGGCAATGTTAGCCATTTTCACACGGCTGCTGTGATTTTGGAAAATATTCAAATGGATCCCCGCCACAAGCGCATCTCGTAGTGTATTTTGCTGATACAGGAATCCGGGATTGGTCCCCGGTTCGGGAAGGAACCAGGTTCCCCATTCATCTACGATCAATCCAACCCGTTTCTCCGGATCGTATTTATCCATAATGGCAGAATGCCCGGTAATCAGTTCGTCCATATGAAGCGATTTCTTCATCGTTTCAAACCATTCTGCTTCGTCAAATCCAAGCGCTGGACGCTTCTCCTCCCAGCTGCCGGGAATCGTATAAGAATGCAGGCTGAGCCCATCCATAAAGCGGCCCGCTTCGCGCATCAATACTTCCGTCCAATTGTAGTCGTCAACATTCGCACCGCCAGCGATTTTATACAGATGATTGTCCCGGTAATTTCGAGCATATGTCTGGTAACGGCGGTACAAATCGGCATAGTATTCCGGACGCATATTCCCGCCGCAGCCCCAGTTTTCATTGCCAACGCCGAAATACTTAAGTTCCCATGGCTGCTCTCTGCCGTTCTCACGTCGCCAGTCCGCCATCGGCGACTCCCCGTCAAAGGTCATGTACTCAACCCACTCCGACATCTCCTGAACCGTGCCGCTTCCCACGTTGCCACAAATGTAAGGCTCACAATCCAGGAGCTCACATAAGCGGAAAAATTCATGCGTGCCAAAGTGATTATTTTCAACCACACCGCCCCAATGTGTATTAACCATTCGTTTGCGTGACTCCTTGGGGCCGATGCCGTCCTTCCAATGATATTCGTCAGCAAAGCATCCTCCCGGCCAGCGCAGCACCGGGATGTTCAGCTTTTTCAGCGCTTCGAGCACGTCGTTACGGATGCCGTCCGTGTTCGGAATCGGAGAATCCACGCCTACCCATAGTCCTTCATAAATACATCTACCCAGGTGCTCTGCGAATTGTCCGTACAAGTGACGGCTGATCGTTCCCTTGGTTTCCTTGACATTTAGGTTGATGGCAACCACCAAATCACCCCATTCTTATACAATTTCTTTATTTACTTTCAGCAGAAATCTGCTTACCCCAAACGGCAATGCCTTTATCACTCATACCAGTAAAGACTAAGGTCTGTACTCCTTTTTCCCAATCCCATGAAGGAAGCAGCTGTACTTTTTCCACCTTGCCGCCGGTTTCCGACGGTTCATCCCAGGTCAACGTCAAGGTGTACTTCCCGTCAAACGACCAGGTACCGGTGCCGCGACTGCCCTCCAGCTTGCCCTCGCTAAGCAGTGATAGCTTGGAAGACTCCACTTGCCCATCCACAAACGGATCGTGCTCAAGTCTCTCCCATTCTCCAGACAGCAGCTTTTTCGGAATATCCTGCTGTTTTTCTCCTGCATAACGTTCCGGCGAAACTACCGGCCATCCGTCCTCGGTCCACACGATTTTTCTCACATGCAGGTAAGACCAGTTTTTATCGGCTTCACCTCTGGCATGATGTACAATATAGTAGTTTTCTCCGTCTTTTAGAACTGAATTGTGCCCAGGAGCGACCCAGCCCTCATCTTCGCCAAACTTGTAGCCGCCCAAAATTTTGTTTCCGACCTCATATTGCGGCTCGTGTTTGGTGTCCGTCATTTCCCGCCCGTTGAAATCAACGTAAGGGCCGGTAATCGAGTCCGATCTCGCAACACGCACATTGTAATCCTCAAACAACGAATCGTAGGATACGAACAGGTAGTATTTTTTGAACTTTTCATTGTACACAATATAAGGTCCCTCAACCGCCCCATCCTCCGTGGCCATGTCGCGAGCCGCAATGAGCTGGCCGAACCCTTGCTCTTTCGGTTTTCCCGTAGATGGGTCCAGTTCAACAATATGAATCCCGCCGAAAAAAGAGCCATAGACCATCCACATCTTGCCCTCTGCATCGACAATGACGTTCGGATCAATCGCGTTAATCGGGTCATCGTTTTTCGTTTTAATGACGGCCCCTTGGTCCACCCATGGCCCTTCGATGGATTTCGAAGTCGCCATCCCGATCATGGACTGTCTGCTGCCAAAGGTTGAAGCCGAATAATACATACGGTAAGTGTCTTCGTGTTTTACGACATCCGGCGCCCATAGATTGGTAGCCCCCGTCCATTTCAAGGCTTCCTCCGGGATGCCCGGTAAAGCATAATCCACCCATTTCCATGAGATCAAGTCATCCGATTTCCGGACCATAACCCCCGGCCGTGGATCTCCACCAACCTTGACGTCCGTGGAGAAGATGTAATAACCCTGATCCGTCTTGATAATCCCGGGATCATGAGCATTGTTAATCGTCCACTTTGCTTCGTTATGAAGCACCGAAGTATCATACATCGCGGTCGTTTCGGGAGCCTCCGGAAAAACGGGATCCGGTGTGCGATCTCCCGAGCATCCGCCCATTCCAAGCATTAGCAACAATAACATCCCCGGCAGCACCACCTGTTTTTTCATATTTTTCACAACCGATCTGTTTGGTTTATCCTTTAACCCCGGATATCGCAACGGATTCGATGATCTGCTTCTGGAACACTAAGAAGATCGTAAGAACCGGCAGCAACGCGATGACGGAGGCGGCCATAATGAGCGGATAATCCGTTTGAATCGCGTAAGTTGCGTTAAAGTTCGCAATAACGAGCTGCAGCGTTTGCTTCTCTGGAGAGGTTAGATAAATAATCGGCGCCAAATAATCGTTCCAAATCGCCATGAACCATAAAATCAGCTGAGCGGCAACGGCCGGCTTGATTAGCGGAAACGTAATCGTTGAGAACAATCGGAAGTAAGAACTGCCGTCGATTTTCGCGGCCTCCAAAACCTCATTCGGCACGCTGATCAAATATTGACGCAGGAAAAAGATCATTACGATGTTGCCGAACAATCCCGGAACAATAAGAGGAAGCAGCGTATCAATCCAACCAAGCTCCGAGAACATGATAAATTGTGGAATCATAACCGCAGGATATGGAATCATCAAAGCCGTTAGCAACAAGAGGAAAATTACGTTCTTACCCGGAAATTTCAGCTTGGCGAACGAAAAGGCGGCCAAACTGGATGTAAGGGTTCCTACGACCGTAACGGAAAGCGCGATGATGACACTATTTTTAATCCCGTTAAGCAGCGGACCCGCCGTCCAAATTTCAGCATACTTGCCCCACTGAGGATCTTTTGGTATCCATACTGGAGGCAATGCGAACACATCGATTTTTTGCTTAATAGACGTCGAGAGCATCCATAGAAGCGGTGCGATCATCGCAATAGCTCCGATGGCCAAAATGATGAAAATGATTGTATTATTCAGCTTAATTCTCGTCGAATGTGACATATTCATATTCTCTCCTTTCCTAAACAATTACACATCGAAGTTTGACTTTTCGTTCATTTTGAATTGGATCAAAGTTACGATAAATATGAATATGCCTAAAACCACGGCCATTGCAGACGCGTACCCCATCTGGAAGTTATCGAATGCCTTTTGCCAAATATAGAACACGACGGATGCAGAGGAGTATTCTGGGCCCCCTGTGCTCGTCATAATGTTGATCTCTGTAAAGATCTGCGATCCACCGATAATGTTCGTTACGACAATGAAGAAAGTAACCGGCTTCACCATAGGCCATGTAATGTGACGGAATGACTTGAACCCGCTGGCACCGTCAAGCTCGGCCGCTTCATAATAGGAACGCGGCACGCTTTGCAGTGCGGCCAAATAGAGCAGCATGGTATATCCGAGCCCTTTCCAAACGGTCATCATAATGAGTGCAGGCTTAACCGTGTGTGTATTCATGAGCCAGTTAGGCCCCTTGATTCCAAACAGATCGAGGAATTGATTGACCAGACCATAATCGCCGTTGAATGCCCAGCTCCACATAATGGAGATTGCCGCCAAAGATGAAATAACGGGAACGTAATAAATGACGCGAAATGTTGTGGTGCCGGGGATTCCCCGGTTAAGCCCCAATGCGATCAGCAAAGCAAGGACGAGACCAATCGGAATGCCGATCATCATAAATAATGTATTGAATGCCGCCTTATGAAACAGCTCATCCGTGAGCAGGTCTTTAAAATTGCTTAAACCGATAAAGTCCATTTCTCCCAGGCCGTCCCAATCGGTCAATGAGCCGAAAAATGAATAGGCTACAGGAAACAATGTAAAGAGAAGAAAGCCAAGAATCGGTGGCAAAATGAATAAATATCCGTATATTCTCTCTTTTCGATACAGATTTGATTTAGCTTGCATGCTCGTCACCTCTCATTCAATTACCAGAATGAAAATGATGTTAGTCCCTCTGTTATAGCAACATTGGCAACTAACATCATCTCCACCGGTTTTAGTTCAACCTTTCAATGCTACCTTATTTCTTACCTTTAGCTTTAGCTTTTTCTTCTTGTTCGATAGCTTTGTCCAGCAATTTCTGCATCTTCGGCTGTTCCTGTTTCACGTAGTCAGCAGCCGTGATTTTACCGTCAAGCACAGGTTGAATGTCGGTAAAGAACAAATCATACCATTCCGCAGTCCAAGTGTAGTGACCTGGCAATACTCTTCCGTACTCACCTACTACATCAAGGAATTCCTGTTTGTTAGCCGGTTTAGTCGAAGTATCTGCTGCCCATTCCTTCGCCATGTCAAGCATGTTAGGAATTTGAACTTTTGCATCAACAAGCATCTTCATGCCTTCTTTGGAAGCCGTCAGGTAGTTAACCAGGGCAACCGCTTCCTCTGGATATTTCGTTTTGCTGGAAACACCGATACCGAGGGATCCGGTCCATGTTGCCGATTTACCTGTAGAACCTGCAGGATAAGGCATCAAATCATAATCAAACGGCAGTTTCTCGTACGTGCTCATATCCCAAGGACCTACCGGGAAGAAAGCCAACTCACCTTTCATCCAGCGTTGATAAGTATCCAAGGTTTGCGCATCTTCTGCAGAAGGGGTAACCTTGTACACATTTTGCATATCCGCAAAGTATTGCAGGGCTTCCGCAAACTTCGGATCGTCGATCGTTACTTTCCGCTTTGAGGAATCAAGCCAATCCGCTCCGTTACTCCAAACGAGGGATTGAAGCACCCAGTTTACGTTAAAGCCTGTCCCGAATTGATCAGCTTTTCCGTCCCCGTTCGTATCTTTGGTCAATTTTTTCGCTACATCAATGAACTCTTGCCAAGTGTAAGGCTTGTCCTTGTCAGGAAGTGGAATTCCCGCTTTTTCAAACATAGTCTTATTATATCCAAGCGCAAACGGTCCAACGTCTTTCGGCATACCATAGATGTCGCCTTGCCCCGCCATATTGCCGTCATAACGATACAAGTCCACGCCATATTTCCAAATGTTATTCAAATCGATATCTTTATTTTTCTCAATGTAAGGCGTCAGGTTCATCAAAATATCGTTGTAGTAATACGCCTTCAAGTCCCCAGATTCAAAGTAGAATACGTCAGGCAGCTTTTTACCTGTAATTGCAGCTTTTAATTTTGTTGCATATTGGTCAGCCGCTGTAACCACAATTTTGACCTTAACACCAGGGTGATCTTCTTCAAACTTTTTAACTACGGCACTATAGGCTTTCTGCTCATCCGTACCACCACGGTACATGAAGGTTAATTCCTTAGTTCCTCCTGATGCTCCCTCTTCCGTTGTTTTACCGGCATTTTTGGCTCCTCCATTATTACCACCGCAACCAGCAAGCACGGTAGACAACAAGAGGACAATCGATAGAAGCGTAACCCAATTTTTTGTCTTTAACACCCTAACCCCTCCTAAAAATGGTCAAAATATATAGAAAGAACTAAAGTCCATCGAACTAGCTAATCTAGATGTCATATCTCAACCGCCTGGTTCGCGGACTTTAGTCCAAACTACATCAAACGAAGTCATTACACCTTGCGCAAAGTAATAACATTCCAGGAAGCCTTGGACAGTCGGGCGTTAATGAAGCCATTACTGCACGCTGCGCTTCCATTAGAATGGGGTTTCACATTTTCTTGATCAGCCGTATTGACCGCTTTCAAATCCTCGTGCTCCATGACAATGTGCTCAGTCACGCGATAGCCCTCAAAGCTACGGATGTCGCATTCGAAATCCAGGGCTTCCTGCAGATGACGATTGACTGCGAAAATGGTCAGTTCCTCGTCGGCTTCATTGTAGACAACCGCACTGTCCAGATAAGGAACATCCGTGAAATCCTTAGCGTCATAAACCGGAGAATCGACGATCGGCTGCAGGGAAACCCCTCTTCCGAATTTAGAGACATGCAGGTATGGATAAAAAATCGTCTGTTTCCATGCCCGGCCTCCATTTTCAGTCATGATCGGAGCTATCACGTTGACTAGCTGGGCCATGCAGGCCATTTTCACCCGGTCAGCATGCTTGAGTAGAGTAATCAGCATGCTTCCCACTAACAGAGCATCTTCAAAGTTATATATATCCTCCAGCTGCGGTGGAGCAATGCTCCATGGCTCAATCTGGGCATCCGCACTGTTGGAGTGATACCAAACGTTCCATTCATCAAAGCTAAGATACATCGTCTTTTTGCTGCGCTTCTTAGCTTTCACATAATCGCAGGTAGATATAACCGTACGAATAAAGTGATCCATGTCCATCGATCTTGCCAAATAATTCGCTGTATCATTGTCCTTATTGCCGTAATATTGATGTAGAGAAACATAGTCCACTGCATCGTAGGTGTGGTCCAACGTTATGGCTTCCCAATCCGGGAAAGTCGGCATCGAGGAACTTGAGCTTCCGCAGGAAACCAGTTCAATACTCGGATCTACAAGGCGCATCGCTTTAGCGGTTTCATAGGCTAGCCGTCCGTATTCCTGAGGCGTCTTCTGCCCAATCTGCCACGGACCATCCATCTCGTTGCCAAGGCACCAGGTCTTAATTCGATGCGGCTGCTCATATCCATGACTCCGTCTCAAATTGCTCCAATAGCTTCCACTTGGGTGGTTGCAATATTCCAATAGATTTCTAGCGGCATCGACACCACGTGTTCCAAGATTCACTGCCATCATGACTTCTGAATCAATTTCTTTAGCCCATTCAAAAAATTCATTTGTTCCGACGAAGTTTGGTTCCACCGTTCTCCAAGCTAGTTCCAGACGTTTAGGTCTCGACTCTACGGGACCTACTCCATCTTCCCAATTATAGCCGGATACAAAATTGCCACCCGGGTAACGGATAATCGGTACATCCAGTTCTTTAACCAGTTGCTTCACATCGTTACGAAATCCGAAGCTGTCCGCAGTGGGATGAGAAGGCTCATAAATCCCCCCATACACCGCTCTTCCAAGATGCTCTATAAACGAGCCGTATATTCGTTTATCTACCTCAGCAATCTTAAACGCTTTATCCACAACCATCTTTGCTCGCAGTGTTATTGACGACAAGTTCATCACCTTCCATTTTCAATAAAACTTAAACTTATTTAATAGAACATGAATGAATTCGCTTACAAATATAAATTAACACATGATTGTCTGCTTGTAAATATATTTTACTAAACCTTTTTATGTTTTTGTAAATAAAACTGTAAAATTGTGCTGATTTGGGTAAAAATCATCGAAATATCACTTCAAAAGCTCATATTTTGACTCTGTTTATTTCAGTGTTTTATAATTCAAATCATTTTTTATAGATAGTTTTCGTCTCTCCAGCAAAAAATATACGCTAATATGATTAATTAGCTTTATAAAATAGTATAGTTGATTTATAATTACTTAAACTAAATGAAGTACTATATATTTGGAAGAAGGGTGTTCCTAAAATGATTTACATTAAGGATTTGATGAGTGGAATCGACATCTTTAAAGCCTTAAGTTCCGAGATCAGGATTCAAATCCTCGAATTGCTTGCCAAAAACCAGGCACTCAACTTGAACGATTTAGCCAACAAGCTGAACTTGAGCAACGGTGCCATCACGATGCATGTAAAGAAGCTAGAGGAAAGCGGGCTGATCGAGATTAACACCTCGGTAGGCAAGCATGGCATTCAGAAGATTTGCTTTTTGAATAAAGATAAGTTGATGATTGATCTGCGTAGTAAAGAAGTTGAAAACTTGTACGAAGTAGAAATTCAGGTCGGGCATTACAGTGACTATCAAGCATCGCCCACCTGCGGTTTGGCTACGAAGGACAGCATTGTCGGCGATTTTGATGACCCTCGCTACTTTGCTGATCCTCAGCGGATCGATGCGGAAATCATTTGGCTCGCCGAAGGATATTTGGAGTACCGCATTCCGAATTATTTAAAGCCGAATCAAACCTTTCGAGAAATTCAATTTTCAATGGAGCTGGGTTCGGAAGCCCCGGGTTTTCTCGATAATTACCCGTCCGATATTTATTTCTATTTAAACGGCGTCGAAATCGGCTTCTGGACGAGTCCTGGGGATTTCGGTGATGCGCGAGGTACGTTCAACCCGGACTGGTGGCCCCCACACTTAAATCAGTACGGCATGCTGAAGCTCATTCGTATTAACAACGAGGGTAGCTTCATCGACGGCTGCCGAATTTCGGACGTGACGCTGGATCAGATCAATCTCAACTATAAAAGCGAACTTACCTTCAAGATGGCCGTTACCGAGGAGTCGGTCAATAAACGCGGGCTTACGATTTTCGGAAGGAACTTTGGCAATTACAGCCAGGACCTGCTGGCCCGGGTGCTGTATGATGTGATTGAGGATTAGAGCTTGAGGAAGATCACTTTTACTTAACCACACTATTATAAGGGTAAAATTGGGACCTATTTTAGCCATTTGACTAAAAACTTAAGAAATAGAGGAATCTAATGGCCTTATTCCCAGATCAACCCTCGGAAAACGTCCCTTTGGCTGGCCTAATCCAGAAATAGGTCCATTTTATTCCCCTATCTAAGCAAAATTTACTGCAAGGGCCTAAATAGGGCCCTTTTTTACCGCTATTTTCGCGGCATAGCTTTTGAGGCTCGCGCCCCTCTATTTTCTATCGGAAAATTATAACGTCTGGCCGTTGTCCACTGTGATAACTTGTCCTGTAAGAGAAGGTTGTACAAGCACTGCGCAGATCAGCTCAGCAATGTCATCGGCTGTCGATATGCGCCCTAGCGGGAGATGAGAAATTAACGAGTGCATCTGCTCTTCTTTTCCTTCCCACCATCTAGTCTTAACGGCACCTGGCGCCACACTGCACACTCTGATTTCCGGCGCCAGGGCGTGAGCCAGCGACTTGGTAAGACCATGTACAGCCGCTTTGGAGACGGCGTAAGGCAGCGATGAGCCTTTTCCCGTCAGTCCCGCAATGCTTCCTACATTTACGATGGCCCCTTGTTTCCGGGCTTTCATGTAGGGCACAACCGCACGCGCACAGTTGAACATCCCTTTGACGTTTACCGCAAAAAGCTCATCCCACACCTCCTCTGTTACCGAATCCAGATCATTCATCGGAATGTAGCGTGTAATGCTGGCGTTGTTGACAAGGAAATCTATCACCCCAAACTTCTGGACTATGTCCTCTACCATTTTCCTGACTTCATTGTCTTTAGACACATTGGCTCGGATCGCCATCGCCTTTCCGCCGGATTCATTGATTTGAGAGACGGTCTCCTCCGCCTCGGCTTTGGACCGCGAGTAGTTTACGGCCACGGTTGCCCCCCGCTCAGCGAGCAAAAGACTGGTCGCTCTCCCAATCCCCGTTCCCCCGCCTGTCACTAAAACTACTTTGTTGCTGTAATCCATATATTTTCCCTCCAGACTAATAATTATTTGGATCTAAATGCTGCTGCCTGCAGCGTTTCCCTTGAGTCTCCTTAATGAGCCTTCATGACTTTATTGTAGTAAAAGGCTATTCATATGTATAATGATTGGTAGAGATATGAAATATCACATTTTGTGATATCAAATGGTAGAAGGAAATGGATGGCCTTGTCGAACAATATGATTGGGAGACGGGCAAAATGGAGGTTATTGTTAGTGGAAAGTGCAGATTTGCGTATATTTCAAGCAGTGGCCCGCGAGGGCTCCATCACGAAGGCGGCTTTGCTGCTCGGTTACGTCCAATCGAACGTGACGGCACGAATTCGGCACCTGGAATCTGAGCTTGGCACCCTGCTTTTTCACCGTCATCATCGAGGGATTACGCTGTCCTCCAGCGGCAAAATGCTGCTAACCTACGCGGACAAAATCGTCGGCTTGCTGGATGAAGCTGCCCAAGCGCTCACCCCCTCCAGCGAACCAAGCGGTCCGCTCTTGATCGGTTCTACGCAAACGACAGCGGCGGTTAGACTTCCGACCCTGCTTGGCAAATACTATGAACAGCATCCAAAGGTGACGTTATCGCTTACGACCGATCTTTCCAACAAATTAATAGAAAAAGTTGTCCAATACGAATTGGACGTTGCCTTCATAAATAATCCCTGCAATCACCCCGACCTGCAAACCATTCCTGCATTTAACGAGGAAGTCGTCTTGGTTTCTGCCCCATGGGTTACCGAGATTGAAGAGGCGCTCACGAAGCCAAACCTGGTGTACAGCAAAGGCTGTCCTTATCGCGAAACGTTGGAGCAGTGGCTTCATTCCCAGGGTGTGTCGCATCTTAACACCATGGAGTTCGGTACGCTTGAGGCTATTATCGGAGGTGTGTCGGCCGGACTTGGCATTACGCTGCTGCCGCGCGTAGTTATTCATAAGCAGGAGCAAGCGGGCGCCGTGCTTGTACATGAGGTCCCCGAAGCGATACGTTACCGGCAAACGGTCGTTATCATCCGCAAAAATTCCTTCACCACCAGTGCTTTACAGGCTTTCATCCAGATGCTTGAGGTGGAAGAGGGTGTCCACTCGTAGGTCATTTGAGACGTGCGTAGGATCGTCGATTGAATATCGTAGATCGTGGGATCGGATTAGGGTAGCTTAGAGTAGCTCAGGATCAGCCCGGATCTAAATGTATTAAGTACATCTATTTGATGGATATTTTCAAAACTTATCCGTTTTAGTTGTAATTAGTACATTTAAAAGTACCCTCTGCTGCAAACCCGTGTCTCTACAGCCCATTTAGATGCACTTTATGCATTTGCTTTTCCCCACCCGCCAAATTGCGATCAAATAGCTGTATCAAATACATTTATTTTTAGTAGCTGCGGTTATGAAAATAAAAAACGAGCCTGCCATCGCTTTGAAAGCTACTGGTGAGCTCGTTTTTTATTGATATGACCCGCAGGGGCGAGCATTACTGTCCGTGCCCACCGGTTTGCGGCCTAATCGCACCCTTGGATGACGACGCCTTTTTTAAGAATCACATTCGCGTACAGCGCCTTCTCTCCCGTCGATACGACCGCGTAAGCCTGCTTCGCTCTTTCATAGAAATTAAACCGTTCAATCTCTTCAAATGCGTCCTCGACCGAATGATAGCGACCTACGATTGCCCGGTATTTTTCCCAAATTGGCGTCTCCACCGCATCGCCTGGAGTTACCCCCATTAGTGAGACTGCATGGTCTACATAGACATCAAGCGGAAACAGCGGAAGAATCGCCTCCAACAGTTCAGGGATACCATGCCCGTCGCAGCGAACGAGGCGCTTGGCATGACTTGCAGCCGGAAAATTGGCATCTGCCAATACGATTTCATCCGAGTGCCCCATTTCCGCTAATATTTTCAGCAAATCCGGCGAAATAAGGGGGGAAATTCCTTTTAACATAACATACCTCCAGCCATCAGGTTAAGCGCAGCTAGCCACACTTCAGGTAATTACCTGCTATCGTACAAGCTTAATCATTAGTAATGCAAGTCTCATTTCATCAAAAACTGCTTAAAAGGTTACCTTAGGTATGGTCACTTACTATAATCGACAAAAGCGTTCATAGGACGTAGCCCACAGTCCTTGACTGTCGTTTTCCTCCGGCTCAAAGACTTGCAGAGGAAAAGATGTCTTCACTAGGGCGATGCCTTCCTGCATATCCCGAATCATACCGGCGGATCTGAATTGCACCAGGAGATTTCCAATCGTGCTCGCTTCCACCGGTCCGGCCCAGACAGGACGCCCCAAGGCGTTCGCCGTGAATTGGCATAGCAGTTCGTTTTGAATCCCGCCGCCCACCATATGAAGCTTTGCAAAATGCGCGCCCATCAGCTCCTCGGCTTGCTCCAGCACTTGCCGGTACCGCAGTGCAAGGCTTTCGAGAATGCAGCGGACGATACGGCCTTCCGTGTCTGGTACAGGCTGGCCAGTCTCTACGCAGTATCGGCGAATCTCCTCCGGCATATCCGGTGGATTCATAAAGCGTAAATCATCCGGCGCTATGAAGGAACGCAGCGGCTCTGCCTCCCCGGCCAGCTTGACCAGCTGAGCGAAGGATAAGCTCTTGCCGCTTTGCTCCCACTTACGCTTACATTCCTGCAAAATCCACAATCCCATAATGTTTTTGAGCAAATGGTACGTACCATCCACCCCGCCCTCATTCGAGAACTGGTGCTCCATAACTGTCGAATGAAGCAGCGGCTTCGCCATCTGCGTGCCGAGCAGCGACCACGTGCCGCTGACCAGATAGGCAAAAGAATCCGAGTCCGCCGGTACGGCCGCCGCAGCCGATTCCGTATCGTGCGAAGCTACAGCTACGACCTTGAGGGGAGGCACGTCCAGTTCTGCACATACGTCCTCGGTCAGCTCTCCAATTACGGCTCCCGGGTAAATCGGCTCCGGCAAAATGTGGAGCGGCAAGCCCAGTTCCTTCATCAAGGGCAAATTCCATGCTCCCCGGCCCGGATCGTATAGCTGGGTCGTCGTCGCCATCGTAAACTCGCAAACCTTTTCCCCGGTCAGAAAATAACTCAACAAATCCGGAGTCAGCAGCAGTGTATCCGCGATGTCCAGCATGGGAGAAGTCGCTTTTTTCATGGCATAGAGCTGAAATAACGTGTTGAAAGGCATAAATTGCAGGCCGCTCTCACGGAACAACCGCTCCGGCCCGATCTTAGCAGATACTTCCTCCACCAATCCATCCGTCTGGTGATCCCGGTAATGGTAGGGGATGCCGATGAGCTCGCCGTTCCGGTCGAGCAAGCCGAAATCGACGCCCCACGTGTCTATACCGCAGCTTTGCGGCCGGAAGCCGGCTTGGAATGCTTTGCGGATACCTTTTTTAATTTCTTGAAACAACATCAACGTGTCCCAATGCAAATGGCTGCCGATCCGAACCGGATCGTTCGAGAAACGATGAATTTCCGTAATTTTGAGTTGACTGGGCCCTCCAGCGCCGTCAGCTTTGACGATTTCACCCACAAAAGCCCGGCCGCTGCTAGCCCCTAAATCGAAAGCCAAAACGCAGGGGGTTGCTTTATCCAATGACATGAAGGCCACCGTCCGCTCATTTCATTTTGTTCAGCAGTTGAATCCGATAATCCTCACTCTCCAGCGCCGCGATGTCCGCCACTTCCTGATCGGTCAGCGGAACCGGAGTTCCAGCCGCCCGGGCGCTCAAATAAATTTTGGCGCTTTCCTCAACGACCTGAGTCCGATAATAGGCTTCACGCAAATTGCGACCTGTCGTCACAAGACCGTGGTTCCCCAGTAAAATCGAGCTTGCTTCGTTCACCTTCGCCGCAACGGCGTTCGCCAAAAGATCCGTAGTCGGAATAATGTACGGTACGTAGACGGTTTTACCTACAAGCGCTGCCTGGTCCGGGAACATGATCGGCAAATCCTGACCTATTAAAGTAAACGCTATACATTGCGACGGATGCGTATGAACAATCGCCCCCATATCCGGCTTCTGCCGGTATGCGTACAAATGCATCAGCACCTCCGACGAGGGCCGCAGCCCATTATCGGTGATCTGGCCGGTCGGAATATCGACCTCCACCCACTGCTCAGGCTCGATTTCCTCCAGCGCAAACCCACTCGGCGACAAGTACATTTTGTCGCCCGCTTTGGCGCTAATATTCCCCCCCGGCCCCACAACCAGCCCTTTCTCCACAATCTTTCGGCCATATTTACACAACTCTCGCCGCGTTACCATATTTTCCATAAGCTCTTCCGCTCCTTTTTCTGTGTTAAAAAGACCCTCGTTCTTGTGCCGTGCGCAAGCGATGGCGTTAGCCATTCGGTTAGCGCACGCGAGGCCTCAAAACTCCAGCGCTTCGCCTTCAGCCTTATGCACCCGGAGCTTCGCCTTCAGTTTTTATCCTCCGAAGCCTTGCCCCCAGCTCTTCAACCTGCTTGACGATGGTTTTGCGGCCGGGGATCCTTTGGAAGTGCGCTACCGATGGCGTCAGCCATGCGGTTAGCCGACGGACAACAGATCACCGGACGCAATACCGGAGTCACCGGGGACTTGCCACGGTAGCCTCACCTTCAGCCTTAACCCTCCGAAGCTCTACCCTCAGCTCTTCAACCTGCTTGACGATGGTTTTGCGGCCGGGGATCCTTTGGGAGTACGCAACCGATGGCGTTAGCCATCCGGTTAGTCGACGGACAACAGATCACCGGACGCAATACCGGAGTCACCGATACATCGGCCCAAAATTCTCACAAGCCCGGAAATCCGCACCCTCCGGATGCTCCGTGCCGAACATGCTCCAGGCGCGAGGGCGGAAAATTTTCTCCTTCGACACATTGTGCATGGCAACCGGAATCCGCAGGATCGAGGCCAGCGTGATCAGATCGGCGCCGATATGGCCGTAGCTGATCGCACCGTGGTTGGCGCCCCAGTTGTCCATTACATCGTAGGCGCTCGTAAATGCGCCCGTGCCAGTCAGGATCGGCGCAAACCAGGTCGATGGCCACGTTGGATCGGTCCGCTGATCGAGCGTATTGTGCACATCCTCCGGCAAATCCACGGAGTAGCCTTCCACAATTTGCAATACCGGTCCGAGGCCCTTTACCAAATTCAACCGGATCATCGTCATCGGCATATTGCCGCGAGTCAGATAGTCCGTAGAGAAGCCGCCACCGCGGAAATATTCGACCGAAGCCGGACGCCACTGCGACGCTTGAAGCATTTTATCGACCTCTGCTTCATTGATTTCCCAGAACGGCTTCATGGCCGGTTCGCCGTTTTTCGTTTGCTCACCGGTGCCGTCAAGCGTAGCCGACCCCGAATTGATCAAGTGCAAAATGCCGTTTGCTGCGGGGCCCTCCAACTTATGACCAGTGACCCGTTCCACGGAAGCCGGGCTCCAGTACGTCCGTACATCGGCAAAAATTTGCGCTGTGTTCGTGAGCAGATAGCCGAACAGCATGCCGACACCGTTCAGACTGTCATTTTCCGTAGCTACCACAAAGGGAGAACGGATTCCGTTCCAATCAAAGGAGGAATTCAACATCGTTTCCATGAAATCGCCGTTTGGAGCATGGTCGGTCCATTGCCGCTGTCCTTGGAAGCCGGAGGCGATCGCATGATGGCCCTGAGCTTCCTCCTCAAACCCAAGCTCGGCCAGCCGCGGGTTGCCAATCATCAGGTCACGCGCGATGAGCGTCATTTTCACGACCGTCTCCCACTCCTGATCCTTGCGTTCACGAGACGTTTGCAGGTGCGGCGGATTGTTGTCCGGCCCTTCCTTGCAGTTCTTTTTCACCCAGACCAGCGCCTTTTCATACTCCTCAGGATCGTAAATGCCTTCATCCATCCGGCGCGTAAATTCGCTCATATCGATGTATTCGTTGCGCATGCCCAAGTATTCTTGGAAGAAAGAATCGTTTACCATGGAACCCGCGATCCCCATGGATACGGAGCCCATGGACAAATAGGCTTGATCGCGCATGATCGCTACCGCAAGACCGCTCCGCGTGAACCGCAGCAGCTTCTCTTTGACATCATCCGGAATTTGATTATTTCCTTCATCCTGTACGTCCTGCCCGTAAATGCCAAAGGCCGGCAGTCCCTTTTGTGCATGAGCAGCCAGCACGGCCGCCAAATATACTGCACCTGGACGCCCCGTACCATTAAAGCCCCACACCGCCTTAGGAATCGAAGGATCGGTATCCATCGTTTCCGTGCCGTAGCACCAGCAAGGGGTTACTGTGATTGTCAGACCAACCTCGGCTTGTTTGAATTTTTTGGCAGCTGCCGCCGCTTCTGCAACCCCGCCAATGCACGTATCGGCAATGACACATTCCACCGGCTGCCCGTTCGGGTAACGCAGCTCTTCAGACAGAAAGCTGGCTACGGATTTAGCCAAATTCATCGTTTGTTCTTCCAGAGATTCACGTACGCCTCTTCTTCTGCCATCTATGGTCGGGCGAATACCAATTTTCGGGAAACCGCTGCGCCATCTGAAATCGTTTTCAACCATGAATATTCTGCCTCCTTGATCTTTTCATTCAATCCCATTGTAAGATCGAAGGCTTCGTTCGAGAACCTATTATTTTGCCATTTTTCACCGGGAAAGCGCAATATATTGAACTTGACGGAAGAGCCTGCTTTTTTCCATCATGACGGGTCTTCGGATATAATGGAGGTATCGAATAAGTGGGGGAGAGGATTCATTCACCGTGCCAAAAATAGAAATTCCTCATAGCAAAAGCGACCGCTTCCGTTTCAAAAAGACGCCGGAGCTGCTCTATGCCGGTCAAGTGATCGATGAACGTGCCTTCTATGCCCCACCGCAAATCCATGATTTCTGCGAAATCATATATATTGTTGAAGGAACCGGAGAATTCCGCATCGGGGGGAAGGTATACCCCCTGCAGCAGGGTGATGTAGCTGTCTATAACTCTGGGGTTCCCCACGAGGAACGAGCGCTGAATACGGGGCCGTTTAAAGTCATTTACTGCGGCGTCGGTAACGTGCATATTGAAGGCATTTCGCCCGGGCAACTGCTCCCCGCTTACGTAGAACCGGTTATCCCTTGCGAGAAATACGCCTATAAAGTCGAAAGCTATCTCTCGGAAATGCTGCAGGAATGCGATTCGCAAATCCTCGGCTACGAAACGCTCAGCAATAACCTGCTCATGTCGCTCATCACGCTCATTTACCGGATCGTCGATGTGAAGTATCCTTTTAACTCTCTGAAAGATATTAATGAAATCACCGTAAGGACCAAGCAATTTATCGATAAAAACTACACGCAGAGCATCACGCTCAAAGAGATCGCCGACACGCTTTACGTCAACCAGCACTATTTGTCCCATCTGTTCAAAAAAGAACTGGGCGACTCGCCCTTCAAGTATCTGATCACCCGCCGCATTGAGGAGGCCAAGCGCCTGCTCATCGAGAGCGACGCCCCGGTACATGAAATCGCCGCCCGCGTTGGCTACGGCAACGACAAATATTTCTCCATGCTGTTCAAAAAAGCGACCGGCCAAACGCCGAGCTCGTTTCGGGAGGCTAAGAGAGGGAAGCGTTAGTGCAATGCGCCGTCGGTAATGGCAATCTACATAAGAAAAAGAGAGCCGCCTCCGGTTTTTCAATAAAACCGTGAAGGCAGCTCCCTCGCTATATAAGTTGAACAAATGACTGTATGTGATAGGGTAGCCGAGCTTATACTTCCGAAACAGCTTTCTTGCAGAAAGCTTTTAGCTAGTCTAGTAATGTTGTATATTGTGCAGCAATCTCAGGTCCTACCGCGGAATAAGAGGGGGATTGTTGTATTTTGTGCAACATTATCGCCCTTCTTCAGCAAAACAACGTCTAAATCTATAAAGCCCCCTAATCACCTTGGACACTTTCAGGCTAAACAATATACAATAAAAATTAGCTGGAGGTAGTCCGTATGAGAGTGCAACATAGTAAGTTTGACGAGCTGAGAATACAGGTCGTCGAGGAAGCACTAGACCGGGGGAATGTAGCATTAACTGCACGAAAACATGGAATCTCCCCGTATTCATTGTATAAATGGGTTAAACAATATCGAGATGAGGTGGAGGTTAC